>CALALQ010000509.1 GCA_937925595.1 uncultured Demequina sp. | reverse complement strand
CCTGCGCCCGCATCGACTCCATCAGCTCCGGACCCTGCACACCATCGACGAAGCCAGGGAAGTTCTCCACCTCGGTCGTCGTCATCAACGCACCGCCCGCCGTCACCGAGCCGGCGATCACGACCGGCGCGAGACCCGCACGTGCTGCGTAGACAGCCGCAGTGTATCCGGCGGGACCTGACCCGACGATGACCAGTTCCACCTCTTGATTCGACATGCATCTATATTGACATCTATCGAATCAATCCGCGAGTCCAAGCCGGCTTCGTCACCGAATGTTCACCCACCCCGCTCTGGCAGGGGCCGCCAATGCCCTCCGAGCGCGAACCTCTATATCGTCGACAAACCGTGCGCGAAAAGTGCACTCATCAACAATCGGACCTATCAGTAGTCGCCGTCCGGAGGCGCCTCAGTGTTCGCGATGGCGTGGGTAGCGTCTGGGTTGCGCGCTTCCATGGTCCTCCGAAGGGTGCTCCGTCTAGGTCGGAACCCGACTCTAGGGATCACCTCGACCCGCGCTGGTCGCTTTGGCGCCTAGTGTCGACAGCTCGGCGAAAGCGCCGAGTCACGCAGCCGCGCGCGCCCGGCGGGCCGCTCGCAACAGATCATCGAGTCGGGCGGCGCGATCTGTGGGGAGCGTGCGGTGGCGCATTGCGTTGAGCTCGCGCGCGAGCCAGCGGGCGAGTTGGAACTCGGTCGGGTCGTCCTGTCGCAGGCGAGGGAGCTCGTGTGTTCGAGCCAAGTGCTCCTCGCACGCGGTCACCCGGCGTAGCCACAGGGCCTCGAGCGGATCCCAGTCGAATCCGGGGGAGACGGTGAGGCGCGCTACCTGATAAGCGCTGAGGTTGTCGCGGAAACGACGCTGGTAGCGCGCCCACTCGCCGAGGCGTCTCTCTCCATCGGGGAGCGTCGAGCGCGCGCGGGTGTTCTCGCGGGGTGGCCGGCTCACCGCCACCCAGTGCATCTCGTATTCATGGAGGCGCCGGACCCAGTTTGCGGCGCGAGGCGAAGGTGAGCCTCCGCCGAGCACCGAGAGCTCGGCGGCGAAGTACTTCTCGGACTCTGCGTTAGGCGTTCGCAGCAGGTTCCACGCTCGGAGGGCGAGCTGGTGTGCGCTGTAAGTCCCGGTCATCCTTCCCTTCCTGCACCCGTGGATCGGGCGCACGAAAGGTGTGCGCGGCAACGCCTCCTTCTTGACATTGAGTCGGTGGATCTGCACGCGCCGTGCTCCGTACGGTCGATCCCGGACTGGAGCGGAGGTGATCGATGGAGCACGGTGAAGCAGGCGCCTACATGCCCATCGGTGCACTTCCGTACTGGAGCGTCATCGGGCCATACGCCCGCGACGTCGTCGCGCGGCTGCGGGATGGCACGCGTCAAGACGAGGACGCGATCTACGCCGCGGTGACGCCGTTTCTGCTGTGGTGCTGGCAGACGCGAGCGCTCGACCTCACGGACGAGCGCGTCCTTCGCGCACGGAACGTGAATGCATTCATTGCGTCCGGCATGCCGCATCATCTCTGGTCGAGCCGCGCAACGATTCGCTCTGCACTGTGGCGGATTCTCGAGCAGCTTGCGCCCGCCGAGGCCGTGGAGAGTCGTCGTTCGATCGGTCGCCGGGACCCCACTCAGCCATACAGCTCGACCGAGGTCGCAGCTCTGTACAGTTGGGCCGACACCCAGACGACCGGCCATCGCCGTGATGACGCTCTAGCGCTTCTGGCCCTCGGCCTTGGTGCAGGGCTGTCAACTCGTGAACTCCTCAGTGTCACGGGGGAGCACTGTCGCGTGCGTGACGATGTCACATGGATCAAGGTCACCGGTGCACGGTCACGTGACGTCCCGGTGGGACGCGAGTGGGGGAGGACACTCGCGTCCGTGGTGGAACATCGCCGCGACACGCTGCTGTTCCGCCCCGGGCGGGCGTCCGTAGCGGACGGCCAGGTGACAGATTTCGTCACACGTAGCCGCACGAGTCTCGATGTGCGACCGAGTCGCATGCGGACGACCTGGCTCTTGGGACATCTGCGAGACCAGACGCCCCCGGCCAAACTCCTCGAATTCTCGGGCCTCACGTCCCTCGCAGCACTCGATCGGATTGCGGTCTTCCTCCCCTCGGAGGCGAATCGGTGAGTCTCTGGCAGCGGGTCACTCGGGCTCTGGCCGGGATGGTCGCAACCGATTGGACCTGGGTTTGCATAGAGCTGAATGTGAACCGCCGATTCAACGACATTCCTTCCGACCTCGAGGCGATCCGTGCTCAGTGCCGCACGATCACCGATGCAGCGTGGCTGCGGATCATCCGATATCGCCCGCGTCACGCGACCTCACTGCAGTGGGCGGCCGTCCAACCGTTCGTCGTCGACGTGGTGACACGAATGAACCCGCGCACACCCGACGTGACGCGTCGACTGCTCAACATGGTGGGCCAGTTCAGCGTCTGGGTGTGGGCACGGACCGGTAAGGCTCCAACGGTCGCCGCCTACTTCACCGAGCCGCTCATCGAGCGCTTTGTCGCGCAGGGCCTTGTCGATACAACGCCAGCGCGGAAGTGGGACGTTCGCCGTCAGCTTGCGACCATCGCGGAACAGCTTGCTGGCGTTCGCATGTCTCGCGAGCCGGCCCCTTTCGGGAAGGGCAACGGTCGGATCTTCACCGACGACGAGATCGCGCGGATCGTGAGCTGGGCGAGCACACTGCCCACCGAGGTCAAGCAACGCAACGCTTGTGCGCTCGTTGCACTCGCAGCAGGAGCAGGCCTGCGAACTCACGAGATCACTGGTCTTCAGGTCGAGGACATCGAGCGCACCGACGAGGGCCTCATGCTGATCTCCGTGCGGGGCAACCGTGCTCGACGGGTGCCGGTGCGGAACGTCTGGATCCGCCTGCTCGGCGCCGCCCTGGAAGGTCGCACTGAGGGCCCCGTGATCACGGGGTACAGGTGGCCCGAGAACCCGGCACAGCTCGTGCAACGCTTCCTTACGGAGAACGCAGGTTCACTTCGGCCCACCGTAAGCACGCTACGACGCGGGTACGTCGTATCCCTGCTCGAAGCCGGCATTCCAGAGAAGGTCGTCAACCAGGTGTGCGGCTACCCGGCCGCCCACAACTTCGACTCCTACGAGCCGTACCTTCGAGCTGCACGCGCGGAAGACTACTTCGCGCGCATCGCCGCGATCGGCGGCACGCGGTGAGTAACATCACGAACGGACCAGCGGACGACTACGCCGCTTCGCCGGACGCCCCGAACGCCGCGGACCACGAGCAGCGCGGGCAGGACCTCGGCGGCATCACCCTGGACGAAATCGACTTCGGCGGCATCACCTCCGACGAGGTCAGCACGCGCGGACGCCAAGAGGGCCACATCGACGACCGGGTCGTCCGCACCGCCATTCGCCGCATCGAAGCCGCGCGCGTCGTCGAGTTCCTCGAGGAGTGCCGGCGGGAGGACGGATACAACCCCGCCCTCGGTGGTCGGCCTTCCTTCTTTACGGCGAAGGCCGTGATCACCGCGTTCTTTCTTCTCGCGCTGGAAGATTCGCCCCTCGAGATCCGCAAGGCCGCTCGACTCCTGCACCACCGCATCTCGCCTGCCATGCGGGAATTACTGGACATTCCGGAACCGCACGCGTTCACCACTCTCTACCAGGGGGCAGTCCGGTGGGAGGAGAACCTGCGAAGCGCGCTCCGGCGGCAGGTGCTCGACGTCATGGACCCGTTCCCGGCGCGCCGCTACGAAGCGATGACGATGGTCGAGGTCAGGGACACGCTTCTCGCCCACGACACGGAGCTCGAGGCGATAAGGAAGGCCCGCCTTGACGAGTTCATGCGCCGGATGATCCGGATGACGTACATGGAGCAGCCGCGCCGGATCCGTCGCGCCGGCAAGCGCATGGACTTGACCATCGACCAGACGTACGTGGAGGCGCCGACCAAGCGCGGCTTCTCTCGCAAGCGCCTCGATGCCGATGTTGCGAAAGAACTCCGCGCCCTTCAGGAGAACCGTGCCCTGACGCCTGGGCCCTCGGACGTTTTCGTCGGCTGGTACCCACGGACCGGTGAGCGACCCGATCTCCGTCCAGGAGTCGCCGACGTGACCTCGCCCGACAACCCGGGCGGCGCCGCTGAGCTTGCCTGGGGATGGGTTCTCAACCTCGCATCACGGGTGAACGCGGACATGCCACGCAAATCTGCATTTCCGCGCATTATCGCCGCGGCCAGCATCAGCATGCCGAACGTCGGAGTCTCCGAGGAAGCCGTCAACCTGATGAGGGCCGCGCTCGGGAATGATTCGAATGTCCCGGGTGTCGTCGACGCGGACAAGGCGTACTTCGCCAATGCGCTTCCTGAGCGGCTGCATGAACCGGCCTTCGAACTCGGCTACACCCCGTCGACCGACTACCGGGCCGACCGCCTCGGGAACACACGGCCGAACGAGAAGGGCGTGGTCCTCACGGATGGTGGCATGTACTGCCCCTCAACACCGAAGCCGCTGCTCACAGCGGCGCGCGACCTCCATCGCGGCGACATCGACGAAGCCACATTCGAGGCGCGTCGGTTGGAGAGGCGCGCGTATCAACTTCGCGCGAAGAAGCGTCCGAAGCCCGACGGAACCGTGCGCATGGCTTGCCCTGCGCTCGGTCTCTCACCGACCGTGTCCTGCCCGATCGCGAAGATGATCGCGGACGCGAAGCCGGACGACTCCCGGCCCCACGTCGAGAACCCGCCCGACTTCTTGCCCGCGATCTGCCGGCAGCACGCGATCACGATGAAGCGTGACGAGTACATCCGTGACGTCCAGGCCTTCGAGCACGGCAGCCCGGAATGGCGCCGTTTCCACATTCACGCACGCGAGAGTATCGAATCCACCAACAAGCAGGTCAAGAGCAGCAACATCTCCGACTTCGAGGACTCGGCTCGCCGACAGGCTCGTGGATTCGCCGCGGCTGGGTTCTTCGCCGCGGTGTTCATCGCCGCGTGGAACATCGCGAAGATCGCCGCGTTCCTCCACGATGAGCTGGTGGGAGAGGCAGACCTCGGATCCCAGGCGCACATGCCGACCGCGCGGCCTCGCCTGCGCGACAGCAAGTGGTACAACTCCTACACAGGCAACGTCCCGCACGGAAAACTGCCACCGGAGTACATCGAGAACAGGCGCGCGGCGAAGAGCAAGTCGGCCGCATCTCGAAGCAAGGCGCTGAACGGCGCGCTCTCAACGCGCGTGTAGCGCTCGCGCGCACCCGAACTTCACACAAGCGATTCCAGCCCCCGCCGCACGGCGAAGGGGCTATTCGTGTTGTCACGGCAGGCAGTGCGCACGGTGAACGGCGCCGCGACGACCGTTGTCAGCGTGGAGAGGCGGCTACTCAGCCTCTGGATACGGGATCCAACGGACCTGCTACGAAAAATGGGCCGTCCCGATCACTGTTCTCTGGACAGTAATCAGGACGACCCCACCGTCGGGATGACAGGATTTGAACCTGCGACCCCT
>CALALQ010000508.1 GCA_937925595.1 uncultured Demequina sp. | reverse complement strand
CGGTCGCGACGACCCGACCGCCTCGCACGCGCGCCAGCCCGACTGCACACGCGGAAGCACCACTGGAGTTCGCCGTCTCGAAGTCGATCGCGGTGAAATCCAGTGCCACGTCTTCACCCTGCGCCGCAAAGCGGGCATCGCCCGGGAGGCGCGCCGGGGTCCGCCCTCCCCGGCGGATGGGGGCGGCGCGCACCGTCGCGCGGAGTTCGTCCGCGACACGCCGGCGTTCGGCCTCCGGCATCGATGGATCGAGCACCGACTCCGCGCGACGGCTCCCGCGCCGTGGGAAACGCCACCGACGGCGGGCCCGATCGGCCTGCTGCGGTGTCGGAGGGGCGGCGTAGGGTCGGGGGCATGGCGCGCAGTGAGAAGTCGACATCGTTCGGGCAGGCGGCATCCGCCTACGAATCGGGGCGTCCGGGGTACCCGGCCGACGCCGTGGCCTGGCTCCTGGAGCCCGTCCGCGAAGAGGGGCGCGCCCTGCGCGTGGCCGACGTGGGGGCGGGAACGGGCAAGCTCACGCGCACGGTCGTCGAGCTCGGCGCCGACGTGGTGGCCGTGGATCCGGATGCCGACATGCTCGCCGCCCTGCGAGAGGCGGTGCGCGGCGTGCCCACGTTCGCGGGAACCGCCGAGCATCTGCCGCTGCCCGACGCCGGTCTCGACGCGGTCGTCCTGGGGCAGGCCTGGCACTGGGTCGATGTCGAGGCGGCCTCGCGCGAAGTCGGCCGCGTGCTGCGCAGCGGCGGTTCGCTGGGCCTGATCTGGAACATCCGCGACGACGCCGTCGACTGGGTCCGACGGCTCACCGCGGCGATGGGCGGATCGAACGCCGAGGTGCTGCTCGCCACCACCGGTCCGCGCGTCGCCGAGCCGTTCGGGCCGCTCGAGCACCGCGAATGGAGGTGGGAGCGCCACCTCACCCTCCCCGTCCTGCGCGAGCTGGTGTCGTCGCGCAGCGACATCATCACGGCCGACCCCTCGACGCGCGAGCGCATCGACGCGGCCGTCGACGAGGTCGTGGCATCCGTCCCCGGACTGGCCGACGGGGGCACCGTGGCGTTGCCGTACGTCACCCACGCGTTCCGCGCGCGCAGGCCCTGACGCAGGTGGGCGCGGCCCGAGCCGGGTAACCTGGACTCCCGTGGCTCTTACCATCGGAATCGTCGGCCTTCCCAACGTGGGAAAGTCCACCCTCTTCAACGCCCTGACCAAGAACTCGGTGCTCGCCGCGAACTACCCGTTCGCCACGATCGAGCCCAACGTCGGGGTCGTGAACCTTCCCGATGCGCGCCTGCAGCAGCTCGCCGACGTGTTCCAGAGCGAGCGGCTCGTGCCCGCCGCGGTGTCGTTCGTCGACATCGCCGGCATCGTCCGCGGGGCGAGCGAGGGCGAGGGCCTCGGCAACCAGTTCCTCGCGAACATCCGGGAAGCGGATGCCATCGCCCAGGTCGTCCGCGGATTCGCCGACGACGACGTGGTCCACGTCGACGGAGCGGTCAACCCCGCGAGCGACATGGAGACGATCAACGCCGAGCTCCAGCTCGCCGACCTCCAGACCCTCGAGAAGGCGATCACCCGGTACGAGAAGGAGGTCAAGGGCAAGAAGCTCGACCCCTCGGTGCTCGACGCCGCGAAGGCGGCCCAGGACGCGCTGCAGCGCGGCGTGCTGCTCTCGGCATCCGGTCTCGACCTCTCGCCGATCCGCGAGCAGGGCCTGCTGACCGCGAAGCCCTTCATCTTCGTCTTCAACGTCGACGAGGCCGTGCTCACGGATCAGGCCAAGAAGAATGAGCTCGCAGCCCTGGTCGCCCCCGCGAAGGCCGTCTTCCTGGATGCCAAGATCGAGTCCGAGCTGATCGACCTCGACCCCGAGGACGCCGCCGAGCTGCTGGCCTCCACCGGTCAGGACGAGTCGGGCCTCGACCAGCTCGCCCGCATCGGCTTCGACACGCTCGGCCTGCAGACCTACCTCACGGCCGGCCCCAAGGAGGCCCGCGCGTGGACGATCCCGCAGGGCGCGAAGGCCCCGCAGGCGGCCGGTGTCATCCACACCGACTTCGAGAAGGGCTTCATCAAGGCCGAGGTCATCTCGTTCGCCGACCTGGTCGAGCTCGGCTCGGTCGCCGAGGCCCGCGCGAAGGGCAAGGCCCGCCTCGAGGGCAAGGACTACGTCATGCAGGACGGCGACGTGGTGGAGTTCCGTTTCAACAACTGAGCGTGAGGCGGACTCACGCCCTGGAAAACGTCGCGACCGGTGGCGGTAGGCTGACAACACTTTCCGGGGGCGAGGTGAGAAGCGCATGGCCATCGAGGTAGACACTTCTGTCGTTCGAGGCGGCGGCGAGGCCTCTCAACAGCTGGCCTCCGATGTAAACCGTGCGCTCGATTACTTCGACACCCATATCGATAAGGCACAGTCGTGGGTGGGCGGTGCGTTGATGGAGTGGCTGCTGGCGGAGCACCGTTCTTTCGCGTCGAATGTTGAGTCCGGGCTCCTCCGTTCGAAGGCGCTGATGGTGGCGACGTGGGGCGCGTTGGAAGATGTCGCGCAACGCTTTGATGACAACGAATACAGCGCTCAGGTCAGCGTTCGCGACCTCTTCGCCGACTTGGACCCTAGTTCGGCGGCGGTGCCGATCGACGCGGACACTGCTCGTCGGAGTCTCGATTATCCTTCCCCTGTCGGGGCTCTCATTACCCCAGAGTCATCTTTAGCCGACCCGACCTTCCAGGTCATGTGGGACGTCATCAACTGGCCGGACTACCTTTCGTTGTCCAACTGGGCGCGCGAACTCGTCAACCTCGTCATTCAACTCTTTCGACCGGGCTGGACGGGCGGGCAGGATGTCTTCGAGTTCCTCGCCCAGAAAATTGGCGGCGATTGGGACAAGGTCGCGCTCGCGGGCAGCGCCTTCGGCCATATCGGGGAGTTCTTCGGACAGCTCGCCGCAGCCCTTCAGAACGTTGCTATCGACGTCTTCGGGGCCTGGACGAGCGGGGAGGGCGCCGATCGCGCGGGCGAGTACTTCGCGGAACTCGTAGCGGCTTTGGCCGCGCAGCCAGATGTGTATGGTGACCTCGAGACGAAGTACACGGACGCTGCGTGGGCCGCGTATGGGGCATGCTCGGCGATGCTATCCGCGTTGGACGCTCTCGTCGATGCGATCATCGCGGCCGCGATGGGCGTCTCATCGGTCACCGGGGCCTTCGGCGCGGTCTTGACACTCGGCGCTCTGGCGCCAGCCGCCGTTGTGTCGGCTGTGGTCGCCGCGGTACAGGCATTCTCGTCCTCGTGGAGTGTGATGATGACTGCACTCTCGACGACCATAGCGGCGGGAGCAGCCCTCGGATCCTCGACCACAAACCTCAACTTTGTTCCATTACCGGAGGCCTAACGTGGATCTACCTGACGTATCTGCTGCCCTGCTGCGTGCCACGGGTGATGACTTCGCCCGGAATCTCCAGACGAGGCTCCTCGCGCTCGCCAACGCGACTGACGATGAGGCCTATGCCAGTAGACTTCGGCTCGTCGCGAACGGTGAAAGACCGTTGCGCGCACTGCTTCAGGACCCAAAATGGTGCGGTGCTTTCGGCGCTCAGATGCGGCGTCTGGCGGACCCGCCCGGGCTCGACCGCGAGCAGCGTCGAACGATAGATGAGACCGCGGAACAGGTACAACAACGGATGGTGCGCCGGTCCGAGGACGAAATTGCTTCCGATGTAGCGGACGTCATGCGGCGCGCGGTTCTCACCAATCAAGCTGTCCGGGAGGATGAACTCGGCGGCTGGTCCTACGTTCATCACTCCAGCGATGGCCCCGATCGTCAGACGGAAAGCGGTCGATGACATCCCAGGCGATGGTGATTGCGCGGTACGACGAGGTCAGCCGTGCAGCTCATGAGCGGACGCTCCGACGCCTCGTTCGCACCCAGGGAACTTTGCTTCTCGTTCTTGGGGCGTTTCTCGGAGTGATCGTGCTGTTGCCGTTCGTTGCTTTGGCGATCGACACGGGTGTCGACGCGGCCTACTTCCTCGCCCTGGCCGTGCTGCTTGTGGCCCCGATCGCCATCGTCGTGTTCGGGATGCGACAGCTGCGACGTCAGGTGCGCATGCCGGAGGTCGCCGTCACAATCACGCCTGCGGCCGTCCTCTTCCCCGCCATCGAAAGGCCGTCGGCGCTGGCGCCTCGGGTTCGTGCCGAGGAGTGGCCGAGGGAGGGCACCACCGCCGAGATAGTCCCCGCCACCGGTCCGAGTGCGGTGCGCATCGAGTTCACCCGACGGGATGCCGGTAAGCGGCGGCGACGCTCGGTTGCGGCGGGCAACCTAGACGTCGACCCGCGAGTTATCGTCGAGGCGCTCAAGACCCCGCCGATTCAGTGACGCTCGCGAGGTGAAAAGGGCCAACGAGGTCGTCCACGGCAAGCGAGCGATCAGCGCCGATAGGGCATTGCTCCTCGGTCGCTCTTTCGGAACGGACCCGCAGTTCTGGCTGAACCTGCAGACGCGGTACGAGCTCGAACTGGCTGAGGACATCGCCGGCGCCCAGATCGCGTCGATCACTCCGTTGAACGCCGCGTAAGCGATCGCACGGTCGGCCGATGCGGCCGACGTCGACGGGCCCGGTGGGTTCGAAGCCCCTCGCCAGGTGTCGACCGGGTGCCTCGCTCAGGGGACGGGTGCGTCGACCCGCTCGACCTCCGTCAGACCCCCGCGCGGCGTCCAGCGCCACCGGGTCCCGAGCCCGTCGGTGTACTCCACCTGCACGATCGACCGATCGGATGCCACGGTGAAGGGATCGAGGACGTCCTCGGGCAAGACGGGGAGGGGGATGCGTTTCCACCGTGGCTGCCCGGCTTCCATTCCCTGCTCCACGAAGAACTTCCCCGGCGGGAGGATGTTCATGTGGATGAGGTGCGTCGCTCCCCGCCATCCTGAAACCGTCACATCCACGTCGGAGAAGACGGCGGAGGTCGGGCTCTGGTTCGAGACGACGACGACGTAGCGACGGCCGGCCTCCTCTCGATCTGCGGCCCACCACGCGGCCACGCTCCCGGCGAGGGTGCGCCGTTCACGATCGCGGTCCGTGGCATCACGCGCGCGCTCGCGCGCGTCCGTCGCGGCGGCGGTTCGCTGGGCGTCCAATCGCGTCTGCTCGGCGGTGTTGTTCGCGGCGAGCGCGTGGCGAAGAGCGGCGATGCTGAGACCGGCGCCGAGGGCAGCCGCCACCGCGGCGACCCAGTCGGCGACCGATCCCCAGGTGAGATCGAAGGGGTTCACGCGTCGAAAGTAGCGGCGGTCCGGGCGGTGGCAGCCGGGGATGGCCGCCGGTTTCGCTCTTGCGACGCAGGAATTCACTCGCGCGCTCGGTCGGTCCGAAGACGACGGTCCGGAGCGTTCGACGTGCCGATCGCGGTGTCCGGGGACACGCGCAGCCCCCGCGTCGCGGGCGGGCTCGTCGGCACACGCGTTCGGGCGTTATATCGTCGG
>CALALQ010000507.1 GCA_937925595.1 uncultured Demequina sp. | reverse complement strand
GCCATCGGAGTGGCAGAGCACCCAGCGGCGCGATCCGATCCCGGCGTTGGACGGCAGGGCGGAGGAGCACCCGCGATTCGCCGAGTTGATGGAGAGCTTTGTCCCCGCGGACTATCTCCGGCTCAACCCCGACCTGCAGGGCGTGGTCAGCGAGTCGCGGGCGATGGAGCACTTCCTTGGGCGCGGATACGCGGAAAGGCGCCCATATTCGGCGGCGATCTGGGCGTGCGTCGATCCGCGGTTCTACGCGGGCCGGCACGGGCTCGCCTCGCTCGACGAACCGGGTCTCCGAGCCCACTACGGCTACGTCGGGCGCTACGAGGACCGGTTCCCGAACGACCTGACGGAGTTCTTTGCCAACTGCCCTGTCCATCTATGGCAGATGGGCAAGGTGGGTTCCATGTCGATCGCCCGTGCGCTGAAAGAGCAGCACGGGCAACACGGCGTTCACCTTCACTATGTGGACGCCTGGCACCGGAGCATGCCGACCGTTGGTGTGCATTACGCCCGATTGCTCCATCATCATGGCGCCGGACCGAAGCGGATCGTGTGTGGCGTGCGTGACCCGGTGGAGCGGGTGGTTTCTGGCTACTTTCAAGAGGCGGAGTCGCGCGGGGATGCCGAAAATGCCTTCGGTGACACGCGGGAAGCAGCGAGGCGGCTGGCGTCGCGCATGGTGAGCGACATCTGGTACATTTGCGCATGGTTCGAGCACCGGTTCTTTGCCGGGTTCGACGTCTACGCACATCGGTTCGACGTCGAGCGGGGTTGTCTTCGCGGCATTGCGGGCGACGTCAAAGTGTTCATTTACCGCCAGGATCGACTGGGCGAACTCGAAGGGGAGCTTGCCGACTTTCTGGGCGTTCCCCGCCTGACCTTGCGACCCGCGAACGTCTCTTCCCGGAAGCCGTATAGCGAGCTGCTCACGGTCGTGAAAAGCTGCATTGAAATTCCCGACCGGCTTCTCGATCAGATCTATTGCAGCCGATACGCAACGACGTTCGGATTCGACAAAAAAGCCAGCCGGATCCCGGCTGGCGGGCGGATCACCTGATTCGTGGCATCGGGCGATTTACAGATCGCTCACTCGGATCTGTGTGCGTGCCGAGACGAAGGCGGTGTTTGGCACGGGCGGGATGTAAACATAGTACACATAGCTGGCGTTGTCGACGAACTGCGTGCCTGGCGTGACGAGCGTGTTCGTTGAGTAGTACTCCGTCGAGGAGGAGCCGCTCGAAGTGACCATCATGATGGAAGTAAGACTCGTGGCGTTAAAATCCGTCCGCATCAGCGCAACCGTCACGTTCGCGGACGGGTTGAGATCCTGGATCCGCGCTTGGAACTGGATGATCTCCGACCCGTCCTTCAAATGGATGCGGTAGACTTCCTCGCCGCTCGTCAGCTCGAACGGACCGTCCAGCCAGGTGGTGCCGACGAACTCGCCTCTCGGTGTGTTGAGTGAATACGAGTCGGCGGTGACTGCGCCGAGAAACTTGGCGTCGCCGGTGCTGTACGCATGCAAGACGGAGGTTCCGTTGACGTTGAGAACCCACTTAACCTGGTGCGGGTCGAACCAGTGGGAAGCTCCGGGGTAGGTCGGGTCTGGCCCGGATCGATATGAAATGTAGGGATACGCGGTGGTGTTGGGCGAGTTGATGCCAAGCCCCACAAAGCTGTTCGGTGCGGTTACGTTCGCGCTCACGGTAAAGTAGGTGTTGCCGTCGTGCGGCGTTGAGGTGTTAATCATCACCTTGCGCAAGCCGCTGCCCTCGTTGTGATAAAGGCGATTGAGTGCGGCGTTCTCGACCCAGTTGGCGGATCGGCCCATCCAGCCGCCTTCCAGCGGGTCTCTGGAAGCGACGCCCGTCCGGCCCTGATCGGGCGCGTGCTGCAGGGCGAGGAGGGCGGCGGCGGTGGCGATGGTCAGGCTCATGGTGTCTCCTTGGCTGAAGTGAGCCGCCAAGATAGCCGGTTTCAAGGCTCATCGTAATACACCGGTAATGGCTTGTCACAGATTTATTGTCGGACTGCGCAAAGACTGCGCGTGGGCTTCATTGGCGCCAAAAGACGCGGCGTTCGCGGGTGAACCGGGGCCAGTATGAAGTCCAGTTGTCCGGGCACGGAGCCGCTGGATTGTCGCGCGGGTTGTCGGCGCGGAGCGACCGGTAGCGGTCCATCCCCGCCGCGCATTCCTTCTTCATCAACCCCCGCACCGACTCGGTCGTGTTCGACCCGTGGACCCGGTAGCGCATCAGGCGGTCGGGGATGAAGACCGGCTCGGTCAGGGCGACCGAGCGGATCAGGAAATCCCAATCGTGGGCGAACTTCTGGTCGCCGAACCCGCCGAGGCGGTCGTAGAGAGCCCGGGTGAAGACGAAGTTGCCGCTGGTGACCGAGAAGTTGTGGACCAGCAGGGCGAAGCCGATGGTCGGTTCGGTCTCCGCGGCGGTCAGCGCAGTGGCGTACCACCGGGGCCAGTGGTGATGGGGGGGCAGTTCGTCGCCGCGTTCGTCGATGATGCGCAGGCCGGTGAAGGCGATCGCCAGGTCACCGTCGAGGGCGGGCAGGACCCGCTCGAAGCGGTCAATTTCGTAGAGGTCGTCCGAGTTGAGCACCGCAACGACCGGCGTATCGAGAGACTCGATGCCCCGCATGATGGCCGCGTGGGCGCCCCGGTTCTCCTGCTCGATCAGCGTGGCCGATCGGCCCGGGAACCCGGCTATTGCGTCGCGGACGACGTCGGCCGATCCGTCCTTCGAGCCGTCGTCGACGACCACCAGCTCCACGCCGTCGATGGTCTGTCCCAGCACCGAGCGGACCGCCTCGCCCACGAAGCGGGCGTGGTTGTACGACGGGATGACCACACCGACCCGCACGGTCAGACTCCCGCCGTGTGGGACAGGGGCGCGTGTGGCAGCAGGGCCGTGGTCAGCGAGCCGACGTACCGGTCCCACGACAGCCGGTCGCGGGCGATGCGGAGGGCGTGGCGCCCGGCTTCCTGCCGTAAGGCCGGATCGGCCAGGAGACCGGCGATGGCCTCGCCCATGGCATCGGCGTCGGCGTAGCGGACGACGACGCCCGCGTCACCCTCCGGGTCGAGGATCGCTTCCGGGGCGCCGCCGGCGCCGGCGAAGGCGACAACAGGGGTGCCCGACGCGAGCGCCTCGACGTTCACCAGGGGGAACGGGTCCTCCCGGGACGAGAGAGCAAGCACGTCGGCCGCGGCGAAGTACGGCCGCGTGTCCTCACGCACACCGATGAAGCGGACGTGCTCGGAGATGCCGGCGGCACAGGCGTCGTGCTCGCACCAGGCACGGGCTTCCGGGCCCGTCTGGTCCCAGCCGACCCAGAAGAATATCGGGAGGGGTTTCGCAGCTTCACGGGCTACCCGAAGAGTCCGGGCAGCGGCACGGACCCACAGGTCCGTCCCCTTGCGGGGGTGGATCGTCCCGCAGCCGAGCACGAGCGGCGTGGCGGGATCAACGCCTAGCTCGGCCGCGACCTTGCGACGCGCGGTGTCGCGATCCACGACGCCGGATTTGGAAGGGAACACGCCCATATGGACGACTTCGGGGCGTTCCGGCGGCAGGCCGTACCGCTCGCACAGCCTATCGCGGACGAACTCGGACACCACCACGATACGGTCCGCGGCACGGTCGATCGTGCGCATGGTCTTCTCGCCGCCGAGCATCGCATCGATTGTGGTCGGGAGCTCGTGGAGGTAGGCGACGGTGCGCATCCCGCGACGAGCGCACGCGGCCACGGCGTCGGGAACCGCGGCGGTGTTGCAGATCGCGGCCTCGACCGGCGGCATGGCGTCCAGCGCGGCCTCGATGGCCTTCGCGCGTGACAGCCCGCGGCGGGTCAGGTCGTCGAGGCACAGCGTTGTGGCGAGCGGTCGGAACTCGGGCTCGAGCCGTCCCGAGCCGCAGAGTAGGTGGTACACGCGGACCGATGGGTCCTGCGCGAAATGGCGGAGGAGTTCGAGCGCCACGATCTGCGCCCCGGCGAGGCACGCGTCGTGGGAGACGATGAGGATCGGCGTCGCGTCCGGGGCCACCCGCTCCTTGCTCCCCGCGTGCCACAGGTCGCGGTTGCCGCGGACAACGACGGGTGCTTCGGGTTCGGGCGGGGCGGGAGATGCGGAGGCGGACGATGCCATCTTCCGCACCACCCCCGCGGCCTTGTTCTTGATCCCCGGGTGCCGGTTCAGGAAGGTGTTGAGCGCCGGCGTGGTGCGCACGACGCGTTTGATCCGGTCCTCGATGGTCCGTTGTTCCGGCTGCGGTGAGACGTCCGAAACGGGCGCGGACGGGGGCACGGAATCCGGGCTGGCCTGCTGGGCCCCGTCAGACGCGACGGGCTCGTGCGGGAGCAGCACCCGGGCGGTCGCGCGGAGGTACGCGTCGCCGAGGTCGCGTCGGGGTTCGAGGACGGTCCCCTCCGCCCACTCGTTCCAGGCGTTGATAAAGACCAGATTCTCGGCGGGCCCGCCCTCGGGCTGGGGCTGGTTGACCGCGCTGCGTAGCCAGGCCTCGTACAGCTCGGGCGTCGCGCCCCGGTAGACGATGGCGTTTTCCATCCGGCGTGCGGTGTTGTCCCAGGATGGCATCACGCCGCGGTACAGGCGGTAGCCGGGCCGGCGGGGCTTGTCGATCACCGCGCGGACGCCGGCCGCGTAGTCGTGGATCACGCCGCGGAACGCCGGGTCGAGGTCCGGGACTTTCGCGGTGATCTCCGGGGCGGGGAAGTGGTGGGGGGGGAACTCGACCGCCGCGTCGAACCCGAGCGGGCGGGGGTCGGCCGTGCGGAACTGCACCGCGCACAGGTGGATCTCGCCCAGGCCGGCGCGGAGGCACTCGTCACGCCAGACCGCCGCGGTGTCCGCCGCATCGACCATGAGGTCGGCGCGGTACACGAGCACCACGGGCCGGCCGTCGACCCGCACGTATCGCTCGTCCTCCATGCACGGGATCAGGTCGAGGATGAACCGGCGGTCGGACGCGAGCGTGTGCTGCTGACGCAGCAGGACCTCCTGCTCGAGGCCGTCCCATCGGCGCGTCCAGTTCTCGTTCGCCCAGCACACGCAGAAGGGGAACTTCGGCGAACCCGACGCGAGCACCTCGTTCAGCGGGCGCTCCAGCACGCGCCGGCCGTTGAACCAGTAGTGGTAGTAGCAAAAGCCGTGGATGCCCGCCGCCCGCGCGAGCTCCGCCTGGCGATCGCGGACCTCCGGCAGACGCAGGTCGTAGAACCCCAGGTCGCCCGGCAGCATCGGCTGGGCGTGCCCGGGGAACATCGGTCGTGCCCGGGCCACGTTGGACCATTCCGTGAAGCCCTTGCCCCACCAGGCGTCGTTCTCCGGGATGGGGTGGTACTGCGGCAGGTAGAACGCGAGCACCTTCGTGCGGGCGAGCTTGTCGGGATCGACCGGCGCGAGCGGCGGCATCGGCGCGGGGCCGGCGACCTCGACCCGGGCCGTGGGCCGCT
>CALALQ010000506.1 GCA_937925595.1 uncultured Demequina sp. | reverse complement strand
GATGGACGGCCGCCGCCAGCTTCGCCGGTACGTGCCGGAGCTGGACGCCGAGGGGGTGCAGGACCTGCCGCCGGAGGACCTGCGCCGCTTTGCGTTCAAGTTGGCCACCGGCTCGGGTAAGACCTGGGTGATGGCGATGGCCATCGTCTGGAGCCGCTTCCACAAGCAGCGCGTTCCTGGGTCGGACTTGTCCACCAACTTCCTGATCGTCGCACCCAACGTCATCGTCTACCAGCGACTGGAGAAGGACTTCGCCGCCAACCGAATCTTTTACGAGCTGCCGCTGATTCCGCCGGAGTGGCGCGGCACGTTCAGTCAGAAGGTGATCCTGCGCGGCGAGGCCGCGGAGCCGGATCCGTCGGGCAACCTCTTCCTCACCAACATTCACCAGCTCTACGAGTCGCGCGACGAGGAGTGGACGCCTGCCAATGCCATCGAGGCGCTGCTCGGCAAGAAGCCCGCTAAGGATCTCGCCGCCTCCGGTCAGCGCTCGATGCTTGAGCGCGTGAAGTCGCTGAAGGACCTCGTAGTGCTCAACGACGAGGCCCACCACGTCCACGACGAGGACCTCGCCTGGAGTCAGTCGCTGCTGGCGATCCACCGCGCGCTGCCGCAGGGCCTCGCGCTGTGGCTCGACTTCTCAGCCACGCCCAAAGACCAGAATGGGATGTACTTCCCCTGGACGGTCTGCGACTACCCGCTCGCCCAGGCCGTGGAGGATCGCATCGTCAAGGCCCCACTCATCGTCACCAAGGAGGACGACCCGAAGCAGCCCAAGGACGACCCCGACGGCGTGACCAAAGACAACATCGGCGAGAAGTACGGCTACTGGCTGCGCGCGGCGGTGCAACGCTGGAAGGAGCACCACAAGGTCTACAAACAGCTCGGCACGCGACCGGTGCTGTTCATTATGGCCGAGAAGAACGTCTACGCCGACGCGATCGGCGAATACCTCTGGAAGACCAAGGAGTTCGGTTTCAAGGAATCGGAGGTGCTGGTCATCCACACCGACACCGCCGGCGAGGTCACAAAGAAGGACCTCGACGTCGCCCGCGAAGCGGCACGCGACATCGACAAGGCGGAAAGCAAGGTCAAGGCGATCGTCAGCGTGATGATGCTGCGCGAAGGCTGGGACGTGCGGAACGTGACCGTCGTCCTCGGACTGCGCCCGTTCACGGCGAAGGCGGAGATCCTGCCCGAGCAGGTGATCGGCCGCGGGCTGCGTCTGATGACTCAAGTGAGCCCCGACCGCACGCAGACGCTGGAGGTGCTCGGCACCCGCAACCTGCTCAACGTCCTGCGGACTCAGCTCGAAGCGGAAGGCGTGGGAGTCGGCAGCACCAAGACCGACCCTCCGCCGCCCATCATCATCGCGCCGGTGCAGGAGCGGCTGAAGTACGACATCGCGATTCCCATCACCAAGCCGAGCCTCGCGCACGACATCCGCAAGCTCGCGGATCTCGACGTGGCTACTTTGGAGGCGATCTACGACCAGCAGGAACTGGCCGAGCCGTTCCGCGTGAAGCTCAGGCTCGAGTTCGCACACACGGAGACGGAAGTGCACCAGGCGGACATCACTGCCGGGGAAATCCCGGCTGCCCAGGAGCTTCTCGCCAGTATCACGAACAAGGTCATCGATCGCGCCAAGCTGCCCAACCGCTTCGCCGAGCTGTATCCGTCCGTGCGGGATTACGTCGCGTCCCGCTGCTTCGGCGAGTCGGTCGATCTCGAAAAGGAGGCACTCCGTTCGCACCTCGCCCGGCTGGAACTGCAGGAAGGCATCGCCAAGTACCTGGCGCGGAAGATCGCCGAGCTGACGGTCGAGCGGCGTTCCATCGAGTTCGACAAGGCGGACTTCCGGCTCTCGGAGACGAAGCCGTTCAGTTGGCGACGCAATCTTCCTCCCCTCGAAGCGAGGAAGACTGTCTTCAACTACGTCGCCACCTACAACGACTTCGAGCGGCGCTTCGCCGAATTTCTGGACAAGGCGCCCGACGTGCTGCGCTTCGCCTCGCTCGGCACCACCGAGCAGGGCGATTCCGGCAGCCAGTTCCGCGTGGACTATCTCAAGCCGAGCGGCGCCATTGGCTTCTATCACCCGGACTGGGTCGTCGTGCAAGAGACGAACGACGGCGAGGTCAACTGGATCATCGAGACCAAAGGGCGGGTTTGGGAGGGCACGACGGCGAAGGACGAGGCGCTCAAGACCTGGTGCGAGCGCATCAGCGTGGCCACCGGCGCCGTTTGGAGGTATGTGCGGATCAATCAGGGTGACTTCGACAAGCGTGGAGCAAAGAGTTTGGTCACCTTGCTTCAACGATCGTGATGGTCAACGAGGCGCACCGCAGCCAGTACGACTTCATCGACGGTTACGCGCGCCACATGCGCGACGCCCTGCCGCATGCCTCCTTCATCGGCTTCACTGGCACGCCGATCGAGCTGCAGGACGCCAACACGCGCGCCGTGTTCGGCGACTACATCAGCGTCTACGACATCCAGCGCGCCGTGCAGGACGGCGCGACGGTGCCGATCTACTACGAGAGCCGGCTCGCGAAGCTCACGCTCGACGAGAGTGAACGGCCGAAGATCGACCCGGACTTCGAGGAGGCCACCGAGGGCGAGGAGGTCGAGCGCAAGGAGAAGCTCAAGACCAAGTGGGCCCAGCTCGAGGCGGTGGTCGGCTCGGACAAGCGGCTCGAGCTGGTGGCGCGCGACATCGTCGAGCACTTCGAGAAGCGGCTCGAAGCCATCGACGGCAAGGCGATGATCGTCTGCATGAGCCGCCGCATCTGCGTCGAGCTGTACCAGGAGATCCGCAAAATCCGGCCCGAGTGGCACAGCGACGACGACGACGACGACGACGACGACGCGCAGGGCGTGATGAAGATCGTCATGACCGGGTCGGCAGACGACCCGGCCGAGTGGCAGCCGCACATCCGGAGCAAGGCCAGACGGGAAGAGCTGGCGAAGCGGTTCAAGGATCCCAGCGACCGGTTCAAAATCGTGATCGTCCGCGACATGTGGCTCACGGGGTTCGACGCCCCGTGTCTGCACACGATGTACGTCGATAAGCCGATGCGCGGCCACGGGCTGATGCAGGCGATCGCGCGCGTCAACCGGGTGTTCAAGGACAAGCCCGGCGGGCTCGTGGTCGATTACCTCGGGCTGGCGGACCAGCTCAAGCAGGCGCTGGCGACCTACACCCAGAGCGGCGGCAAGGGGCAGACCGCGATCGACCAGGAGCAGGCGGTCGCGTTGATGCTGGAGAAGTACGACATCGTCCGCGGCATCTTCCACGGCTTCGACTGGAGCGCGTGGGGGAGCAGCCGGCCCACCGAGCGTCTGTCCATCCTCCCGGGGGCGCAGGAGCACGTGCTGGCGCAGGCGGATGGGAAGAACCGGCTGAACAAGGCGGTGTCCGAGCTCTCCAAGGCGTTTGCCCTGGCGGTCCCGCACGAAAAGGCGCTGGCGATCCGGGACGATGTCGGCTTCTTCCAGGCGGTGCAATCGGTGCTGATGAAGCGGCCGGGGGAAGGACGCAAGAGCCCCGACGAGATCGACCACGCGATCCGGCAGATCGTTTCCAAGGCCGTGGCGCCCGAGGGCGTGATCGACATCTTCGCGGCCGCGGGGCTGAAGAAGCCGGATATCTCCATCCTGTCCGACGAGTTCCTGGCGGATGTGCAGCACATGCCGCAGAAGAACCTCGCGGTGGAGTTGCTCCGGAAGCTGCTGGAGGGAGAGATCAAAACCCGCGGCCGGAAGAACGTGGTGCAGGCGCGGTCGTT
>CALALQ010000505.1 GCA_937925595.1 uncultured Demequina sp. | reverse complement strand
CTCGATAACGGGCGTTGTTACATTGTTCGAGCTGTCAATTGTCGGTATACAATTGCTGGTATATCGAAACAATCCCCACATCGGGGCCGCCGGGTCACTGCGCGTCGCATGAAGGCGATGTTGCATACCAGTGGAGCGGGCGAGGCTGATGGCTCTCACGTCTAAGTGAGGCAGTCCTCTGGTCGATCACCTTTAGGTGGTGGTCCCAGTGGCGCTGACACATCGTCGCCAACATCTCGCCAAGTTCATCAAGTTCCACGACCACACGGCTGAGAGTTTCGCAGCCGAGGTCTCGAAGTACCTCCGTCCAGACGAGTCCGTCGACGCATGGGCGATTCGCAACATCGCGTACGGGCGTAAGCACCCAACGGCTCGCGAGATTCGAGCGATCGAGCTGGCGTTCGGCGGTTCCCTGCCGATCCAGACCATGCTCGAAGAGACACTGCTTCGGAGCTACAACGGCGCGCTCCGTTTGGAGTGCGAGCGATGAGCGCCCCGGCGAGGCCCCAGGTCGAGCAGGATAACGCTCCCATCCCGGACGAATACGTGGACTGGTTCGTCGCGTTCCTGCGCGGGGGTGAGTCCGATGACGCTCACGCATGAGAAAAGGGCCGCCCCGGACGAGAACGGCCCCTCACTCACTGAAAGGAAGAACACCGGCGATCACGAAAGCAACGGGTTCGATTCCATTGTACTAGGAAACCCCCGGTCAACAGGGATTCTGCGGATTCTTGAGTTCGCGTTCTCATATGGCTGGCTCGGTACCGGACTCGGTGTGCTGCTGGTCAATATCGTGCAGCTCGCGCTCGGGGGTGGAGCATGATCGCTCTGCCCATGCGAGTATTCCCGGTTCGTTACGGGTCGAAGGTTCCGCTCATCTCCGAGTGGCAGAAGCGAGCCAGCCGCGATCCCGGGCAGATCGAGCGATGGCGCGTGGAGTTCCCCGGCTGCAACTGGGGCATCCGAACGGGCGAGGGGGTCGGTGTCATCGACCCCGACACCAAGAAGGCTCCGGAATGGTCACCAGGCGGCTACGGCTCGCTGATCGACCTCGAGGAACTGACCGGCGTCGATCTGTCGGTGTTCCCTCTCGTTCAGACTCCGCGAGGGCACCACTTCTACTTCAGATATCAAGGCACGTTGCCGTCTCTCGTGCCGTGGCTCGATTGGGTAGACCTCCTTGCCGACGGAAACCGGTTCGTCGTGGCTCCGGGATCAGTCGTGCGCCCGGACGACGGGGGACCGGAGTGCCGCTACGAACTGGTGCGAGGCGATCTGCGCGAGATTCCCTTTGCGCCGACCCCGTTGCTCGACGTGATGACTCGTCGAAGCGCTCGCTATGGCGGTTCTCGCGGCGCGTCGCTCCGGAGCCTCGGCGCTCTCGACAACCTCCAGCCGGACCCGTACTACCTGCGCTACGGCTTCGGTGGTCACGACGGACGCGGCGAACGGAACAACACCTGCCACCGGGTCATGGCGCGCTGGTTCGCGAAGAACGGTCCACACCGCGAGATCGAGGGATACGGCGTCGCGCGTCTGATGTGGGAGGCCACGTACCAGGGCGACCACGGTTTCTCGTGGGAGGAAGCGAAGCGGGCTGTTCGTAGTTCGCGCGAGTTCATCGAGCGCGAGTACGCGCCGTACATGGATGCCGCTCGTCGGCTGCTCACGGGAGGAGTCGCATCGTGAGCATGCCGAACGAAGACGACATCATGAAGCTGGCCCAAGGACTCCGGGGGCACGTGGGCAAAGGATTCGCTGCCCCTCGGCGTATCACAGCGCTGTCGCTCGACGGACTCGAAGGTGACTACACCGAGTGGGCTGAGAAGAACGCGGTGCCACTCGGAACGATCACCGCGCTGGCTGGTCGAGCCGGTATCGCGAAGTCCACTGTCCTTGCCGAGAAAACTGCGCGCTGGACGAACGGCGACATGGACGGCGACCTCAAGGGCCAGCCGGTCGGCGTCCTGATTGTCTCCGGCGAGGACGACGTGCGGCGTCAACTGGTTCCGCGGTTGAAGGCCGCGGGCGCAGACATGCGGTACGTCCACGCGATCCAGGTTCACTACGACAGCGAGGTCAACGGCGAGGAGACGGAGACCGTTCTCGACCTCAGCGAAGACCTCGAAGACATCGAGCGTCTGATGATCGAGACGGGATCACGAGTGCTCATCATCGACCCGATTGTCTCGTTCATCGAGGGGAACCCGGATCGCGTCAAGGAGGTTCGTCGAGCTCTCGATCCGGTGGCGGCGATGGCTCGTCGCCTCA
>CALALQ010000504.1 GCA_937925595.1 uncultured Demequina sp. | reverse complement strand
GTTCCGGTTCGGGCGCGCGAGCGTCTCCGGACAGGCGGTCACGGCGTCGGGTCGCTCGCACGGGCCCGCGCTTCCTGTCGATCCTGCGCTCGATGCGCGTGCGGAACTCCCCGACATGATCATCGGGGAGGTCAAAGAGGGCCGCGCCTCGCTGAATCGCGGCGCAATCGACAAGGCGGTGCTCTCCGCGGCGCTGGCGCGGTTCGGCTGCTGCGATCCCGAGGAGGCACGCCCGGTTGTTCAGGAGTTGATCCGGCGCGGGCGCGCGAGCATGGCGCACGGGCATCGCGTTCGTCTTGTCGCGTTCGGCTCCCTTCCCCCGGAGTCGCCGTCTCCCCATCACGACGTGATCCTCCTCGGGCATGTGATCGGGTACCTGCGTGCACACCTGCGGGCGCACTGGGCGGTGTACCAAGCGACCGACACGAAGGACCCCGCGCTCGCGTTTCTGAAGTTGCTGGAGAAGGCGGGCCTCCGTGGCGGGGGAGAGATTGCTCCGCCATGAGCGCCAGCCGGAGGCCGAGTCAGTATCAGCTCCCGCGAGCGGTTGCGATCTCAATCTTCGACCACCGGATCGACAGTCGAAAGGATGCCGAACAAAACCGGCCCTCAGACGCTCGGAAACCGCCTTCAGAGGGTCAGGAAGGCGGTTCAGGCGGATGAGTGGGGGACCAGTCCATTGCGTCTCGGGCCTCCGTCAGGACGCAATGGAGGACGCAATTCCTACTGATCGACAAGCCGGTACCCGACGCCGAGCTCGGTGATCGCTCGTGTCGATGGCAGAGCAGGATCGAAGTCTGATCCATCTCCGTAACAAGGCAGGTCGCAGCGTGAATGGAAGGCCGGTCCGTCGCGTCTCGGGCGTAATCTTCGGCACGCCGCGGCCGACCTTCGGAGTCTCGAGCACGGGGCATGCGATGCCTTGACCACTTCGCGCAGCACGAGGTACCATCGCAAGCGTGACTCGTCCCGTCATTCAACTCGTTTCAGCATGGCTGCTGCTCTGGGCGTATATCGCCTCGGCCGCCGCGAGCCCGCTGGGCGTTCTGCTGTGCCGCGACGCTTCCGGCGCAACGCATGTCGAATGGAAATTCGACGGGGTTCTTTGCGAGGTTGACGACGGAACGGGGCTTGACTTGGAGCGGAGAGCTCCCGAGGTCTCACCGTGCGAGGACTCCCGTTGTGATGCGGGCGCCTGTGTCGATGAGCCGTTGTCGACCGGGGACCGCATTGTCGCCTCTCAGCACGAACTGCGCTTCGAACTCGGTCTCGGCGTTGGAGCGGGGGCTCCGGCGATCGTATCGGCTGAGCCCGGCCCGAACGGGTGGGTTGTGCGCCGCGCGCTCTGGATGACGGGGCCACCCCGCCAGGTGACGTGCTGCGTTTCCACAACCGTGCTCCGTCTCTAAATCCTGAGTTGGTTCGGATCGCGTTCCACCGCGCCGGCGCGGTGGCTCTGTCCGTGTCGAATCACTCAGGGAATACCGATGAAATGCTTGCTTGCAGCGGCTCTATTGGGCTGCCTCCTCGGCGCAGGTTGCGCCGGGCCGATGGATCGTCCATGGGACGACGCCGTCTACCAATCGTTGCGCGATCGCTACGCAGACTCTGACGAACGCATCGCGGCGACACTCTCTCCAGATGCGCAGCTGGACGAAGCCGCCGCGTCCTTCGCCGCGCTCGACGCGCTGTCCGTCGACGACGCGGTGCGCATCGCTATCGCCAACACGCCGAGTCTCCGAAGCGCCGGCTATCACGTCGATGTCGCCGCCGGGCGCGTGATCCAGGCCGGGCTGTACCCGAACCCTCAGTTCGAGTTCTTCGCCGAGTCCCTCGGCGCCGAAGCTGGAAAGGGCGGCGAAACGAACTATCTGCTCAGCCAGGAACTGGTCTTGGGAGGCAAGCTCGACCGCGCGAGGGAAGTGGCGCAGGCCGACGAACTCGCGGCCAAGGCCGCGTTCGTCGCCGAGGAGTTCGCCGTTGCTTCCCGAGTCACCAGGTCGTACTTCGCCGCCGTGGCGGCGCAGGAACGGCTGGAAAGCCGGCGCCAACTCATCGACCTCTCGCAGCAACTCCTCGACGCCGCGAACGCGCAGGTGGATGCCGGAGCCGCAACCGAACCGGACCGGCTTCGCGCCGAGGTCGTTCAGGCGCAGGCCGAGATCGACCTCGAGTCCGCACGGCTGGATGCGCACGCGGCCCTTCGATCGCTCGCGTCCGCGATAGGGATCGACGGGACTGTTGAGATCCCGCTGACGGATACGCCGCGATCACTCCCGCACTTTCCGAGCCAGGAAGCGGTCGTTGCCGCCGCGCTCGCCGCGAACAGCAGAGTGTCGCTCGCGCGCATCGCTATCGAACGAGCCAGAAGCGTCCACGAACTCGCGAAGGCCGAGGCCGTGCCGAACCTCGTCGCGTCGGCGGGCCCGCGGTACTCCGATCCGGAGGGCGAAACGACGCTCGACCTCGGCGTCGGCATGGAGATACCTCTCTTTGATCGCAACCAGGGCAACATCCGCGCCGCGATGGCGGATCGGCTCTCGAGCGCCGCGCAACTGAGAGAGGTTCAGCTCCAACTCATCGCAGAAGTCTCGGAAGCATGGGCGGCGTACGAGTCGGCGCGCATCGCAACCACTCGGTATCAAGAGACCCTGCTGCCCAAAGCCCAGCAAACGCTTGATCTGACACGCCAAGCGTACGAGCGGGGCAGCGCGGACTATCTGCGGCTGCTCGACGCCCAGCAGGTCGTCATCGAATCCAGGATCGCGTATGTCGATGCGCTCTACCGGCTGCAAGCGGCCGCCGCGCTGCTTCGCGAGCTCGCCCAGACCGATGCGCCGTGGCGCGACTCCTCCCCGGGCGATTCTTTCAGTGAGACTCAGCCATGATTCCAAAGAACACCGTCATCGTCGCGTTCATCCTTTTCGCCCTCCTCGCATTTCCGGGCTGTGGTGATTCCGGCCGTTCCCGTTCGGGCACGCACGCAGAGCATGCCGAAGGTGATGGCCATGATCACGGAGCCGAGTCCGGCGAGCACGACCAACATGGCGAAGAAGGCCACGGCGAACACGAGGGCGAAGATGAGCACGGCGACGAAGTTGTCAGATTAACCCCGGCACAACTGGAGGAAGCCGGCGTTGTGATCGAGGCCTTGAGCGGCGGCGTGATCGCCACGCATGTGACGCTCCCGGCCGAGGTCGGATTGAACCAGGACACCGTGCTGCACGTCACCCCGCGCGCTACGGGGATTGTCTCCGAGGTGCTCGCATACATGGGCGAGGAAGTCGACAAGGGCACACTGCTCGCCGTGATCGAGAGCCCCGAGCTCGGCGAAGCGAAGATCGCCTACTTGCAGGCGGTCCAGGCGAAGGCCATCGCGGACGCCGAACTCACCCGTCAGCGGACAATCAGCGAGAACACAGCCAAACTGCTCGCCATTCTTCGGAGCGATCCCGAGCTCGACGCGCTTCGGGCGTCGTCGGCCGATCTTCTGATCGGGGTGAACAAGGGGCGGCTGATCTCCACCTACGCGAAACTGAGGTCTTCTGAAGCAAACTACGCGCGTGAGCGTGAACTGCGCGCCAAGAACCTCTCGACGCAGGCGGAACTGCTTGCGGCGCAGGAGGCCTACAACAGCAGCCAGGCGGACTACTTCGGCGCCTTCGAGGATGTCGACTTCACCTACCGGCTCCAGCTGCAAGAAGCCGAGCAGAGCGCGGCGGTCGCGGCGTCATCGGTCGACAATGCCAAACGCCGGCTTCATCTCCTGGGCCTGAGGGAGGCCCAGGTCGCGAACATATCTGACGAGCGGGATACGGAGGTGGCTCGGTACGAGCTACGAGCGCCGGCCGCCGGCCGCATCGTCGAGAAACACATCACGCCCGGCGAGAAGGTCACCGACGGGGAATCGATCTTCACGATCGCGAACCTCGACACCGTCTGGCTCAATATTGCCGTCTACTCGGAATACGCCGGTCTTATCCGCGAAGGCCAAACCGTGGTTGTCCAGGCGGAGGGGCGGACAGCCACCGGTGTGGTCAACTATGTCAGCTCGCTGGTTTCGGAAGGGACCCGGGCCGTTCAGGCTCGCGTGGTGGTTCCGAACACCGATCGCGCATGGAAGCCCGGGGAGTTCGTGACGGCCCGGGTTGAGACGGGCCAGTCGCCCGCCGCCCGGGTGGCGCCGCTCGGCGCGATTCAGACCTACGAGGGGCGTGAGGTCGTCTTCGTTCAGGATCACGACGGCATCGAGCCTAGGCCTGTTCGTTTGGGCCGTCGGAGCGATGTGGCGGTGGAGATCCTGAGCGACGACATCGCGCTCGGCACGCCCATCGTCGTCACGAACAGCTTTCTCATGAAAGCCGAGCTCGGAAAGAGCGCCGCCGGACACGATCACTAAGGAACCACACATGCTTGCCAAGATTATCGATTTTTCGATCCGTCAGCGTGTGCTGGTTCTTCTTGCCACACTCGCCCTCGTCGGCATCGGCGTCTACAGCTTCTCGAAGCTCCCCATCGACGCCGTGCCGGACATCA
The DNA here is from genome assembly GCA_937925595.1 of uncultured Demequina sp. Next base: position 1,022 of record CALALQ010000504.1, on the reverse strand, counting down.
CGAATGTCCAAGTTCAGATCAACACGAATGTGCCCGCCCTATCTCCGGTCGAGATTGAGCAGCAGGTCACGTTCCCCATCGAGTGGTCGATGGGAGGCTTGCCGAACATCGATTACATCAGGTCGATCTCGCGCTACGGGCTCTCCCAGGTTACGGTCGTGTTCGAGGAAGGGACGGATATCTACTTGGCGCGACAGCTCGTCGGGGAGCGGCTCGCGAGTCGCTGCCGCCGGGACTGGCCGAGCCGCAGATGGGGCCTATCTCGACGGGTCTTGGCGAGATTTACATGTGGTCGGTGGAGGCGAACGGACCGAACGCGGAAGGCGCGCCGTACTCGCCGCAGGACCTCAGGACCATCCAGGACTGGGTGATACGCCCCCAACTCCGCACCGTGCCGGGCGTGACCGAGGTCAACAGCATCGGGGGATACGAGGAGCAGTTCCATGTGACGCCGGATCCGGCCAAGCTCATGGCGTTCGGGCTCTCCTTCCGCGACATCACGCTGGCCATCGCCGCGAACAACGCCAACGCGGGCGGCGGGTACATCGAGCACGCGGGCGAGGCCTATCTGGTCCGTGCGACGGGCCTGATCCGCGATGCACAAGACATCAAGGACATCATCGTGAAGACAGACGACGGGGTGCCGATCCGGATCCGGGATGTCGCGCAGGTCGCAGTCGGAAAGGAACTCCGCACCGGCGCTGCCACGCGCGACGGCCAGGAAGTCATCATCGGCACCGCGATGATGCTGCTCGGCGCAAACAGCCGGACCGTGTCAGAAGATGTCCACGATCGGATGCGGCAGATCGAGAGAACGCTGCCGCCGAATGTGGTGATCAAGACGCTCTACAACCGCACCTACCTCGTCGACGCGACCCTGCACACCATCCAGAAGAACCTCTTCGAAGGCGCAGTTCTGGTTGTTGTGGTCTTGCTGTTCTTGCTGGGGAATCTCAGGGCGGCGCTCATTGTCGCGTGCGCCATCCCGCTCTCGATGCTCTTCGCCGTCACGGGCATGGTGC
>CALALQ010000503.1 GCA_937925595.1 uncultured Demequina sp. | reverse complement strand
GTAGGGAAGCGGCATCCCGCTCCGTTCGGGACGGAGAAACCCCGGGTTCGAGTCCCGGCAATCGGACTTCGCACGTCTTCGACGTGCTCAGTCAGTCTCCTCGACACCGGCGTACGCGCCGGGTCGAGGGGTACGCCGCCTTAGCTCATCAGGTAGAGCACCCGACTCGTAATCGGGAGGCGCCCGGATCGTGGCCGGGAGGCGGCACTCCGCCCGCTCAGCGGGCGTCGTGGGCTCGCGCGCCGGCTGTGCCGGCGCGCTCGCCTGCACCCTGGGTCTCGCGCCCGAGTGGACGGGCTCCGAACTTTTACTTCGGCGTGTGTGAGTTCGAACCTCACGGGACCCACCAAGGCCGACGGCAGCCTCGATGCCGTCATGCGGATGTAGCGCAGTTGGTTAGCGCGTCGCCTTGCCAAGGCGAAGGTCGGGAGTTCGAGCCTCCTCATCCGCTCCACGTCCGCTACCTGGCGGACAATATGCCCTCGTAGCTCAATGGATAGAGCGCCGCACTACGGATGCGGAGGTTGCACGTTCGAGTCGTGCCGGGGGCACCAGACCTTTCGAGGTCGGTCCCTGTTGGTGTAACGGCAGCACGTCCGCCTTTGGAGCGGAAGGTGGGGGATCGAAGCCTCCGCGGGGAGCAACACGGCGGCCACGCGCCGCCACATCACGCGTCCGTAGCTCAGTGGACAGAGCGGTCGGTTCCGGTCCGACAGGCCGGGGGTTCGACTCCCTCCGGGCGCACATCACACACGGTGCAATGGCCGAGTGGTTAGGCGGCGGCCTGCAAAGCCGCACACGCCGGTTCGAGTCCGGCTTGCACCTCGACGCTGACGCGCTCGCGCGTCGCCCCTCGCCGTCGACGCGTACCGCGCGCCGGCACTCGTCGTCTTCCGCTGTCCTCGCGCCCCGTGCGACCTATCCACCATCTGAATCACACAACTCAACATCCGAACAGCACACCAGGCACCCTGCCTGACGTGCCTCCCAGACGGACACGGCGCCAGCCCTGCCCGCGCACATGACTGAAGGAAGGAGAGGGAGACCATGAAGACACGCAAGAGCGGTGTCGTCGTACTGAACGCGAGCTTCGAGCCACTCGGAGTCGTGCCGCTGTCCCGCGCCCTGGTCTTCCTGCTCCGCGAGCGGGCCACCATCGTCGACGCCGTCCCCGGCCGGACCGTCCGGTCCGCCGAGGCCGAGTTCCCGATGCCCCGCGTCGTCCAGTTCCGTGAGATGGTCCGCGTCCCGTACCGGTACGGAGCCGTCGCCTGGACCCGCCAGGGCCTCCTCGAGCGCGACAACTACGAGTGCTGCTACTGCGACCGCCGCCGGGCGACGACCGTCGACCACGTGCTCCCAAAGAGCCGAGGCGGCTATGACCACTGGCTCGGGACCGTGGCCGCGTGCGGGCCGTGCAACAACAAGAAGGCGGACCGGACACCCGAAGAGGCCGGGATGAAGATGCGGTTCCAGCCGCGCGAGGTCACCCTCCGGGAGACCCTCGTCATGGCGATCGCGCAGACCGGCGCCGACGTCGAAGCTCTCGGGCTCGCCGTCTGACGGCGGCTCGCTCGGCTCGCGAAAGGAACCCTGGCATGGCACACAAGAACCTCCCCAATCCGGAGTTCAGCCGTGCCATGCACGGGCTCGGCTCCTCGTCCGCGACCGAGAAGCACAAAGACCGGCGGACCCGGAGAGCTCGCACCCGTGCCGACGCCAAGAAGAGGGCTCTCCGCGACCAGTAGCAAGGCCCGCCCCCAGGGGGCGGGCCTTGTGCTTTGTGTCGGCGAATCCGCCCTAACGTGGTGCGAGCATGCCCCACAGCTCAGCGGCCGGTGCCTCGAACCGCTCACGCGGCGGGAGCAGGTCTTCGCTGAACCAGGTGGCGAACTCCTCCGTTAGCACCGCCTTCACATCCTCGGCGCTCGACGCGTCAGCGAGGCGGGGCGTGATGGTCCGCGCCTCCGGACTGTACTCGTCGGCGGGTGCTCCGTGCACGGTCAGGCCCATGAGGTCGTGGCGGAACAGGAGGCGTTCGACGTCGGCGATCGTTGGTGCAGGCATGCCGGATACCCTACGGCGGGCCATCGACCCTGCACCTACTTCCGGCAGGTGCCTGCTGCCTCATGACGGGAAGCACTCCGGGTGGACACCGGAGATGATGACCTCCCGCTCCGGTGGCGGCATGTCGGGGAGCACATCCTGGACCGGTGTTCCAGCTGCGAGTGCCCGCACCGCTGAGAACGGGAGCTCCAGGACGGTGGTGCGTCCGCAGAACAGACATGGGGCAGTCTCGACAGTCGTCATCAATCTCCTGGGTCGCGTATCTGGTCGCCCAGTCTGCGCGAACGGTGCGCGAATGTCGAGGCTGCGGTAGTTTGGGCGGGCTCACCGTATAGAGGTATGGCGAGCGGAATCGTCATAACTTGGCGATATGCCCGCTATAGTCGTCATAGGAGGGGACACATGCCTTATCGAATTGACCGTGAGCTGGCCACGTTCGGGCAGCAGGTCCGTGGTTGGCGGAATGTGCTGGGGTTGACCGCGCAGCAGGTAGCTGAACGCGCCGGCATCACCCGAGACACCCTCCGGAAGATCGAGACCGGGTCCGGGAAGGTGGCGTTCGAGAACGTCGCCCAGGTGCTCCGAGCGCTCGGCATCCTCGACAGTGTCGTCACCGCCACCGACCCGCTCCGTACCGACGTCGGCCGCCTCCGCGCCGCGAAACTCGACCGGAAGCGCGTGAAATGACGGAGACCACCCTCGACGTGTACTGGGGGAGCACGGCCACCCTGGTCGGCCGCGCGTACCTGACCACCGGACGGCAGACTGCAACGACCTTCCTCTACGACGAGGCGTACATCAGGGACGGCGGCGTCAACATCGACCCGGCCCTCCAGCTGGTCACCGGCACCCAGTACGTCCCCCGGCTGCTGCCTGCGCTGGCAGACACCGCACCGGACCGGTGGGGACGGAACCTCCTCGACAAAGCCGAACGTGCCCGCGCGCTCAGCGAAGGTCGCCGCGCCCGGTCACTCGAAGACGTCGACTACCTCCTCGGAGTCAGCGACGACACCCGGCAGGGGGCGCTCCGGTTCAGCACCGACGGCGGGAAGACGTTCCTCGGCATCGACGGGAACGTCCCCAAGCTCGTCGCGCTGCCACGGTTGCTGCGCAGCAGCGACCAGCTCGCCTGCGACGACGACTCCCTCGAAGCGCTCAAAGACCTCCTCGACACCGGCACCACCGGGCTCGGCGGCGCGCGCCCAAAAGCAAGCGTCCTCCTCGACGACGGCGCGCTCGCAATCGCGAAGTTCCCCCACCCCTCCGACAGGTGGGACGTTATGGCATGGGAGGCGCTCACCCTCGACCTGCTCGCCACCGCCGGCATCCGCGTCCCCGACCACCAGCTGGTCCGCCTCGGGGAACGCAGCGTGCTCCTGCTGCGCCGATTCGACCGCGCCGAAGACGGGGAACGTGTCGGGTACATCAGCGCGTTGACGGCAGTGGGCGCAGACGACGGCGAGCACCGCGACTACATCGACATCACCGACGCCATCAAAGACCTCAGCAACCGGACCCGGGCCGACCTCGCAGAGCTGTTCCGCCGCGTGGTCGCGTCGGTCGCGCTCGGGAACACGGACGACCATCTGCGCAACCACGGGTTCCTCAGCCGGGACGGCTTCTGGTCACTCAGCCCCGCATTCGACGTGAACCCCACACCGGACGTGAGCAAACGGCGGGCGACGAGCATCGCCGGGGCGGACAGCATCGACAACGAAGTGGACGGGCTCCTCGCATTCGCGGAGGACTGCGACCTGACCGCCGCGCAGGCGCGCGAGCACATCGACGCTGTGGCCGGCGCGCTCGCCGACTGGGACGCCCGCGCCGCGCGCGCAGGCATCCCCGCCGCGCAGGTGAACCTCATGGGAGAGAGCATCCGGCCCCGACTCGAGCAGGTGAACGCCGCGGCGGGGTAGCTGACCGTATAGAGGGAGGGTGACCGACACCAGCACCCGACGCCTCCACCAGGGCGACACAGACACTGTCAACGCCCTCGTCCGAGCTCTCGGCGCGCAGATGCTCCGCGACGCCGGCGCCACCGACCAGGACGTGGAGGCCTGGCTTCTGCGCCGCACGGCCGGCGAGACGCTCATCCAGCTCACATCCCGCGACACCGCCATGTACGGCGCGTTCGACGGCGACGAGCTCGTCGCCGTCGGCGGCATCACCGTCACCGACGACCAGCACGGCCGCATCCACACTGCGTACGTCACAGACCACGGCCACGGCCACGGCCACGTGAAGCTCCTGTTCATGCGAGGCCTCCAGGACGCATTCGGAGCGGGAGTCACCGACTTCTCCATGGTCATCTCCGCAAACAACCCCCGCGCGCAGCACATCGCCCACCGATTCGGGTTCGAAGTGGAAGGCCCCTACCGGGACGCGCTGCTGCCACACCTGGAGTTCCTGCTGCTGACCGCGCCCATCGAACGGGTCGCACACTCCCTCGTCGTCAGGTGACCGCCCGCCAGCTCACCATTGCCCGGCCCTCCCGCTACGCAACCGTCCCGCCTGGGGCGCGAGGGCCAGGGCCGCTGCCAGAAGAAGAGAAGGCTCCGGGAAACCGGGGCCTTCTTCGACTTTCCGCAGGGTATACGGCAATCGTCCCGCACCAGGTTGGAAGCCCGATGCCCAAGCCCCACATCTTCCGCGTCCTCGCGATCGCGACCGCCCTCGCCGTCGGCGTGACCGGACCCGCAGCGGGCGCCGCCGTGACCGCAGCGACACAGTACGTCCTCATCGAGTGGGCAGGTCAGGGCTCGTTCGCGGACACCAGTGAGCACGTCAAGGTCGCCGACGGCAAGACAGTCACCCTCACTCACACCGCCACGAACGTCCCCGAAGGTCAGACACCTGTCGTGCAGGTCTGGGACGGCCGGTGGGTGACCTTCGGGGACGCCGAGTTCGACCCGGTCACCGGGAAGGCGACCGTCATCGTCGGGAAGGGTGCGACCATCAAGGAGCTGCGCGGCGCCCCCGGCAAGCAGCTGTCGGTCCGTATCGGGTTCGCCCGCAACGCCGCCTACCCGTACGACCGGTTCACCGGGTTCCGGTACATCGACTTCGACCGTGCGACACCGAAGGTGTCCGACGAGCTCCCGTACCCGGGGGCCAAGTCGTTCCGCATCTCGTCGAAGACCCCGAAGTCGAAGACCATCAAGGTCACCGGTGACATCCAGTGGATCGTCGTCCAGCGCAAAGACACCACCACGAAGAAGTGGGTCAACGTCGCCGTTCACACTCCCACGAAGTCCAGCGGGAACGTCCACACGTTCAAGGTGAACGTGCAGAACTGGAACTCCCCATCCGGGTACTCCTTCCGTCTCTACATTCCCGAGCACGCCGGGGTGAAGGAGTGGACGGGGCCGGCGCAGAAGGTGAAGTGGCCCCGGTACGCCACGAGCGCGTCCGCGTACACCCTCGGCGACACGTCCCTGACCAGCGTCATCAAGCCGAAGAAGGTGAAGGTCTGGTTCACCGGCGGCAAGCGCACCGTCAAGCTGCAGTCGTACGTCAAGGGCAGGTGGCTGACGAAGGCGACGAAGAAGACCGGTGCTGACCACTACGTGACGTTCACCCTCCCGAAGTACAAACATGGCCGGGTCGCGAAGTTCCGTGCGTACGCCCCGGCGACCGACCTGTACGCGGCTGCGAAGACCCAGACCCAGAAGGTGAAGTATCAGGACCCCCGCAAGCTGAAGGGCATGCTGAAGACGGTCCGTGGCTACATCAAGTCGAAGTGCAAGTCGGCGACCCTCGCGCTCGAATCAAAGCGGAAGACCCCGAACTGGGCAGGGTCGGCGTACATCGGTGCGGACCACATCATCGTCTATAAGCGGCTGAACCCCCGCAACAAGACGTTCCTGCGCTACCTCGCCTACCACGAGTGCTCGCACCTGCTGACCGGTGTCGCCGCCGACAAGTACGGGGTCACCGACTACCGCAAGAAGCTCGACAAGATGTTCAAGGCACCCGCCGGTAAGGGCATCGAATGGGTCGCGGACGCCATGTCCATCGTGTGGGGCGCCAGCAAGAGCCAGGCGTACTACCACAAGAAGTTCACGAAGACCCAGCTCGGATTCGCGAAGCACATTCTGAACGGAAAGTGGCCGAGGTCGTTCCGATGAATCGCCGCAGAGTACACGGCTTGAACTGAGCTCATCGAGGACGCCGAGGCGATGATCGCTGACGAGCTCACCAAGCACCTGAGCCCGGCACGCCTGTCCGGCATCGAACCGGTCACTGCCGCCATCCCCGTCATCCGCTGACCCGGAAAACCGGGTGCGACGGCGCATGTAGTGGACATGGGACACCACACTGAGACGATCACCATTTCCGCCGAACGCGCCGAGGTAATCCGCAAGAACGTGCCTTCCGCCTCTCCGCGATACAGCTTCGGTGGCGGCTACTACCGGCCGACGTTCGAGGACCGCCTCGTCAGCGAGGCCGTCTCCGTCTGGCGCAACAACTACGCAGGCCGGTGGGACGACGCTTCCCCAGGCGCCGTGACGATGACGGGGCTTCGGACTAAGAACACCGCGTACCGCGATAGCGACGAGGTCAGCAGCTTCAACTCCCTCGTCATCCCCGTCTGCGCTGACGAGGACGTCATCACGAAGACCGCCAAGCACACCATCGAGATCACCGGCAAAGCCCTCACCGAGTTCCGCGCCAACGGCTACATCGGTGACGCGATTCGCGAGGCAGTCGAGAAGGTCGTAGGGCCGAGCTTCACCGAGGTCAAGGTCGTGAAGACTCCCGCCCTCCGCAAGCCCGCCGCCACGAAGGCCGCAGGCAAGACCACGACTGTCTTCGACGTGGTCAACGTCGGCTCGTTCCGCGCCGACGTGCTCGCCACTAGGTCCACCGAGACCGAGGCGAAGGCTGAGGCAATCCGGCTGATGAACGAGGACGACCGCATCCCGGAGGTCCGAATCGTCGGCCGGGTCGTCCGTGTCACAGACGACGGCACCGCCGCCAGCACTCTCACCGTCGTGCGCCGCCCCGTCCCGGACACCGTCAGCATCACCGTCGAGGTCACCACCGAGAAGCCGAAGGCGGGCGCGAAGGTCCACCACTACGACGTGTCCTTCGACGTTCACTCCTGACGCATAGGGGGACCGTTGCCGCCGCCGGGAGGGCTGGCTTGCCCCAGCGCCCGGCTTGTGTCGCCGCCAAGGTCCCCGGTCACCCAGGCTCGGAAAGGCGACGAGAGGCGGACCGGAAGGCACCCGCACAAGACCGGAGGGGCCGGTGGATGAGGCAAGCGCCCACCGCACCCCGTCAACAGGAAGGGAACGGCAGTGCCTCACATCAGACGGGTCCGCATCGGGTTCGACCCGACCACGCAGCGTCCCATCGTGGGCCGTGACGTCATCATCGGCGGCAAGCGGTTCACGAGCGACGTCTGCGACCCGTCGCACTGCACCGACCGGACCCTCATCCTCGACGCATACGCCGTCATCCGTGCCGAACGTGACCTCGCCTGGAATGCCCGCCGGAACACCCCCGGCGGGGTCCTCTTCTGCCGCCGCCGCTGAACCGAAAGACCACCATGCTCGTAGACGAGACCATCACCTGCATCCCACCGTTCCGGTACGGACGCCGCATCGGCGACACCTGGACGTGCGGCGACTGCGGCCGGCTGTGGACCGTCGAGTCGAACATGTACGACTCCGTCCTGCCGTTCGGGGACTACATCTGGTGGACCGAGGTCGAACAGCCCGGACGGTGGGGCCAGTTCTGGGGGCCGGTGCGCCGGAAGACGTACACCTGGGCACCCGAACAGGCTGCGCCCGTTCGTTCGCTCATCCGGCGAGCCCAGCATGTCCTCGACAGCTACGGGCTGCCACACACCCTCGCGCTCGTCATCTTCGACGAGAACCCGTCCGCTGCGCTCCCGTACCACGGCGCCCCGCACCTGCTGTCCACCGCGCTGCGCGCGCTCGAGCTGCTGCGCGCCGAAGGCGTGGAGTCCAGCGCGGTCGAGAAGGCACTGCTGCTGGCGGGCCTGTTCCACGACGCCGACTACGTCCCCGGCGCACCCGACGCCGAGAACATCGAACGTGCGGTCGCGTTCTGTCGCCGGTACGTCCCCGGAGAGCTCGCCGACGAGGTGGAGCGCCTCATCCGTCTCACCGAGTACCCGCACACCGCCACCACCGAGGACATCGCCGGGAAGGTCCTCCAGGACGCTGACCTGCTCCAGGCCGCGGGCCCCGACGCTGACACGTGGCAGACCGCACTGAACGCGGAGGCGGGCATCACCCCGGACCCGGCGTTCCCGACCGACGCGATGCTGAACACCGACGCTGCCCGCGTCTACCGCGCGCGAGGGGGCCGCTGACCCGCGAAACGGAAGCGGCTGCGCATGTAGTGGTCATGGAGCACCTCGACCGTAACACCCTGATGACCGCATACTGGATGCGGGAGCGCCCCCGTGGCACCTCGTACCATCCGCGCGGGCACCTGTTCGTCGACGGTTCCGACAGCGCCATCTGCCGGCGCGCGGGCCGCCCCGAGCAGGGTAAGAGGTTCTCCACCGAAGACCAGTACGAGATCGACCCGGTGGACCCCGCCTATCGGCACTGGCTGAGCTCGAAGTGCGCCCTGTGCGACCGGGTTTTCACGACTGCGCGTGTGTCCGCCGAGTACCAGTCGACCGATCTCGTGCTCGGCGTCGACGGTCCCGTCACTGTTGAGGACGTGCTCTCCGAGCGTGACGCTGACACCTGGATCGGGTTCGTCATCACCCGCGTCCACGGCGCCGACCCGAACGGTGTGCAGCACCTCGACATCGACCCGGGCTACTCGACCTCACTCCAACAGCTCCAGAAGCTCGTCTACCCGTTCACCCGCACCGCCACGCACGTCCAGTTCCACCCGGCGGGTGCGCCGTTCGCTACAGCTCACTGACTGGCGCGGACCTCGGCGCGACGCAGCAGCTCAGCGGCGATCTCGACACTTGTGAACGAGCCGATGCCGGTGCGCACCACGCCGGGGTCCGCGGCCTCGTCTTCGGTGAGGATGCCAGCGGCGACCAGCCCTTCGAGTGGGGGCCGGCCGAACGCTTTCGCGACCTTCACCGCGTCGGACGGGGAAGGCGGCCGCCGTCCGTGCCGCCAGTGAGACACGGTCGCTTCGGACACGCCGACACGCTCCGCGACTTCCCGTCCGCGCAGGCCGCCGGCGAGCCGGTTCAGATACGCCACCCAGTCGCTCACCTGTCCAGGGTACCGAGCGCCGCAGACGTCACATCTGGTTGAAGACACCGATGACGCGCCTGCCGGTGGCCTCGAGCAACACCGCCTCGCCGGATGCGACGAGGCGCGCGAGCGCCTCGAGAGGGCACCCGGGGCGGGCTCTCGCCGCGCCGTTCCCAGCATCCGAGGACGCATAGGGGAAGGCATGCAAGCCATCGCGTCCCCGTGGCCCGTCTGGGGCCTCCCTGTCCTTCTCGTCGTCTTCGGACTGTCCGTCCTCGCCGTCATCGCCGTGTGGCTGTTCGCCCCGAAGAGCAAGCCGCTGGGCGGCATCACCCTGAGCCTCGCGTCCGTGACGCTGCTGGCACTCGTCGGGATCTGCTGCGCTGTCAGCACCCCCACCCACGCGGACCTCGTCGCAGAACGCCTCCACCAGGTGTACGGGGTCACCGTCACCGAGGATGAGGTCGAGCGGCTGAACTACCCGACCAAGCTCGACAAGAACGCGCCCCGCGAACTGCTCGGGAACACAAAGATCACCTACCCGAACGGTGAGCGCCACTACGCCACCCTCGTCGCCATGGACGGTGAGCTGGCCCTCCACGCCGGCGTCATCGACCTCCTCGGCGACGAACTGCCCCACGTCCGCTGACCACCGTGCGCGTGCCCCCACATTCCGAGGGCACGCGCATAGGGGTCCCAGACGCGCCCGCTTCGGCGGGCGCTGATCCTCCTTAGCTCAGCGGCAGAGCAAACGGCTGTTAACCGTTCGGTCCCTGGTTCGAATCCAGGAGGGGGAGCGCAACGCCCTCGCGTGGCGTTCGCACACGACGGAGATCCCGCCGGCCACGCGAGGGCGTTAGCTGTTGCCGCAGGGTAGACGGGCTGGACCCGTGACCCACGTTTCCCGTCGCGCTGCGCATAGGGAAAGTGCGGGGCCGAGGATGATGTCGTACCTCGGCTCCGCATCACATCTGTTCTTTGACAACACCACATCGCAATGCAACACCACGCCCCCTTAGCTCAGCTGGCCAGAGCAGCCGATTTGTAATCGGCAGGTCGTCAGTTCGACTCTGACAGGGGGCTCCACATCTCACCCAAGGGGTGAGGTTGTATTGAGACCGTCCACGGGCGGTCTCAGCCCAGGGGCCGACCGGTTTCGACGGGTTCAGATTGCTTCATGGAGAAGCGTGCCGAGGGTCGCACGGTGACCTCGCTAATCACACTGCGCAAACCACAACTGCCAACTTCAAGCAGTCCGACCTCGCCCTCGCGGCGTGAGTCCATCGGGGGAGGCCCTGCAAGGCCTTCGCACCCTCCTCCGGTGTCAAATCGAGCAAGGCCATGACGTGCGCATCGCTGCGCCGTGCACGTCGAGATTCAGCAGATAGACCCGCCCGAAGACGCTGTCCGTAGCCGGTACCGGGGGTCGAGAAAGGGATGAGACGGACTACGCACGTAGAAGAACATCAGGCCTGCGCTCGGACGGGAGTTCGATTCTCCCCGGCTCCACGACTCATCAGGTTAGAATGTACTAACTGGTCGAACCCTTCCCGTACCGGCATCGTGCGCACGAGCCGGGTCGGGACGGTCCGTCAAGCCCGGAGGGGAACGCAGCCCGGCTGCACCTCTTGGCCTCTCACGGTCCGCCACCGCAAGGTGGGAACGCCCATCAGGCTCCGGCCTGGTGAGGAAGCGAGCAGGTGCCGAGCCTGCCCGCACAAGACCCGACCGCCACGGCGGGACGGTCACCTTGGAGACGTGTCCGAGCGGCCGAAGGAACAGTCTTGGAAAGGCTGCGACGGCTAACCCCGTCCGCGGGTTCGAATCCCGCCGTCTCCGCCACGCGCAAAGTCCATGGACGCGGTCGCGAACGCCAGAGGGAGGAATCACCGCGAAGGCTATGAGAAAGCCGGAGTCGGGGAGTGCGACACCGTACGCGCGAAGGGTGCAAGAAGGCCCACGGCACCAGCCGTGGGCCTTCTTGTCGTTGACCCACGAAACCGGTCGCGGCTGCGCATGTAGGTAGTGCCGGGGACGCCGGCATCAACCGAAGCGAGGGAGACCATCGTGACCACCACCGCCCAGATCGACGCCACGCTCACCGTCGAGTGGACCGAACCGAACGTCATCCCGCCCAAGTGCCGCAAGCCCCGCGACGTCACCCGCCAGCTCGAGGTGACCGTCCACGTTCCCTCCATCACCGCAGACCAGGCCCCGGTCGCGTTCGTCGTCACCGAGGAGAAGTACGACTCGGGCGCCGGCGACTACATCCCCGTCAGCCACGAGCTCCGCACGTTCGCGGGGATGCTGTGGCGTCCGCTTACCCAGAGCGTCGACGGCGTCGTCCGCCCGTACCCGGCCACTGCTGAGGGCATCATCGGCCGGGCGTTCCACCGTGGCTACCGCGACCTCCCGTACCTGCGCGGCAGCACCGCAGAGCAGGTCCGCGCTGAAGCACAGTCCGAGGTCGCAGACTTCCTCGCCATCGACGGCAACCTGTACAGCAAGGCCGAGGAGCCGGTGTACGTCGTCAAGCGCCTCGGCTTCGGCCGGAGCGTCCACATCGACATCGAGCACGTCGGACGCCACCTCAACCGCGACGGCCACACCGTGGACCATAACGTCTTCCCCGCCGACCGCCGCGCCGACGCGATCGCCTACGGCAAGGGCCTCATCAACCGCGGCGAGTCCGAGAACGCAGGCAACCTCGACACGTACCTCGGCGACATCGAAGTGACCGGCGCGTTCACCCCCGGCTCCACGTTCACCATCGCCCCCGTCATCGACTACACCGACCCGTGGAAGGCGTACGAGCAGGAGCGGTGGAACGGCCAGACCGGCGCTGTCGCCGAAGGCTTCGCGGGCTTCCGCCGCGCGCTGCTGACCATCCCCGGCGCCGTCATCGACACCCCCGACGGCTGGGGCGGGACCACCAAGAAGGTCGTCAAGAGCGCTATCACCTCCGAGCAGTGGAACGACTACCAGCAGTACCTGAAGTACGAGGAGGAGCTGGGTCTTCGCTGACCTGGCACGCACACCGCATAGAAGAGAGGCCCCGACTGTCGGGGCCTCTCTTCTCTCAACTGGAGAACACATGCACGTCATCGACACCGCCGACACCTTCGACCTGCCCGAGGCCCGCGTCGCCGTTGCCGGCGACTGGCACGGCAATGAGGGGTGGGTCCGCACTCTCGCCCGCTCTATCGGTGCGCTGGCGCCGGAGGTGACCACTGTGTTGCAGGTGGGGGACTGGTGGATGAACCCGCAGGCCGTGGACCGTGCGTTCTCCAAGACCGGTGTCGAGCGGGTCCTGGTCACCCTCGGCAATCACGAACCGTGGGGGAAGCTCACCCCGCTGCTGGAAGCCAACCCCGGCAAGGCCATCCAGGTGTCCAAGGTCACGTGGATTCTCCCGCGCCCGTTCCGGTTCACCGCCGCCGGTCGCACGTTCCTGTCCCTGGGAGGTGCGGCATCTGTGGACCGGATGTGGCGAACCGAAGGCAAAGACTGGTGGGCGGACGAGGCCATCACCGACGAGCACGTCGAGCAGGCGATCGCCGGCGGCCCTGCCGACGTCATGCTGACGCACGAGTCGCCCAACGCGACCCCGGTTCGCGTCATCAGCGACATCCTGAGTAGCAACCCGCACGGGTTCCCCGAGTTCACCCTCATGGAGTCCCGCGACTCCCGCCTCCGCGTGGACCGTGTCTGGAACGCCACACGCCCCAGCATCCTCTTCCACGGGCACATGCACGAGCACGGCGGCGGGACCGCGCCCGATGGGCGCCGGGTGCTCAGCCTCGGCCGGGACACCTTCGAGGGGAACCTTGCGTTCTTGAACCTCGACGACCTGACCGTGGACGCCCCGAGCCTCCGCGAGATCCGCATCGCCTAGCCGGCAGGGATGAACGAAACGCCCCCTCGATAACCGCGTCGGGGGACGTCTCGCTGTGCTCGCGCATAAGGGGGAATGCCGGTGCCCGCCGGTGACACCCTCACCACAGGAGCCCACATGGACTTCATCCCCCTCGTCCCCGCACCCGACACGCCCACCATCGCCAGCATCGTCCTCTTCACCGGCTTCAGCCTCACCGTCCTCGTGGCGGGCGCCGGCTCGCGCGCTTTCGCCACCCTGTTCGGGATGCTCACCGTCATCGCTCTCGCAATCACCTGGGCAACCACCGCCCCGCAGGCCAATGCGAACTACGAGTCACGGGTCGCCATCATCAAGGCGCTCAACGAGGTATACGGGGTCGAGTTTCCCGGCAGGCTCGCCCTAGACGCTCTCGAATACCCGGCTGAGAAGCCGACCGAGCCCGCGAACTACGGGGTGGCGACCGTCCTCCTCGACGGCGACGAAGTCAAGGTGCAGCTCGCGTGGACGGGCACGAAACTCGAGCTCCGCGACATCTCCACCGCCGACCCGCTCCCCACCGTCGGTGCAGCCCCCACCCCCGAGCCGGTCGAGACGGCCGACGAGCCGGAGGAGCCCGTGGCCACGGAGGAACCTGCTCAACCTGAGCCCGAGTCCGAGGCTCCCGCCGAGCCGCAGCCGACACCCACCCCCATCGACTACGACAACGGCGTGACCGTCACACCGTTCGGAACACCGTCCCCTGCGCCCGCCGCAGGGTAACCATCGCCGCCGTTGCCCAACGGATAAGGCACCGGGCCCCTACCCCGGCACATGCAGGTTCGAATCCTGTCGGCGGCACCAAGGAGAACCCATGACCATCATCGACACCACATCGCTCGAGCTCACCCGCGTCATCACCTCTGCCGGGTCCGTCTACGACTTCGCGTTCCCAGACCCGCAGGACGGGTCCGACTGCGACTTCGTCCGCAGAGGCGACGGGGAATGGGAACGCTGCGTCATCGAGTCCGGTGAGCTCGCCGACGGCTCCAAGCTCGTCTACCACGACGGCAACGGCCTCTACACCCACACCGCCCGCATCCTCCGCGTCGAGCACCCCGCAACGCTCGACGACCTCGACAGCATCAACCGATAGGAACCCTGATGGCCCGCCGCTCGCCCAGCAGCAACACGAACACCGTCCTCGCCGCCGAGGCCCGCAAGGAGGTACGCCGCCGCGACATCGCGCTCCGCGAGCACGTCGGCCCGAACCCGACCGAACTTGCCGTCGTCGAAGCGTTCCCGCAGTTCTTCCCCGACTCCCACCTGACCCCGAAGCAGGTGCGCGGCTACGCCCGCTCCGTGGTCGCCGGCCGCCCCCACTTCGTCTGACCCTGGAGACCACTCATGACCCACTTCCTCCGCCACTTCGCATCCGCATCCACCGCAGGAGCCCACTTCCACTTCACCGGCCGGCCCGGGTCGGGGAAGACCGTCGCACTGCAGCAGCTCGTGACCGAGTCGCTGCTGGACGGCACCCGTGTCACCGTCGCCTCCCCGACGTTCCCCGCCGAGTTCGACTTCGCCCGCCCGTGGGCGAACGTGAACCGCGACGCGTCCCTCCAATCCGTCCTGGCGCTGCTGACCGGCCAGTGGGCGTACACCCGCGACGGCATCTCCCCGAACCTCATCGTCCTGGACGGCATCGACTACATCGCCCAGAACGCTGAGCCGAAGACGTCCGCGAAAATCATCGAAGCGGTCCGTCGGCTCTCCGAGCACGAGAACGTCACCCTCGCGATCGCGTCCCAGCAGAACCCCGTCGACACCCTCCGGGCGATGGGCCTGACCACCCCGAACGTGTTCGCGTTCGCGTTCGACGGCGACCAGGGCCGGTTCGAAGGCGAGTTCACCAACGCCGACAAGACGTTCACCGACCGGTTCGTCGTCCCGCCGTTGACCGCCGCGGACCACCAGGAGCGCCTGGACTTCATCTTCGGCGACTGACACCTCCACTTTTCGAGGCACGCGCATAGAGGGGGTACTGGCATCTGTGGTGGTTGCCAACTCCTCCCGCATCCGCGGGACTCAAGGAGGGTGTTCATGTGAAGAGCCCCCGTCCACCGAAAAGGTGACGGGGGCTCTTTGCGCACAGACCGAAGGATCCCGATGACCACTCTGAAAGAAGCGCTCGCCGCCGACTACGCCGACCTGCTCGCTGCCGACACGGCGACGACCGCGGCGCTTCGCCGGTTCCGTGACGTCGCCCAGGTCGCCGGGCGCCTCGGCCGCGTCGCCGGGATCCTGGCCGTCGTCACCGCAGCCGCGATGGTCGCTGGCATTCCCCTGCGCACCGGAGGGCTGCTGGCGGCCGCCGGGTTCGCGTTGACCGCATACGCGGTGGCCGGCGTCGCCCTCCTCGCGGTCCGCGCGATGGAGAAGACCCGCACCAAGACCGCCGCCGACATCCTCGGGCTCATCGTCCACCCCGGAGGCGACATCGAACTGAAAGACCCGGGCTTCATCCACCCGCTGCTCACCCGCGCACGCGCGCTGCGGGAGGAGTGAGGCCATGGCGCACATCCACACTGGCGAAGGCCAGCATGACGCGACGGTCAGCTTCCTCATCGTCCGCAAGTTCGACGAGGACGAGCAGTACCGTGTCCTGTTCCACCGTCACAAGCGCACCGGCCTCGTCGCCGCATGCGGTGGGCATATCGAGTTGGATGAGCACCCGTGGGCTGCCGCGATGCGCGAGCTCGCCGAGGAGGCCGGGTACGAACCGGGCCAGGTGTACGTGCTGCAGCCGTACGGGTCGCTGCGCACCGTCGAAGGTGCGACCGTGCACCCGCTTCCGGTCATCTCGTGGACGGCGGCGTACCCGGGGGAGCCGGGGCACTTCCACACGGACCTGCTGTACGCCCTCAGCACCGGAGAGGATCCGGCCCACGCACCCGGGGAGGGGGAGTCCACCGAACTCCTCTGGCTCACCGCCGACGAGCTGCGCGCCTTCGACAGCGACGACATCGTGACCCCGTTCCGTGACGCAGCACTGCACATCCTCGACCGCTGCTGGGACTGGACGTACCAGTCCTGCCCCGTCTCCGACTTCGACTACTGACCGGGAAACGGGCCCAGGACTGCGCATGTAGGTGATGACCACCCCGCGCGCGAAAGGCCCACCATGTCCGCACCCCGGTTCCGGAACGTCACCATCCCCATCCGCAAGCGCAATGGCAGCGAACCGGAGGAGGTCGTGGCCATGCAACTGCCGGGCTCCCCGTGGGCGGTAGTGAACACTCACCACAGCATGCACACGGTCTACCACGCCCCCACCGGGCTGGCAGTCCAAGGCAACCTGCTCCTCAAGCAGGCCCGCCACCTCGCTGTCACCCTCCAAGACCAGCACCCCGACCTGCCGGCGCTCGCCGCCCTCCCATTCGGGACCGCGCCCACCACGGAGACCCCTGAGGCCCGCGAGGAAGCGCTCGGTCTGCGCAAGACGATCGACGCGTGGTTCCGCGAGAACCCTGCCATCTGAGACGAAAGACACCCTCATGCCTAGAAAGCCCCGCTCACCGTTCCGCGGTATGAGCCGTGACGACATCGCACGGCTCCGGTCGTGCGTGCGCGAGACCCTGAACTGGGAGCGCGCGCTCGGCACCCCGAACCAGTACCTCGAGCCCGTCTACCGCTCGGAGGTGTACGAACTCCCGTTCCGCCTCTTCGAGCACGTCAAGGACCGCTCCGTCCGCCGCTGGCAGGACGCTCCTCACTACGCGCAGTCGCGTCTGGTCTACGAAGACCAGCACATGCAGCGGTACAACCAGAACGCGTGGGAGAAGCGCCAGCTGACCAAGCAGGTCCGCGCGCTCCGCACCGAGGTCGCCGAACTCCGCACCATCGTCACAGGGGAGCAGTCATGACCGCCCTCGACCTCGACACCCGCACCAAAGGCACCGACGGCCCTTTCGAGGCGTGGGAGGGCGACCACACAGCCCTCGTCCACGTCCTCTGGCACGCGCACCACGAAGGTCTCACCCTCGAGAAGGACTTCGACACGATCGCGACGATGGTGATGCAGTCCCGGTTCCTTACTGCGCACACCGCAGCCGCCATCGACCGTGACCGAGTCGCCCGCGCCATGGCCGCACTCCGGACCGAAGTGGACCGCATCATCACCGAAGCCGAACGTCACGAAGCGTCGGCCACAGACGAACGCGCACGGGAAACGGACGCCGCCGGCCGAGGTGACGACGCCGAGGCCGCACGACTCCATGAGCGCGCGAAGAAGTACGAACGGTTCGCGTACGACGCCCGCGATAAGGCCCGCCGTCTCCTTGAGAGGGGACCGCAGCTGTGACCCTCACCGCCACCCACCGCGAACTTCTCAGCCTCGCCCTCGGCAACGCCCAGGTCCACTTCGAGGCAGTCCGCGCGGACCACGCACGTGCCGCGGAGACCGCCGCCGTCTCCGCCGCCCAGTACGAGCGCGAGCGGGCCGAAGCCGAAGCCGCCGAGGCACCTGACGAGCAGTCAGGGATGCTGGGCTTCGCCGCGTTCCTGCTCCGGGAAAGCGCCCGAGTGAACCAGGAAGCGGCCGCCGAGGTCTTCGACATCGGGCGGGTGCTCACCACCCTGAACCTCGACCCGGCCACCACCCCGCCGTCGGCAGCGCACAGCGCCGAGGTGGAGTGCGCCGCGAACCTCATCGTCGCAGCTGCCGTCCTCCGCACCTACGACGACCCCACCTACCTGACCATCTCAGGCGAGCTCGACACCCAAGCTCGCGACCTGCTCGACCGCTTCGAGGAGAAGAACCTGTGACCATCACCGTCGACGATGTGCTCGTCTCAGCGTCCGCCATCGAGGACCCGGCCAAGGAGCTCACTGACCTCATTCAGAAGGTCAAGAGCCTGCGGCTGGTCACCTGGTTCGTCCGCCTCCGCCTTGAACGTGAGCACATGAGGCCGTTCAACCGCGCCGAAGTCGAAGCGCGACTCCACGGGTACGAGCAGCAGCTCACCGACGCGGAGACCGCACTCCGCACCTACATCGAGGAGGACACCGATGCCTGACACCACGTTCGCTATCCGCACCACCATCACCCCGGAGATGGTCTCCGAGGCACTCCGGGAAGCAGCCGCGGAACGGTTCGTCATCGACGCCCGCGTCGATGAACTTGCCGAGTTCCTCGCCCGGCACCTCGACGCTGCCTCTGACCCGTTCCTGGCGGTGCAGCGCAGGCAGGAGCTGAGGGAGGAGTCTCGCTGCCTCACTTACGGCGAGGAACCCGGCCTGCTCGAGCGGATGCGGGAGCACCTGACGTCGCTCCGCGAGAAGTGGGAAGACCTCGATCTCACCAACGACGAGCGACACGACCTCGCACGTCAGATCCAGGCCGTCGAAGCCGACATCGCCCTCGCCGAACGCAGCCGTCAGGTCATGACAGTGTCAGTCGGAGGCATCGGCGTGAACACCGAGTTCTGATGCCCGCCCTCCGCATCACCGCCGCCCGCCGCGCTGGGACGTGCCCGGTCGAGTACACCCACGACGTCCGCATCCGCCCAGGGGACCGGACCCTCGTCACGACGTACTTCCCGTCCGATGAGCACGTCCGCTCCTTCGGTGTCGCCCCGTTCGCCCGTGTCCGCGTGTGCCGAGAATGCACCGACCAGAAGCTCCACGACGCGGCCCGCATCGGAACGCTCGACCACATCGCAGGGCTCCGCGGCTCCGACCTGGAAGCCGCTGGCATCGACGTGCTCCTCGGGCTCTGAGGAGGCCCTCCCAAAGGGAGTGACCCACGAAGTCGGCGTCCGCTGCGCATGCCATAGTCGACGCAGGCGCACGGCCAGCGCAGAAGGAGGAACCCCGTGGAGTGGGAGAAGAACCAGGCTCGCGAGCTCAGCACCTACAGTGCCGACAGCGACTCCGCAGCCGCCCGCCTCGCCGTCGCCGATCTTGCCGCCTCCATGTGGAAGATCACCGGCCAGCAGTCCCTCGCCACCCGGTTCCCTGCCGATGAGGTCTCCGACTTCCTCGGCTTCGAGGTGCTTCTGCGCGGACCGGAAGGTGTCGCAACCACCCTGGTCACCATCGAGGAGGGCGCCTCGGAAGCGAAGCGTGTCCTCACCGTCGGGGAAGCGCTCGCCAACCTGCTCACCGAAGCCGTCGACGGGGACGAGCACTCCATCCAGGAACTCACCAAGATGTTCGGCACGGAGGTCGCCACCTCCGTCCGCCAGTGGTTCGCCGCCGCCGCTAAGCGGTAGGTCCGCTGATGCGGAGGACCATCGGGAAGGCCCGAGAGCTCGACAAGGACGGCTCCGCCCCCACCTGGGTGCCGCTCTCACGCCTGTGCGTCGCCGCGCTCGCCGCGCAGATGTTCAAGGTCACCGGTCAGCAGGGTCGCGCCGAGCGGTATCCGCATGAGGACGGGACCGACTTCCTCGGGTTCGAGATCGTCCTCCAAAGCCCGCGAGGTGCCGCTGTCACCGAGTTCCTCACCGAGGAGGACTCGCCGTACGCGAAGCGCACCCTCACCGTCCCCGAGATGCTTGCGACACTGCTGGACGAGGACTACGCCGGCGACGAGTACGCCGCCCAGGAGCTTGAGAAGCTGCTCGGCCCCGACCTTCCCAGCGTCCGCCAGTGGTTCCGCGCGGCCGTCGCCGAAGACACCCGCTATGGCCGCTGACGCGCACCCACGCCGGGCACCGCGCATGTATCCGACGAACAGCCGGCACAGTGCCGGCTCGACCGAAAGGACACCGTCATGATCTGGACCAATGGGGAGACCCGCACCCTCACCACCGGGCAGCCCGCGGAGTCCTGGATGTGGGCAGACTTCGTCGCTGACGTGACCTCCCGCACTACCGCACTGAACATCCGCGGCACGCAGACCCGCCTGGACAGCGGCGACCCGAACGTCGCCGCGTTCGACATCCGCTTGGAATCGGACCGCGGCGCCCTCGAGTTCAGCTTCGTGCACGACGCGTCGGCGTCGTGGGTGAAGCGGACCGCGACCATCGGTGAAGTCCTCGCAGAGGTCATCGAGAAGTCCGTCGAGTTCGCCGAACCGGACAAGGCAGCCGTCGCCGGCCTGCTTGGCGCGGACTTGACCGACGACCTGATGGCCGCGTACGCCCGAAGGAAGCGAGCGGCGTAGCCGGCTGGCAGTGGGGGAGCGCGGACACCTGACCGCGATCGGGGCTGGTGTGCCGCAGGGTACGGGGCGAGATTGTCCACCCCGGCCCGAGGTTCCCCCCACATGCTAAGAATCGCCACCCTGAACCTGCTCCACGACACCTACGCGCTCGACGAACGGCTCGGGGCACTCGCCGACGAGCTCCGTGACGCTGACCTCGACTTCCTGCTGCTGCAGGAGGTGCTGCCGGAAGACGAGCACCCGACCGTCTCCACGCTCTCGCGTGAGCTCGACCTGCCGCACTCGGTGTACCGGAGGAACCTCACCCGCACATCCGGGAACGCGGTCCTCTCCAAGCATGAGCTGACCACGGAGATGGTGAAGGGGTACTTCCCGGTCACCATCCCCGCCGCCGCGTCCACCATCATCGACGGACGCGAAGTCGTCGTCATCTCCTACCACGGCGCGTGGGGCGCGCACGGCATGTCCACCCGCGTCCAGGAGCTCCGGCAGATCGACGGCTTCGCGTACGAGAAGTTCAACCGTGCCGGCGCCCGCCTGAACGCGGACACCCGCCCCGTCATCGTCCTCGGCGGCGACTTCAACGACGTCCCCGACTCCGACCCCATCCGCTACCTGAGCGGGCTTGGCCTGGCAGGCGACGCGTCCACGTTCTGGCTCGACGCGATGGTCCACGCCGGCGACACTGGCCACACCTCCGGGTTCCCGTCCGAGCTGTCCATCCGCTCCGCGCTCGCCGCCGCGTCCACGCCCCGGCCCGAGCGTCGGCCGCTGCGCCGCATCGACTACCTGTTCGTGTACGAGTGGGCGTACGGGCAGGCGGGGGAGCCCATCAGCGGCCGCCGGTTCGCAACGGGGAAGTTCCTCGGCCCCGACGGGGAACTCACCATCAGCGACCACTACGGCCTTCTCACCGACCTGTGGATGCCGTGATGAGCCGCCGTAGGCGCCGCCTCGAGCTGCGCGACCTCGGGTTCGCGGCCACCCCCGGCACCTGGCCGTACGGGCCGTACGAGGGCGGGTTCCTCGTCACCGAGGCCGGCCAGGGGAGCATCGCCCTGACCCGCACGGAGGAGGACGCGCGCTTCCTCATCGCTGCCCGACCCGACGTGGTGCTCCGGGTCCTGTCCGGCCTGCCGATCACGCCGGAGCAGGAGCAAGCCCTCCGTACCGCCGCGGCCGCAGCAACCGCTGGCAAGTGGGTCGCCGAAGGCCGGTGGGATGTCGGCCCGTTCGCTCAGGTTTCCGTCGTCGCCGTCACCGGCGGCGCCGCCGAGCGTGTGGGTATGTTCTCCCGCGACGCGGACGCCGCCTACGCTGCAGCGCTCCGCCCCGACCGCCTCATCGCGCTCCTGTTCTGAGGTCAGCGAACAGCCTCTGACCCCGGTTCTGGCCTGGACTGCGCATGTAGGTGGGGAAGTCGCCCGCAACGGAAAGGCACAGCAATGACCACCACCACCTTCAGCTACCTGGACGAGACAGTCAGCGTCAAGGCACGCTTCGAGCGCGTCCTGCACCGCTACGCCGTCCCCCTGTCACTGGGCTTCATCCCGGTCGTGTGGGTCGCTGCGATCGCGTTCATGGTGTTCACCCTGTTCAGCGCCCCGACCACAGTCGATGGGGGATTCCGTTTCCTCGTCCTGGTCGTCGGCGTCATCGTCCCCCTCATCGCCGGGGTCGCCGCCGCGTGGGCGTTCGCCGTCCGCTTCCAGCGTGCGCTGGACAGTCAGGAGATGTTCGTCAAGGCGTGACCGCGCGCCGGCGGGCACCGCGCATGAATGAAGGTGACCGCCCCGAAGGAGACCCATGCAGTACGACGGTTCCGTCGCCGACCCGAGCAGGCTTCGCCGCGCTCGGCGCGAGATCCGCATCCGCCAGGTCGGCGGAGCGGTCTCCCTCGCCATGCTCATCGTGGCCCCCATCGCCGTCGCCGCTCTCCTGCTCCCGCTGACCGAAGGTGACACGGGGGAGACGCTTGTGCGGGAGAAGATGTGCGTCGTCATCTTCGCCGTCCTCGTCGGGTTCCTCATCCAAGCGGCCCTCAACTCGGTCGTCGAACACCGCTGGGAACGCGTCCGCCGCCGCAGCGGGCTGTTCCGTTCCGCGAAAGGTCTCCTCGACGCGCACGGTCCGTTCCGTCCCGACATCACCGACACCCAGCTGTGGGACCTGGTCGCCCAGCGCGACGACCTCATCAGCCTCGCCGACGACTACGGCACCATCTACAACCTCGAGGAGTGGGCTGCCCGTGATGACGGCCTCGGCGGGCTTGCCCGTGCACACCTCGAAGACCTCCAGAAAGTGATGGTCCCCGCGTGAGCTCCGACCGTCATCTCGACACCCTCCGACAGAAAGAATCCACCCCTGTGACTTTCACCGACGTTCTCCGCGACGCGCTCGCCGAGACCTTCGACCCTGACACCATCGTCCAGCTCCTCGAGGACGGCGGGTTCGTCGCAGTCCCGTTCACCTGGCAGTACAACTACGAGCGGGAGAAGCACAACGGCTACCGACACATCAGCGATACGAACCGGACCCTCGACAACTGGCTGACGTCGATGGGTGACAAGGTGTACCGCCGGAAGGTATACGCCACCGGCGGCGCGGGGGAGTGGGAACCTGTCGACGTGCAGGTCACCATCGAGCTGGACGTCCGGCCGTGGCTGTTCCCCGGCAAGCACCCGGAGGACTGGCCCGTACGCAACCGTCGCGCACAAGACGAGACCGGGGACATGGAATGGCACCCCCGAGGCGGCTACGAGCAGGACATCACCCGGTACGGGTTCAGCCGCGCCCTGTGCGGCCGCACCGACCACCACTGGCCGCACGCCAGCGCCGCGTTCCCGTACTGCAACGGCATGACTGTCACACCCATCACGGAGGTGCCGGCGTGACCTCGACCGCCCTCATCACGAAGAACAGCGTCTACCTCATCGACGACGGACGCTGGGTCAAGGCGACCGGTCTCCGGGACGGCCGCCCCAGCGACGGGCTCGGCGGATTCGAGACCATCAGCAAGCTCCGTCGAGGTACCGTCGCCGACGGGTGGACGCCGTGCGCGCCGTCGGCTATCCAGGTCGGGGACGTCGTAGACATCGCCAGCAACAACTACTGGGGCGCGACCACCCCCGTCCTCAGCATCATCCGGGGCGGTGACTCCGGCATGGTCGGTGACATCGACGCGCTCCTGGACGCGGACGTGCAGTCACTCATCCTCGCCCGAGAAGCCGCGTTCCTTGTCGGCGGCGGCAAGCCCCCAGTCCGCATCTGCACGAACGGGCACCGGGCCGAAGCCGCCCGCGAGCAGGCAGTCGCCAGCTCGAGGTACGCGGCCGCGTTCACCGTCACCGAGGACCTCCGATGACGAGCGAGGCCCCGGGCGGCTACACCGCCGAAGACGACGCCCGGTACGCCGAGCTGGTCGCCGAGCGTGACCGGGTCTACGCCGAGGAGCTCTCCAAGGCGAAGGGACGCTTGGGAGTCAGAACCCGCCGGCGTTCATCACGATAGCGGCAGCGCCGCTGATGACCGCCCACAGCGGGAGGGAGAACAGCAGCGCGAACATCGCACCACGGGCGACATTGCCGTCGGTCGCTGTGGCCTGCGCGAACCCTTCCGGGGCGGCAGGGATGACAGGCATCGCGTAGGCGAGGGTGGCGGGGTTCAGCGTCGTCTCCATACCCCCTCCATGCGCAGTCGGACACCGGTCCGCAGGTCACGTCGAAGACCCCTGGCAGCCGCGCACATGGACATCACCCACGCATAGACGAAGAGGGCAGTTCTCTGCCCCGCAGCTCACCCCACCACGGAAAGAACCACATGACCAACGCCATCGTCCGCCCCATCAACTGGAACCGCATCGAGGACGAGAAGGACCTCGAAGTCTGGAACCGTCTGACCACCAACTTCTGGCTGCCGGAGAAGGTGCCGCTGTCCAACGACATTCAGAGCTGGGCGACCCTCACCACCGACGAGAAGCGCCTCACCGAGCGGGTGTTCACGGGCCTGACGACCCTCGACACCGTCCAGGGCACCGTCGGCGCCATCTCCCTCATCCCCGACGCATCCACACCGCACGAGGAGGCCGTCCTCACCAACATCGCGTTCATGGAGTCCGTCCACGCCAAGAGCTACTCGTCAGTGTTCTCGACCCTGTGCTCCACTGCCGAGATCGACGACGCGTTCCGGTGGGCGGAGGAGAACGAGAACATGCAGCGGAAGGCTGAGCTCATCCTCGAGCGTTACCGCGGCGAGGACCCCCACAAGCGCAAGATCGCGTCCGTGTTCCTGGAGTCGTACGCGTTCTACTCCGGCTTCTACCTGCCGATGTACTGGTCGGCGCGCGCGAAGCTGACCAACACCGCCGACCTCATCCGCCTCATCATCCGTGACGAGGCTGTCCACGGCTACTACATCGGCTACAAGTTCCAGCGCGGCATCGAGAAGCTGACGGCCGCCGAGCGCGACGAGCTCAAGGAGTTCGCGTACGAGCTGCTGTTCGAACTGCACCAGAACGAGATCGAGTACACGCAGGACCTGTACGACCCGGTCGGCCTCACCGAGGACGTGAAGCGGTTCCTGCACTACAACGCCAACAAGGCGCTCATGAACCTCGGCTACGAGGCCATGTTCCCGGCGAACGTCACGAACGTGAACCCGGCCATCCTGTCGGCCCTGTCCCCGAACGCAGACGAGAACCATGACTTCTTCAGCGGGAGTGGGTCCAGCTACGTGATGCCGAAAACCGAGACCACCTCGGACGAGGACTGGGATTTCTGACCACGAAAACTGAGACAGTCCAGCCATTCTGAGACGCCTGAGAGCCCTGCTTCTGCGGGGCTCTCAGCGTTTCGAGGCCTGCCAACGTGCTCGGGCCGCCGGTGTTCATCGCGGTCGCCGGGGCGGCAAGAACATGCACCTGCTCGCAGAGCGTTTCACCCACCACGCCAAGGAGCAGATGACCCCGCTGATTGAAGAAGCGGTCGCCGCTCCGCTGACTTGCCGCAGGGTAACCGTTGACCGTGAGAGTCGCGGTCGACGCATACTCGTCGTGGGGGCACAACAGTGGCCAATCCGTTCCTCGTGCTGGGTGGCATCGCTATCTCCGTCATCACCGCTGCAGTCGGGGTGCTCGCTGTACCCGGCTGGGTGGCGTCCGCGCAGGACGCAGCTGCGATCAACGACATCGCGAACATCAGGGACGCACAGGAGATCGCGCTGGCAGAAACCGGCACATACGCTGCCGCCGGTGACCTCATCCAAGCCGCCTCGAACGGTTTCCCCGTCTCCGCGCCTCTCGCTGCCGACACCGCAACCGGGTACAGCGGCGACATGGGTGTCGCCCTGTCCGGTGGAGTCAGCCTGGTCGGGATCGTCGGCAGCAGTGAAGGCTGGTGCGGGGTCGTCCAGTCCGCCTCCGGCCGGTACTTCGCCGGCTCTCACGCGCTCACCACGGCCGGTGACGGTGAGAAGGTCGTCCCCGCCGTCATCGACGCGAACTGCACCCCTACCCAAGCGTCCGCCATCGCCGTGATGGCAGGGGAGACCTACGTGCCCGGCGGTGACCCCGCACCAGAACCGGAACTCGGCAGCGACCCCGGCTATCAGCCTTACGACGCGATGTTCACACTCCGCTGCGACGTGGACACCTCCGTCCGCCTCCCCACCACAGGCGTCACCGGGACGGTCACCTGGAGCGACGGAACCACGAGCACAGAGGAAACCCTCACGGGCGGTCAGCCGGGATATAAGACCCTGACCGCAGGTGTCGAGTACACCGCCATCATCGACGGGACATTCACTGGGTTCGGCACGGGCCAGGGCCTCGCATGCTTCCGGTCGATGGACTCCTGGTCTGACGAGTCCGGCACCACTAGCGCAGCGAACGCGTTCAAGGGGATGACGAACCTCACGAGCGTCCCCGCGAACCTGCCGCCGACCGTCACGAACCTCACCAGCACCTTCGAGGGTGCCACGAGCTTCAACGACGCGGACGTCGCCAAGTGGGACGTGTCGAACGTGACCACCCTGAACTGGATGTTCAAGGGTGCAAACGCTTTCCAGCAGGACATTGAAGGCTGGACGTTCCGCGCACTCACGCATGTCTTCGCGCAGCAGGTGTTCGCAGACACCACCGGTTACACGGGAAGCCTCGACGGGTGGACGTTCGAGAACCGTGGCCTCGTCCAACTCACGAACTTCTTCTCCAAGTCCCCTTTCGGCGGCTCCATGGACAACTGGACATTCCGCAACGAGGGCCTGGTGGACTTCACCCTTCAGATCGGTGACTCGGTCGACGGGCAGGGCGCCAGCGTCTCCGGATGGTCCTTCTCCGGCCCGGTGCCCACTGTCAGCTTCCGTGAGCTGCTGTCCGGGGCAAACAGCCTCGCAGCAGACGACTGGACCTTCGAACACGCAGGACCGATGAGTTACGAGAGGCTCGTCACCGCCGCAACGGAGGCGCAATTCACCGCACGCCGGTGGACGTTCAGGAACACTGACGCCCTGGGCTCGAGCTCCGTTCCCCTGTTCGACGGGTCCGGATATATCACTGCGGACCTGTCCGACTGGGCATTCGAGAACAACGGCAACGTCCTCTTCAAAATCCGCGACCAGTTCAACACCAAGGGCTCCTTCAACCTGAGCGGGTGGCGGTTCGACAACACCGGCAATGTGACATCGGCCACAGGAGGCATCGCCGGGTACGCGGAGGGGACCGTAAACGCTGACGACTGGGTCTTCTCCACCGGAGGCAACGTCAAAGTCGCCGGCCTGTTCGCCGGGGCGAGCAGCTCGGACCCGTCCCCGGCAGTCGTCGAAGCCCGACGCTGGGTGTTTGAAAACGGTGGGACCGTGAACATCAGCCAGCTGTTCAGCTACAACCCAACATTCAACTCCGACATCACCGGATGGGTGTTCAACTCCGGCGGGAACATCACCGCTGACTGGATGCTGAGCGGTGCGACCGGCTTCGACCGCGACCTCAGCGGATGGGACGTGTCCAAGTTCACCAGCCACACCGGCTTCGCCCCGGACCTGCGCGCGGAGTACCAGCCGGCGTTCTCCTGAGCGCCGGCTGGATAACCCGTGACCGCCGAGGGCAACCGACCGGGCGGTGCCCCGCGAGCGTTCTCCGACACTCTCCCCACGGAGAAGTGGCCGACCGTCCTCCCTTGACCGTCGCCGCAGGGTAACTGCTGACTGCGAGGTGCGCAGTCAGTGTCTCCTGGGGGCCTCGTGGCAAATCCTTTCCTCGTACTGGGTGGCATCGCCATCTCCGTCGTCGCCGCCGCCGTGGGGGTGCTCGTCGTCCCCGGCTGGGTCACCCAAGCGCAGGACGCCGCGGCGCTCAACGACATGCACAACATCCAGCTGGCGCAGGAGATCGCACTCGCGGAGACAGGCACCTACGCAGGAGCGCTGACGCCGACTACCGCCAGCGGTCTTCCCCTCTCAGCGCCGGGCGCTGCTGCCGACGGTGTCGTGGCCTCGACGAAGTTCGGCGTGGACGTGTCCTTGTCCGGTGGGGTCACCCTTGTCGGGATGGTCGGATCCGCCGACGGCTGGTGCGGCGTCGTCCAGTCCGCCTCCGGCCGCTACTTCGCGGGCTCGCACAGCGAGGCGGGCATCGGCGACGGTGAGGCCGCAGTCCCCGCTATCAAGCAGGCTTCATGCACCCCTGTTCAGGCAACCGTCGTCGCCGCGTTCGCGGGGGAGACGTACACCCCGGACGACGCTGAACCCGGTGAAGATGAGACCGAGGAGCCTGGCGAGGGGACTGGACCTGAGGTGACACCGGAGCCGGAGCCGACCGAGGAGCCGCAGGCACCGCTCCCGCTGGGTTCCGACCCTGACTACCAGCCGTTCGCCGCCATGTACACGCTGCGCTGCGACACCGAGACCAGCGTGCGCCTCCCCAATACCGGCGTCACCGGCACCCTGACATGGAGCGACGGGCAGGTGGACACCCTGTCCAAGGCTCAGCCGGCCGCGCGCACCCTCGACGCCGGCACCGAGTACACCGTCATCCTCGACGGCACATTCACCGGGTTCGGCACCGGCGCAGGGCTCGGATGCTTCCGGTCCATGGACTCCTGGTCTGACGATGCCGGCACCACCAGCGCGGCGAACGCCTTCGCGGGGATGACGAACCTTACGAGCGTCCCGGCGAACATCCCACCGACCGTCACCAACATCAGCAACGCGTTCATGAACGCGACGAGCTTCAACGACCCGGACGTCGCAAAGTGGGACGTCACCAACGTCCGCACCATCGACGGCCTGTTCCAAGGCGCCACCGCCTTCCAGCAGGACATCAACGGGTGGGAGTTCGGCGGGTCATCCGGCTCAGCCTTGTCGGCAACCAGCGTGTTCGCAGGCACGAACTACACAGGGGACCTGCGCGGGTGGAAGTTCAACACCCCCGGGGCAGCGATCCTCACCACGTTCTTCAACGGCCCCTACTCTGGGCGGATGGATGGCTGGGAGTTCTCCGGATCCAGCGCCACTGTCGGCCTGAAGATCACTGGGGGCGAAGCTGACCTCTCCGGGTTCCGGTTCACCAGCTCCGGGGATGTCACCCTCCGGGACTTCCTCGCCGGCGGTGGAGGCAACCTCGACGTGAGCGACTGGGTGTTCGACAACGGCGGCAAGTTCGCCGTCAGCAACCTCATCAGCAACAGCCAGCCCGCGACCATCAACGCGAGCGGCTGGCTTGTGCGGAGCCGCGCAACGTCCGCCGTCTCCAGCGTGACGCTCGTTTCGGGAACCGCACATTTGGACGCAGACTTCTCCGACTGGACGTTCCAAAACAAGTACAACGTCGAGTACCGCCTCCGGCCAAGCTCGAACAGCAACGGCAAGCTCGGCAACTTCGACCTCAGCGGCTTGACCTTCGACAACACCGGAGGAGTCAGCATCCCGAAGATGGTTGAGTACGCAGGTGCCGCCATGAGCATCAACGCAGACGGGTGGACGTTCACAAACACCGGAACCGTCACCACCAACATGACCTTCGCCGGCACTTCCTCTGCTCGTAGCCTCGTCAACGTCACCGCGCGATCCTGGGAGTTCCGCAACGGCGGCAATGTGACCCTCACGAGCCTGTTCCAGTACACGAACACGTTCAACAGCGACATCTCCGACTGGGTGTTCGACCCCGCCGGAACCATCGGAGTAAACAGCATGCTGAGCTATGCCACCGGGTTCGACCAGGACCTCAGCGGGTGGGACGTGTCGAAGGTCACCAGCTCGACCAGCTTCGCTACGAACTCTGCACTCCGCCCGGAGCACCTGCCCGCGTTCGCCTGAGCCACCCGATACGCTGAACGCGATTTCACACCTGGGAGCCACCGTATGACACACGTCGCGACTCGCCGCCGCGTCACCGCCATATTCGCTGCCGCGCTGCTTCTCGCCGGGGCGGTCGCCGCCTCGCCAGCGGTCGCAGCGGAGACGCCGATCGCCTTCGCGGACTCCGACCTTCACAAGCGGGTCAACGAGGTGCTCGGGTCAGACCGCCGGTACTACGACCCGGTCTACCCGTCGGAGGCGAAGACCATCGCGGAACTGTCCGTCTGGGGCGTCGATGACCTCAGCGGCATCGAGCACCTCGTGAACCTCAAACGGCTCGACGCCAGCGATTCGCCGTT
>CALALQ010000502.1 GCA_937925595.1 uncultured Demequina sp. | reverse complement strand
CGAGGTAGTGATGAGTCCGCAAGGCGCCCGGTCGTACCAATCGGGGTCTGGTTCGCGTTTCACGACAGAAACCGCCGTATCTGCGCGACGACCTGGTCGGGCGCGTAGAGGATCGGCACGTGACCGGTCGTGGCCAGCTCCGCGTAATGGCTGCCCGGGATCGCGTCATGGACGAAACGTCCCACCTCGGGCGGTGCGATGGCGTCCTCCCGACGCTGGAGCGCGATGTCGGTCGCCTCAAACGCGGTGGTCCTCGTCACGGCTCTTCGCCCTCTCGCATCCGGGTGCCTCTCCCGGCTTCGAGACACGGGAGCCGAACTGGTCGCAGCGAGTAGCCGCTTGCTTACAGTGTAAGCGGCTGGCGAGGATACTCTCTACACCCATTTCATGCCAGCCCTCCGCAGGAGGTAAGGAGTGGGCGAGGATGTCGTGTGTGACGGCGCGCACAGGCTCACAGCCGGAGAAGAACCCTCGACTCAACCGGGAGCTGATCATCACGACGGCACTCACGCAGATCGACTCCAGCGGGGCCCAGTCGCTCTCGATGCGGTCCCTCGCCCAGGAACTCGGCGTGGAAGCGATGTCGCTTTACCGTCACGTTCACGGCAAGGACGACCTTCTCGAAGGCGTCGTGGCTTTGCTGATGGACGACCTGCTCGCCGATCTCGACGGCGACCTGACTGCGCATTGGCAGGGGTATCTGCAGACCGTCGCGCACCGGATTCGGCGGATCGCGATCGAACACCCGCGGGTGTTCCCGCTAATCGCCACCCGTCACCCTGCCGCACCGTGGCTGCGACCGCCGCTTCGGAGCGTCGAGGTCGTTGACGCGTTCCTACGGTCGCTGATCAGCTACGGCTTCACCGACCAGCAGGCCGTGGACACCTACCGGTCCTTCTCAAGCTTCCTTCTCGGCCAGCTGTTGCTGGAAGCCGCGGTCCGCGGCGCAGAGACGGGCCCGGTGGACCAGGTGCTCGATGAGGGAAACGCCGACGTCCCGGCTCGCGACGGCCGCGCCACCCTGGCGGACGCACCGGAAGTCTTCCGGTTGCGATCCATGCTCAGCGAGGACCGTAGCGACGAAGAATTCGAGGTGTCCCTCGAGGCGCTACTGGAGCGGTTAGCTCAGACATACGCGCAATAAGCCGGTGCTCTGTGTCACCCAGCTGGTCGCAGGGGCACCGGGTCCTCGGGGACCGACTTCTGCAGCTATGTTGAATGCTGGGATCGATCCGACCTAGCTGCACGAATCAGCACACCCGCGAGCAGCAGGCCGATGATAGCCAACAGAAGCGCTCCGGCCCCATAGGCCACAAAGGCAAGGGCGCCGCTCGAAGCGCCAACGGCGATCGCGGCCCAAAGGACGAGATAGCGAACCCATGCCCATCGTTCCCCGCCGCGCAACGCGTGGGCGATGCCCTGTCCGATCTTGACGAGGGCACCGGTCATGTAGGTGACCCCGAACGACACCTCGCCACCCTGAGCAAATGTGGTGTTCACCGCGCCCATGCCAAACGCGAGGCACGCGGCCGCAATGAGTTGGAGCTCGAGCGCAGCCAGAGTCGCTGCAGTGAGCAGTGAGAGCCCGACGATCGAGAGAATCAGGATGCTGCGATCACGAGCAGGTCTAGCGACCACCGTTCCTACCATCGCTCCGATGACGAACGCGGAGATCAGCAGGAACGCAAACCCGACCGCCGGCCATTGTCCTTCGATGAGGGAGACTCCCGCGCGAGTGGTGTTCCCGCTCATGAACGACACGAAGTATCCGCCGAGATATACGAATCCGAAGCCATCGACAAAGCCGGCTAGCGCAGCCAGAGAGGCCGCTGCCGCGAGCCCGCGGCGAGTGAGTGACCGAACCACGCCCTACCTTTCTGGGTCGTACGCGAGTCGGCCCTTCGTCACGGACAGACTACGCGGGAAGCCTTCGCTCTCAGCAGGTCAACGCGATCCGCGAAGCGGGATCCTTCGTCACCGCAGGGCGCCGCTACCGGAGACGCGTTGACTGTGCCGTCGTCGCGCACTCTGACTGAACCGTGTGACGGCGAGCACAACACCGAACACGAGCCCGTAGAACACCGACATACCCGCGCTGGTCGCCGCGTCGAGCAGATACGCGACCCAGAACCCTGCCAGCGCGCCTGCAACGGCGATCGCCGCGGTGAGGGCGAGCATCACCGGCAGACGCGTGCTGAGGAGGTAGGCGGTAGCGGCGGGTACGACGACGAGCGCGATCACGAGGATCGCCCC
>CALALQ010000501.1 GCA_937925595.1 uncultured Demequina sp. | reverse complement strand
GGCTGGTCCGACCGAGGCAAGCTGGCCTGGCTCTTCCAGGACACCACCGTCGGATGACCTCCGCTCCATCCATCGCAAGACGAGTCCGGGGCGGGCTCACCGCGTTCGCCCCGGGCTCGCTCCCCCGTCTCATCCTCTTCCGGATCGCAACGCTCCCATTCGTCCTCCTCGGCATCGTCGCGGTCGTGTTCCTGCTCAACAGGGCCGTCCCCGGAGATCCGGCCCAGGTCTACGCGGGCGGCGACCGCGCCGACCCTGAGGTCGTGGCCCGTCTGCGCGAGCAGTGGGGCCTAGACCGCCCGCTCATCGAGCAGTTCCTTCTGTACCTCGGGCAGCTGCTGCAGGGCGACCTCGGATGGTCGTTCTCTCAGCATGCACCGGTCGTAGACGTCCTTGCGGCGAAGGTACCGGCCACGCTCGAATTGACGCTCGCCGCGCTGCTGATCGGGCTCCCCATCGGACTCGCACTCGGCATCCGATCTGCCCTATCGCCAGGGTCCCCGGTCGACCACGTGTGCCGAGTGCTCGCGATCGGCGGCATCTCTGTGCCGATCTTCTGGCTCGGCCTCATGCTCGCGTACCTTTTCGGCGTCGAGCTGGGCTGGTTCCCGATCTCCGGACGCATGCCGGCATTCAGCGACTTCCAGCCCATTACCGGGCACCTCGTACTCGACTCGCTTCTACGATTCGACCTCCCCATGCTCGGCTCGACCCTCTGGCATCTGGTGCTCCCCGCCGTCACCCTCGCGGTGTACCCCGCCGCGGTCGTAGCCCGGTTTGCGCGGTCAAGCTACCTCGACGTGCTCAGCGAGAACTACATCCGCACTGCGCGCGCATTCGGCATCCGACCGCGCGTCACCGTCGGTGTACTCGCCACGAAGAACGCGGTCCTGCCGCTTATCAACCTGCTCGGACTCCTCATCCCGAGCCTGATCGTCGGGGCCGTACTCGTCGAGATCGTCTTCTCGTGGCCCGGAATCGGCAGGTTCCTGCTCGACGCGCTCCTCGCACGTGACTACATCGTCGTGCAGTCAGTGACGCTGCTCGTCGGCATCCTCTACGTGCTGCTGAACCTCACTGCAGACATCCTCCATGCGGTGCTCGACCCCAGGACCCGGAATACATGAACCTCACGCAGAACGACTTCCTGCGGCGCCTCCTGACGAACCGATTGTCGGGATTCGGCTTCGTGCTGCTGCTCGTGATAATCCTCGCCGTGACGCTCGGGCCGCTGATCTGGACCGTCGACCCGAATGCGCAGAACCTCGCCGACCGGATCGCTCCACCGTCCGGCGCGCACCCTCTCGGAACGGACAACCTCGGGCGGGACGTGCTCAGCCGAATCTTCTATGGAGGACGCACGACACTGCTCATCACCTTCGCCGCGGTCGCGCTGGCCGGCATCATCGGTGCCGCGATCGGCCTCATCGCCGGCTACTTCGGGGGCGTGATCGATGCCGTGCTCATGCGCATCAACGATGTGTTGCTCGCGCTGCCGTTCCTGCTCCTCGCGCTCATGATCTCGGTGGCCCTGGGCCCGGGCATCATCAACACGGCGATTGCCCTCACGATCCCGGCGATCCCGCGCGACGCGCGCCTGGTGCGTGCCGCAGTGCTCTCGGTCAAACAGGGAGACTACGTGTTCGCGGCCCGCGCGTCCGGGGTCCGGTCGCGCCGAATCATCACGCACCACGTGCTACGGAACATCTCCAGCGGCGTCTTGATGGTGATGAGCGTCGGCGTCGCATACTCACTGCTCGCCGTTGCCGGGCTCGGCTTCCTCGGCCTCGGCGTGCAGCCGCCGACGGCCGAGTGGGGCGCAATGCTCACCGACGGGCGTATGTACATCATCAGTGCCCCCCTCGTCGTCATCGTCCCAGGCCTCGCCATCATGCTGACGGCGCTCGCCGCCAACCTCGTAGGAGATGCGTTCCGTGATGCATTCGATGTCTCCGTCTGACTCCCCCCTGCTCGAGGTCGAGGACCTCCGCATCGCCTTCGACCGCGGCGGTGAAAGGGTAGAGGCGGTCCGCGGCGTGTCCTTCGAGGTCGGCAAGGGCGCGTTCGTCGGGATCGTGGGTCAGTCTGGTTGCGGGAAGTCCGTGACGGCGCGGGCCATCCTGGGTCTCGTCGACAAGCACGCCGAGACGAATGGCAGCATCCGCTACCTCGGTCGCGATGTGCTCACGATGTCCGAGCGGGATCTGCGTCGATTGCGGGGCAAGGACATCGCAATGGTGTTCCAGGATCCGAAGACTTCGCTGAACCCGGTGTTCTCGATCGGGCGCCAGCTCGAGCTCGTACTCGAGGCACATGGCCGCAGACCGGAACGCGCCCACCTGATCCGCTTGTTGCAGCAAGTCGAGATCCCCGCTCCTGAGGCGCGCCTGAGCCAGTACCCGCACGAGCTCTCAGGAGGTATGCGGCAGCGGGTGATGATCGCGATGGCGTTGGCCAACGAGCCGGCACTGCTGGTCGCCGATGAGCCGACGACGGCCCTCGATGTCACGATTCAAGCCCAGATACTGGACCTGCTGAAACGGCTAAACCGGCAACTCGGCATGGCCGTGCTGTTCATCTCGCACTCTCTCGATGTCGTCGCGGACGTAGCCGAGCGGGTTCTCGTGTTTCACGAGGGACGGAAGGTCGAGGAGGGTTCCACCGCCGCTGTTTTCACCAACCCGACCCACCCGCAGACCATCGCGCTGCTCGCCGCCGATCACCGCGGCATGCCATCAGGGGAGATTACCGGATGATCGCCGAGCCATTGCTCCGTCTTGACCAGCTCGAGTTTGGATTCAGCACGCCACATGGCTACCTACCCGCCGTGGACGGTGTGTCCCTCGACATCGCCGAGGGGGAGGTGGTGGGTCTCGTCGG
Organism: uncultured Demequina sp.; assembly: GCA_937925595.1. Next base: position 1,232 of record CALALQ010000501.1, on the reverse strand, counting down.
CGAGTCCGGGAGCGGGAAATCGACGCTCGGACGCCTCGCTCTGAGGATGTACGAGCCCAGCGCGGGGACGGTGACGTTCGAGGGCGAGGACATCACGCAGCTCAAGGGTGAACGTCTGCGCCGCAAGCGCGCCCAACTCCAAATGGTGTTCCAGGACCCAGTGTCGTCACTGGATCCGAGGATGCGAGCCTGGGACGCGATCGCGGAACCGCTGCGTGAACTCGGCTTCGGCAACGCAACGCAGATCCGGGCCCGCGTCGAGGAGGTGGTAGGCCTCGTGCGCCTGGACCTCGACCTCACCGGCCGGTTTCCCAGGGAGCTGTCCGGCGGCCAGGCTCAGCGCGTGAGTCTCGCCCGCGCGCTGAGCGTCGCGCCGCGGCTCATTGTCGCCGACGAGCCGGTCTCGGCCCTCGACGCGACAACGAGCGCACAGATCGTCGCGCTCATGCGAGACCTCAAACACCAGCTGGGAGTCTCGTTCCTCTTCGTGTCGCACGATCTGGGCGTCGTCCGATCGCTCTGCGACCGCGTTGCAGTGATGTACCTCGGGCGCATCGTCGAGTCCGGTACCACCGAGGAGGTGTTCGAACGGCCGCAGCATCCTTACACGGCCGCGCTTCTTTCAGCGAGTCGGTCGTCCATGTCACGAGACGGGACGCGGCGCGAACGGATCATTCTCACGGGAGAACTGCCCGACCCGACGGACCCGCCGTCGGGGTGCCGGTTCCGCAATCGCTGCCCGATCGGGCCCAAAGTGCACCCCGGTCGCACCCGCTGCATCGAGGTCGAGCCCACGCTCGCTCCTACGTCGGGCGCCGGGCTAGCTGCGTGTCACTTTTCCGAGCGCACCGCCGCGCTGGTTGCCGACCACACATGATTGCTGCACTGGCTACACCGCGAGCTTGCGAAGGCCAGACCGAGTTCATGGTCGGGTACAACCACAGCTACCACGAGCGGAGGCACCCGAGCCGTGGAGCATCTGCGGACCGTCCTTGCCCAACTGCACGCCGCGACCATTCGGCAAGCGATGAGTCTTCACGGCGTGCCGCGCGAGTCCGATACCGCAAAGCGCCCGGATGAGGAGGAGCGTCGCCGCCGGGCTGCGCATCTCCTGCTGGACCAGCTGGGCTGGTGGGCGCACTCGCTCCGCATGGGCCGGGTCGCTCGCCGATACGCCGTCTAGCTGTACTGACCCGGATCGTTGTTGACGTAGGAGAAGCCTCCGGTGTCGA
>CALALQ010000500.1 GCA_937925595.1 uncultured Demequina sp. | reverse complement strand
TCACTTCTTGTTGCGACGCTGGTGGCGCGTCTTGCGAAGCAGCTTGCGGTGCTTCTTCTTCGACATGCGCTTGCGGCGCTTCTTGATGACGGAACCCATGGGACCAACCTTGATCTAGACACTTGTGGGCGTCAGCGGCTGACGCACAGTGGTCTAGCCTACAGCGCCAGTGGCCTGATCGTCATCTTCGAAGATGTAGCCGCCTGCGAGCTCGGCCTGCTCCATGAAGGTCTCGACGGCCTGCTGGGGCACACGGAAAGACCGCCCGAACCGCACAGCGGGCAGTTCGCCCGAGTGGATCCAGCGGTACACCGTCATGCGCGAGACGCGGACCATCTCCGCGACCTCAGCTACGGTGAGGAACGTGGTGCGTGCAGCGCCGTCCGTTGCCATGTTTCAGTGTGCTCCCTTTTCAAGACTTCACCGCTGATATCGGCCGTCTTGTGGCTCCACTGTAGGGGCGAAAGTGAAGGTTGTGAACCCTGTGACAACTGCCGATAGTGATAACGGCGGCACTGAGCGCAGAACGCCGCGATTACCGGCTCAAGGAGGGCGATGACTACGGCAGAGGGTGTCCGTCACGCCATCGGCGAATGGATTCAGGACACCGCCCGCCAATATCCGGCGCGCATCGCACTTTCAGCGTTCGTCCTCATCATTGGCATTTTCACCCTGCTCCTTGAGCTGCCCTTCGCAACCAAGGACGGTGTGCGTGCGCCCTTTGTGGATGCCCTGTTCACCGCGACGTCGGCGGTGTGCGTCACCGGTCTGACCACCGTCGACACCGGCACCTACTGGTCCGCATGGGGCCTGACGATCATCGGACTGGGCATCAAGGTGGGCGGCCTTGGCATCATGACCCTCGCGACGCTCGTCGGTCTGGCTGTCGCCAAGCGCATCGGCCTCACCCAGCGAATGCTTGCCGCCCGCGAGGCGCGCGCGAGCGGCCTTGGCGACGTGCGATCGCTGCTGACCCTGATCGTCGCGGTCTCGACGGTCACCGAACTGGTCATTGCGGCCGCCCTGTTCCCGCGCTTCCTCACGCTGGACTACGGCTTTGTGAAGTCCCTGGGCTACTCGATCTTCTACGGGGTGAGCTCGTTCAACAACGCTGGCTTCTCGCCGGACCCCGTGGGCCTGTACCCCTACGCCGGTGACTTCTGGGTGCTCGCCCCGATTGGCCTTGGCGTGCTGATCGGTGCCCTTGGCTTCCCCGTGTACCTCAACCTGATCCGCGAATGGCGCAACCCCAAGCGCTGGGCGCTGCACACCAAGCTCACGCTCACCATGACCGCCGTGCTTCTCTTCGCGGGCGCCGCGCTGCTCGCGCTGTTCGAGTGGGGCAACGCCAAGACCCTCGGTGCGATGAACACGGCGGAGTCGATAGGCAATGTCATCTTTCACTCCATCAACCAGCGCTCGGGAGGATTCGCGTCGTTTGATGCGGGAGAAGCAAGCCAATCGATGTGGCTCACGGAGGACGTGCTCATGTTCATCGGCGGCGGCTCCGGCGGTACGGCAGGCGGCATCCGGGTAGGCACCCTTGCCGTGCTTCTGCTCGCGATCTGGGCAGAGCTGCGTGGCCGCCGCGACATCGAGGCGTTCGGCAAGCGCATCGGCACTGAGGTCCTGCGGCTCGCCGTCTCCGTGACCCTTGTGAGCCTGTTCACCGTGCTCGTCGGCACAGCGGTCTTCATGGCCGTGACCGACATCCCCCTGGACCGTGCTCTCTACGAGGTGGTGTCGGCCTTCGCCACCTGCGGCCTGTCCACCGGCATCACGGGTGACCTCAACACCGCAGGCAAAGTCACGCTTATCGTCCTCATGTATGTGGGCCGCGTTGGCTCACTCACCGTCGTCGCCGCACTAGCGTTGAATAGAGAGCGACGCGTCATCCGGTACCCAGCAGAAAGGCCCCTCGTTGGCTAACACCGACACCACCTCCCGAGGCGTCCTCGTAGTCGGCCTCGGCCGCTTCGGGTCGGCCATCGCGGACACCCTGGACTCGATGGACATCGAGGTGCTTGCCGTCGACAAGGACGCAAGCCTCGTCGAGCAGTGGTCCCGACGCGTCCCCGTAGTCCAGGCCGACCTCACCGACCCCCTCGCCCTTGAGCAGCTTGGCGCCAAGGACTTCGCCGCCGCCGTCGTGGGCATCGGCAACGAGCTAGAGGCCTCCGTGCTCATCACCGGAAACCTCGTGGACTTGGGCATCCAGGAGATCTGGGCCAAGGCCATCTCCGCGCAGCACGGCCGCATCCTTGAGCGCATCGGCGCCCACCACGTGGTGCTCCCAGAACGTGAGGCCGGCATCCGCGTCGCCCACTCCGTTGGCGGCCGCATGCTCGACTACATCGAGGTGGAGGACGGCTTCACGATCGTGAAGATGCGCCCGCCACTCGAGACCCACGGCTTCACTCTCGACAAGCTCGACCTGTCTGCCAAGTACGGCATCCAGGTCATTGGCGTGAAGAGCCCGGGTCATCCGTTCGAGTACGCCACCCCAGACACGCTCGTCCGCCCCGAGGACCTGCTCATCGTGGCCGGCGAAGGCGAACTGCTTGAGCGCTTCGCGCAGCGCCCCTAGACGCCAGAGCGGGGGCCCCGGGAACGCGCCCAGGACCCCCACCCCGCGTCGATTCCACTAGTACGTCAGGTACTCCACGACGAACCAGTAGGACTTGTCGTTCGTACCGGGGTTGTTCGAACCGGCCTTGATCTTGCCGTCCGACTGAACCTGCCAGTACTTGCCCCGCGAATCCTTGAACCGGTAGATGTCGCTGCTGCCAGCCACCTTGACCGGAGTGAACTTCTCCCAGTCACCGACGCTCGTGCGATCCGCAATGATCTTCCCGTTATTGCGGTCAGAAGAAACCCACTTGGAGCCGTTGCGCGAGTTGATGCGCAGGTCGTTCGATGTCGACTGGGTCATCGCGAACTGCTCCCATGGACCGATGTAGCTCGCCGTGGCCGCAAGTCCGTCGGACCTGCTCGAGACAAACTTGCCCGTCGACACTGACCGCAGCGCCCTGATGTGCTCGTTCTTGAGGCACCATTCCTTGGTGCCATCAAGCTTGGCGATGCCCTCCGAGCGCATGGTCTTGATGAACCTGCCGTCCACCGTGTACAGGCACTCGGCATGGACCTGCCGGTTGCGCGCGTTTCCGTTGGAGCCTGGGTTTTTACCGTCGTGGTAGACGAGGACAAGCCGCCACTCTCCGTTCGCGCCCTTGACCTCCATGAGAGACGCCTGGTTGGTCCACTCGGTGGTGCTGCCGCACATGATGATGCCCTGGTAGGCGTAAGGGCCGGTGACAGTGTTCGAGGTTGCGTAAGCAATCGCCTCGAAGCTGGAGTTGGTCTCGCCTACTGCACTGCGGCACTCCGCAGGCACCGTCTTGGGCTTCACCGCGAAGACCATCGTGTACTTGCCGGGCTTGCCCTCCGTGCTGGTCCAGCGGAAGTTGCTGAGGTTGTACAGCGAGGCTCCCTCAAAGTACGGATGCGGATTTGCAGAGCCGGCGGGCGTGCAGTTCCAGGCGGTCGGGAATCCCGTCACCTTGACCTGTGCAGTGGCAGGGTCAGTGAACGACTGGATCGTGTGCCAACTCGTCATCTTGCGCATAGACAAACCACCGCAGTTGCCAGCGTCTCCGTCAGCCCACAGCAGGTAGTCCTTGCTCGTGTCACTCTGCCAATTGACAGCGTCTGAGAAGACGTCGGGGTCGCTCATGTAAAGGCCCGCCGGTGCGCCCGTCACCTCTCTGACACCGGGATCGCCAACCTGTCCTGCCGCAGCCTTGAACGGGTTGTAGGTGGGATTGCCCTCCCACACGGTTGTGAATATGCGCGATGAATACTTGTCGTTTGCGTTCGTCAAGCCAGGCACGTAAAGGTACTGCCTGCCGTAGTTGTCAGTGTCGAGGCCCACGCGTCGCACGGCGGGCGCCCACATATGCTTCCCGAGCGCAACCTTCTTGCCATAGTGCCCAGACCTGGCTCTCATGTAGGCCTCGTCACTGACCACCTGCGGTGCGGACCACTTGAGGCCATCTTGTGAGAAGCGCATGAGCGTGCGTTCCATGGGGTAGTAGTTCTCGCCCGGCAGCCCGGGGTTCAAAGGCGCGATGCCGAGATCTTGCGAACTGACCATGCACCAGCCGGCGACTCCATACTGGTTGCACCGGAACACGTACGGATCCGACGAGTTCACATTGCCTGGTGAGGCGAAATAGTTCTGGGTGTTGTCGGCGGAGGCCGGCATCGACACCGCGAAGGTGCCGATCACCACCACTCCAACAAGTGCCGCGCCAATGGCGCGACGACGATATGGACGGGTCATCGTTGACTCCTGTGTGCAGAGGTGATCCCTCCTGCCGGTGGCAGGAGCGAGCCGTCCGCTGTACCGACGACTGAGCCCCTCTGCGCAACTCGGTCGACTTCAGCGTCGGCACCACAGAGGATTCCGGCAAACTGGACATCCTGTCAAGACCTATGCCCGACGCTGGGGCTAGATCACCCCAAACGCCAGCATCGCGTCGGCCACCTTGGTGAAGCCCGCAATGTTGGCTCCCAGCACGTAGTTGCCGGGCTCGCCGTACTCGTCGGCGGTCTCGACGCAGCGGTCATGGATGTCGCGCATGATGACGTGGAGTCGCTCCTCGGTGTACGCGAAGTTCCACGAGTCGCGGGATGCGTTCTGCTGCATCTCGAGCGCGGACGTGGCGACGCCGCCAGCGTTCGCCGCCTTGCCCGGAGCGAAACTGACGCCGGCCTCCTGGAAGGCGCGAACAGCGTCGGGCGTGCAGGGCATGTTGGCGCCTTCGGCGACCGCGATGACCCCGTTGCCGATGAGCGTGCCAGCGTCCTTCGCGGTGAGCTCGTTCTGCGTGGCGCAGGGAAGGGCCACCTCGCATGGCACATCCCAGATGCTGCCGCCCGTGATGTAGCGCGACTTGCCGCCGCGCTCCTCTACGTACTCGCTGATGCGTCCGCGGCGGTTCAGCTTGATCTCCTTGATGAGGTGCAGGTCGATGCCGTCCTCGTCAACGACGTAGCCGGAGGAGTCGGACATCGCGATGACCTTGCCGTCGAGCTGGTACACCTTCTCCGCAGCGAAGATCGCGACGTTGCCGGAGCCGGAGACGACGGTCTTGGCCCCGTTCAGGCTGCGGCCGCGGCGCTTGAGCATCTCGTCGACGAAGAACACCGTGCCGTAACCCGTGGCCTCGGTGCGCACCTGCGAGCCGCCCCACGTGAGACCCTTGCCCGTCAGCACGCCCGATTCGTAGCGGTTGGTGATGCGCTTGTACTGGCCAAAGAGGTACCCGAGCTCGCGGCCGCCCACGCCGATGTCGCCGGCGGGCACGTCCGTGTACTCGCCGATGTGGCGGTACAGCTCCGTCATGAACGACTGGCAGAAACGCATGATCTCCGCGTCAGTGCGGCCCTTGGGGTCGAAGTCTGAGCCACCCTTGCCGCCGCCGATGGGCATGCCGGTGAGCGAGTTCTTGAAGATCTGCTCAAAGCCAAGGAACTTCACGATGCCCAGGTAGACGCTGGGGTGGAAGCGCAGGCCGCCCTTGTACGGGCCCAGCGCCGAGTTGAACTCCACACGGAAGCCGCGGTTGAGCTGCACCTGGCCAAAGTCGTCGACCCATGGCACGCGGAAGATGATCTGGCGCTCCGGCTCACAGATGCGACGAATGACCTCGGCGTCCGCGTAGCGCGGATGCTTCGCCACCACCGGACCAAGACTCTCAAGGACCTCGGCAACGGCCTGATGGAACTCGGCCTCTCCCGGGTTGCGACGAATGACCTCGTCGTAGACCGGAACCAGTCGTTCGTGGAGCTTGGTCATGTTGCGGGTACCGCCTCCGTAATCGTGAGTGTGCGCTCCCCCTTGGGAGTCGTGATGGTGACCTTGTCGCCAACGTACAGCCCAGAGATAGCCGAACCGACGGGCGACTCTGGAGAGTACACGGGGATGTCGAGCGAGTCGTCGAACTCAAGCAGCGCTCGCGAACCGAGCAGGAACTGCGTCGTGGAACCGTCGTCGTCAAAGCGCACGGTGACGCGCATGCCCGGCTCCACCAGTCCGTCATCCGGCTTGGACGAGGCCTCGGCATTCGCGATGAGCTGCTTCAGCTCCGCGATGCGCAGCTGCTGCGCATCATCCGGCTCGCGAACGCTCGTGAGGTCGGCAAGCTCAGCCCGCAGGCGCTCGAGCGCAGCAGGCGTCAGCCACACGGAATCAGTCATGACGTACTCCTCAAAGAAAAAGCCCCCGCCATCGCGGAGGTATCCGACGATGGTAGCCCAGCCACAGCGTCGGGCCTGGGCCACACGTCCCTTCTGTGCACAAAAGGAGAACGCAGGGCCGGCTGCCGCCCCCCCCAGCCGCCGGCCCTGCGCAAGTCCTTACAGCGAGGCGACGACCTCCACCACCGAGCCCGGCTCGGCGTAGGGGACGGTGTTGCCTTCGATGGGCTCGCCGTTCACCGTGAGCTTCGCGCCCTTGGCGCCCGTCGCGGTGACGCGAATGTTGTACGTGGCGCCGCGCACCTGACGGCGGACGGTGAACTCGCCAACCTCAGCGCCGATGCACGGGTCAACGACGAGGCCGTCGTAGTCAGGGCGCACACCCAGCAGGTACTGGGAGATCGCCACGAAGTTCCACGAGGCGGTACCCGTGAGCCACGAGTTCTTCGCCTCGCCGTGACGCGAGGCGTCCTTGCCGGCGATCATCTGCGCGTACACATAGGGCTCGAGGCGGTGGATCTCCGAGATCTCCTCGCGGTAGGCCGGGGTGATCTGCTTGTAGTACTCCCACGCGTACTCGGGGCGTCCCACGATGGTCTCCGCGATGATGACCCACGGGTTGTTGTGGCAGAAGATGCCAGCGTTCTCCTTGTAGCCCGGCGGGTAGCTCGTCACCTCGCCGTACTCGACGTGGTACTCCTTGAACGCGGGGTTGAGCAGCACGATGCCGTGCGGGGTGTTGAGACGCTCTCGCACCGAGTCGAGGGCCTGGATCGCCTTGCCGTCCTCGATGCCGACGCCGCCCATGATGCAGTAGCCCTGGGGCTCGATCCAGATCTGGCCGTCCTCGTTCTCCTTGGAGCCAACCGGGTTGCCGTAGTAGTCGTACGCGCGGCGGAACCACTCGCCGTCCCAGCCGTGGTCTACGACTGCCTTGCGCATCGCCTCGACCGCGGCCTCGGCCCGCTGGGCCTCTGCCTCGTCTCCACGGCGTCGGGCAAGAGCGGCGTAGTCGGGGCCGATCGCGCAGAACATGCCCGCGATGAACACCGACTCCGCGACGCCACCGGACTGGTTCTCCGTGGTCTGGAAGGACTCACCGGGAGTGGTGGAGAAGCAGTTGAGGTTCAGGCAGTCGTTCCAGTCGGCGCGGCCGATGAGCGGCAGGCCGTGGGGACCCATGTTGTTGAGCGGGTGGTCGAACGAACGCTTGAGGTGGTCCATGAGCGACGTCGCCTTGGACTCGTCGTTGTCGAACGGCACCAGCTCGTCGAGGATCGCGAAGTCGCCGGTCTCCTTGATGTACGCCGCAACACCGGCGATGAGCCACAGCGGGTCATCGTTGAAGCCGGAGCCGATCGCGTTGTTTCCGCGCTTCGTGAGCGGCTGGTACTGGTGGTACGCGGAGCCGTCCTCGAACTGCGTGGACGCGATGTCGATGATGCGCTCGCGAGCGCGCTCCGGAACCAGGTGCACAAAGCCCAGCAGGTCCTGGTTGGAGTCGCGGAAGCCCATGCCACGGCCGATTCCGGTCTCGAAGTACGAGGCAGAACGCGACATGTTGTACGTGACCATGCACTGGTACTGGTTCCAGATGTTCACCATCCGGTTGAGCTTGTCGTCACCGGACTCGACCGTGTAGGAGCCGAGCAGGTTGTCCCAGTACTCGTTGAGCTTGGCGAACTCGGCGTCCGTGGCCTCGTTCGTCGCGAACTTGGCCAGCAGCTGCCTAGCCCCAGACTTGTTGACGACGGAGGGAGCCTCCCACTTAGCGTCGGCCGGGTTCTCGAGGTAACCCAGGATGAAGGTGTACTGGCGAGACTCGCCGGGCGCAAGCGAGACGTCGAGCTGGTGCGAGCCGATCGGGTACCAGCCGGACGCGACCGAGTTGGTGGCCTTGCCAGCGTGTGGGACGGCGGCCTCGTGGAAGCCGTTGCCGAATCCCAAGAAGGCGTCGCGGTCTGTGTCGAAGCCGGCGATCGGAGCGTTCACCGCGTAGACCGCGTAGTGGTCGCGACGCTCGCGGTACTCGGTCTTGTGATAGATCGCGCCGTCTTCGACCTCGACCTCACCGATCGACAGGTTGCGCTGGTAGTTGGTCTGGTCGTCCTCGGCGTTCCACAGGCAGAACTCGATGAAGCTGAACAACTGGACGTTCTTGGCGGCGTTGGACTTGTTGGTCAGTGTGACCTGGTGGATCTCCGCGTTGATGTCCACGGGCACAAACAGCAGCACGGACGCCTCAAGGCCGCCGCGCTCGCCGGTGATGCGGGTGTAGCCCATGCCGTGGCGCGTCTCGAAGTGGTCGAGGTCCTTCTTGTAGGGACGGTAGGAGGGGCTCCACACGTCTCCGCCATCGTTGATGGAGAAGTAGCGACCGCCGTCGTCGACAGGAATGTTGTTGTATCGGTAGCGCGTGAGGCGACGCATCTTCGCGTCGCGATAGAAGCAGTAACCGCCAGCCGTATGCGAAACCAGTCCAAAGAAGTCTTGGGCGCCCAGGTAGTTGATCCACGGGTAGGGCGTGTGTGGCGTCGTGATGACGTATTCGCGGGCTTCGTCGTCGAAGTGACCGAACTGCATGGCATCCCTTCCTGGGAATGGTGAAGTGCAACTTGGCCAAGACTAGTGCGAAAAGTCGAAACGTTGCGACCGATTGACCGAAACGTTATGGAAATCGCACCGGCCCGACGCCCGGGCGAGGAGGGCACGAAGACGGTAGGTTGTGCGCATGCTCCTCTCCGACCGCGACATCCTTGCCCAGATCAACGCAGGCCGCGTGAAGCTCGACCCCTACGACCCCGAGATGATTCAGCCGTCGTCGATCGACGTGCGCCTCGACAAGTTCTTCCGGGTCTTCGACAACCACAAGTACGCGGCGATTGACCCCGCCGCGGAGCAGGCGCAGCTCACCCGGCTCGTTGACGTGGGCTCCGAAGGGCCTTTTGTTTTGCACCCTGGCGAGTTCGTTCTTGGCTCCACCTTTGAGTCGGTGACTCTGCCCGACGATGTGGCGGCTCGTCTCGAAGGCAAGTCCTCGCTGGGTCGCCTTGGGCTGCTCACTCACTCGACGGCCGGGTTCATCGACCCCGGGTTCGAGGGCAATGTGACGCTTGAGCTGTCCAACACCGCGACGCTGCCGATCAACCTGTGGCCCGGAATGAAGATTGGTCAGTTGTGCTTCTTCCAGCTGTCCTCGCCGGCGGAGAACCCCTACGGCTCGGCGAAGTACGGCTCGCGCTACCGCGGCCAGCGCGGCCCCACGGCGTCGAAGTCCTTCCAGAACTTCCATCGCACGGACGTGTAGCGTCCTGTGAGTGGATTCCTGCGGATCTGGGGCCCGATTCCGCCGAGATCCACTCACAGCTTGCTGGCGCGGTGACGGATCGCAGCCCGAACCATCTGACGGCACCAGTCCGGTCGGTTGCGCAAGTCGGCAAATGTGAACCGCAGCGTCATGTAGCCAAGCGCCGAAAGTTCCACATCCCTCAGACGGTCGCGCTCACGTGACTCGGGCGAACCGTGCCAGCGCACGCCGTCAAACTCGATGACCACCCTCGCCTTGCGGTGCAGGGCATCGGGCCGACGCCTCGACCCCTCGGTTTCGAGCGTCGCCTGCCACTCGAGCTCAGTCCACTCTGCTCCAACAAAGACTTTCTCTCTCGCGTACACCTCAAGAGGCGATGTGGCGCCCTGCGTGAACTTCAGCAAAAGGTTCGTGAGCTGGCGACGACGTCCCACCCGCGGCATGGCCTCAAGTTCTCGCAACGCCTCGGGCGCGGTGCACACTCCGACCCATAGTGCCTGGTACACAGACTCCTCGGCGTCGCGCCTCGGGGCTCCGTGCCACGCATCGATAAGCGCCCTCGCCGGCGACACACACCACACCCCATTGGCGCGCCGTCGCTCCATGACCGGACCTCGCTGCAGCACCGTGACCCAGTCGCTCGCGGCAAGACGGATGCCACTGGGGACCACCGCGAGCGCTGTTCCAGGCACCTCAAGCGTGGGCCGGAAGAGGTGCAGCGCGAGGCGGCCCGTGACCAGCAGATCGGGGTGCCACAGGTTCAGCGCGAGTCCCCGCACACGCGCGTCCCGCGCGCACTCTGCCGCGGCGACGATCCCGGGCAGCATCCTCACCGCGACGCCGTGCGCGATTGCCTCCCTGACGCTCCACTGCGTCCATCGGGACTCGAGGTCGGCACGACGAACCGGGCGCTGCTGTTGCCGCAGCCACTCGCCCAGGTCTCTCCAGCGTCGTCCCGTCATGGAGTACCAGCGAACCGGAGCGCGCTAAATCTCGCTGGCGTTCTGTGGATAAGCGTCCTGTGAGTGGATCCCGGCGGGACTTGACGCCTCATCCGCCGAGATCCACTTACAGCGCACATGTGGTTGCGAACGGGCGGCGTCGCCAAGAGCAAGACCACGGTGAACAAGGTCAAAGGCAAGAAGAAGAACGGTCTCAAGAAGACCACGAAGGTCTCGGCGAGGCTCTACAACGAGAACCGGCACCTCGACCGCGACAAAGACGGTTGGGCCTGCGAGTAGTGGCACGCTAGGCTGACAGGACACGACAGGGGAGCGCCAGATCAAAGGGCGCTGAGAGTGCGGACCAGCCGCAGACCCTCGAACCTGATCCGGCTCGCACCGGCGTAGGGAGTCGAGTCTCGTCCCCTCCTATGACAGGGAGGAAACACCCATGCGCATTGTGCGCACCGCGGCGACAGCCGCAATCATCACCCTGGCCCTCGCGGCCTGCAGCCAGTCTCCGGAAACCCCAGGAGCATCCGGCTCACCCACGGACACCAAGGTCACCGTCGTCACCCACGACAGTTTCAGTGTGCCCGACGCTGTGGTCGCCGATTTCGAGGCGGCCACCGGCATTGAGGTCACCTTCGTGGCGCCCGGTGACGCGGGTGCGCTCGTGAATCAGCTGGTGCTGACGAAGGACGCGCCACTTGGCGATGTCGCCTACGGCATCGACAACACCTTCGCGAGCCGCGCGCTCGACGCGGGAGTATTCGTCGAGTACACCTCGAGCGCGCCCGCAGCGGCGGACTCCGCGAAGTATGCAATCGACGGGTCGAAGGCCCTCACCGCGATCGACTTCAGCGATGTGTGCCTCAACTATGACCTCGCTTACTTCGAGGACAACTCCATCGCGGTGCCGCAGACCTTCGACGACCTCGTGAAGCCCGAGTACAAGGGGCTGATCTCCGTCACCAATCCCGCGACCTCATCGCCCGGCCTTGCGTTCCTGCTCGCGACCATCGCGGCGAAGGGCGACGGCTGGAAGGACTACTGGGCACAGCTCGCGGCCAACGACCTGCGCGTCACCGCCAGCTGGTCGGACACGTACTACACGGACTTCTCTGCCCCCAACTACGGCGGCTCGCACCCGATCGTGCTGAGCTACGCCTCCTCGCCTCCCTCGGAGGTGATCGACGGCAAGGCCACGACCGGCACGCTGCTCGACACGTGCTTCCGTCAGGTCGAGTACGTGGGTGTGCTCGACGGCGCCAAGCACCCTGAGGCTGCCAAGCAGGTTGTCGACTGGATGCTGAGCGATGCCTTCCAGTCGAGCCTGCCGGAGAACATGTACGTCTACCCCGTGTCCACCTCCGCGGAGATCCCTGCCGAGTGGCAGCAGTTTGCGCCCCTCGCGGATGCGCCGTTCACGCTCCCGGCGAGCGAGATCGACGCGAACCGTGAGCAGTGGATCAGGGACTGGACGGCGGTGGTGGCGCCCTGATGCGCACTGGCACGAGCGTCGGCCGTCACCTCACGTGGGTGGCGGTCGTCGCCGTGCCTGCCGCATTTCTTGCGGTCTTCTTCGTTTGGCCGCTGATCTCCGTGCTGGTGCGCGGGTTCGAGGGCACGGGCACGGGAGCGGCGTGGGAGGTGCTCACCTCCCCTGGAGTGCCCGACGCTGTGGTCACCACGGTCTCACTCGCCGCCTTGGGCACGGCGGGATCTCTGGTCTTGGGGCTGCCGGCGGCATGGGCGCTGTATCGCTTGCGCTGGCGCGGCCAGATCGCCGCGAGGGCGATGGTCGCAGTGCCGTTCGTGTTGCCCACCGTCGTGGTCGCGGCCGCCTTCAGTGCGCTGTTCTCGAGCCGCGGGATCCTTGGCTTCGCGGGCCTCGACCAATCGGTGGTCGCGATCGTGTGCGCGCTCGTGTTCTTCAACGTGTCCGTGGTCGCGAGAGTCGTGGGCACCGCTTGGGCGTCCCTGGACCCTGGCACCGCGCTTGCGGCCCGCACCCTGGGGGCTGGCCGCTTCCGCGCGTGGCGCACGGTCACGCTCCCCGCGCTCGCTCCGTCCATCGGCTCCGCGGCCGCGGTGGTGCTGCTGTTCTGCTCCACAAGCTTCGGCATTGTGCTGGTTCTTGGCGGCACCCGCGTGCGCACCATCGAGACCGAGATCTACCTGCAGGTGGGTCAGTTCCTCGACCTGCACGCCGCGGCCGTGCTCGCGGTGCTCCAACTGATCTTTGTCGCTGCCGCACTCGCCGTTGCCGCCCGCGCCCGCCGCGGCCGCGACACGGCCGCAAGCGGCCGAGAGCTTGACGGAAGTCGTCCCGCCAAGCGAGCCGACCTCGTGGCGATGGCCGCCGTGCTCGCAGCCCTCGCGGCCCTCATCGTGCTCCCCGGCTTCGCGCTCGTCGAGCGATCGCTGCGCGTCGCAGGCGGCGGGCACTCCTTCGCCAACTACTCAGCCCTTGTCACCCAGCCCGCACAGGCGGTGCTGCCCGTGAGTGTGTGGCAGGCGGCGCTCAACTCGCTCGTCACCGCGACCATCGCGGCGGTCATTGCCGCGCTGCTCACCGTCGCGGTCGCGTCCGCGGTCACTCGCGGCCCGCGCTGGGCGAGCTCTCTCGACGGCCTCGCCATGGGACCGCTGGGTGTCAGCGCTGTGGTGATCGGCCTCGGCATGCTGCTGACTCTCAACCGCACCATCGCGGGAATCGACCTGCGCTCGTCGTGGCTGCTGGTTCCCCTTGCGCAAGCCGTGGTTGCCCTGCCGCTCGCGGTGCGCATCCTGGTTCCTGCCGCGAGGGCCGTTGACCCCAGGCTCAGAGCGGCTGCCGCGACGCTCGGCGCGAGCCCTTGGCGCGTGTGGCGCACGGTCGACTTCCGCCTGCTGCGCGGCCCTACAGCCCTCGCCGCGGGCTTTGCCTTCGCTATCGCGATGGGCGAGTTCGGCGCCACGGCCTTCGTCGCCCGCCCAGAGCGACCGACGCTGCCGCTGGCCATCGCGCGACTGCTCGGCCGGCCCGGCGCCGAGAATGTGGGCATGGGTTTTGCTGCAGCCGTCCTCTTGGCGCTGCTGACCGCTGCGGTGATGCTCGCGACCGAGCGCCTGCGGACGAGGGTGAGGGCAGAGGTATGAGTGGGCTCGACGTTCGCGGCGTCAGCGTCGTCTACCCCGGCAAGCCGCCGGTCACCGCAGTGGACGACGCGTCGCTCACTGTCGACAAGGGAGAGATCGTCGCACTGCTCGGTCCCTCTGGATGCGGAAAGTCGTCGCTGCTTGGCGCGATCGTCGGCATCGTGGAGACCACTGCCGGCACCGTCGCGTTCGACGGCGAGGATGTCACGAGCACGCCCGTTCACGAGCGCGGCTTCGGGCTCGTCTTCCAAGACGGCCAGCTGTTTCCCCACCTCACGGTTGGCGGCAACATCGCGTACGGCATCCACTCCCTGCCGCGAGCGCAGCGCGACGCGCGCGTCGCAGAGCTGCTCGAACTCGTGGGACTCGAAGGCCTCGCCCATCGCAAGGTCACAGAGCTCAGCGGCGGACAGCGCCAACGCGTCGCCCTCGCCCGTTCCCTGGCTCCCAGCCCGCGACTGCTGTGCCTCGACGAGCCGCTCAGCTCACTCGACGCCGAACTGCGGCAGCGCGTCGCCGACGATCTGCGCGAAGTCCTCACAGCGTCGGGCATCACGGCGCTCATGGTGACCCACGACCCAGCCGAGGCCGAGCGGGTCGCGAGCCGCGTGCTGAGGATGGACGCGGGACGGCTCGTCTAGCAGTCGCAGGCGATGCGCTGACCGCCAACGGGAAGCGGGGCCGTGAGCGGATCCACGGGCTGGGTGCCGTCGACCGTGACCTCATTGCCTGCGGAGTCGGTCACGACCTTGTCCACGGGCATTCCCTCGCGCACCCAATACTCGAAGCCGCCGATCATCTCCTTCACGGCATAGCCGAGCTCGCTGATGATGAGACCAGCGTTGGTCGCGCCATTGCACCCAGGACCCCAGCAGTAGACGACGAACTGGGTGTCGGCGGGGAACTGCTCGGGAATCCGCGAGCGCATCTCCGGCTTGGGCATGTGGATCGCCCCGCGAGCGTGGCCCTGCTTCCATGCCTCGAGATTGCGCGTGTCGATGAGCACGAATCCGGGTTCGCCAGTCTCGAGAGCGTTGTGCACATCCGTCACATCCGTCTCAAAGGCGAGCTTGGCGCGAAAGTGGGCTGCAGCGTCGGCTGGCGTCGTCATGGGCCCGACGCTACGCGGCCCTGGGGGTGCCACGAAAGTCCTCACTGGCAGGGAAAATGTTGAGTGAGTTAGGTCACGCCATTCAGGGTTTTTCGAAAAGCGCCGATAACGTTAAGGACCGAACAATCGACGAAGGGTCCGGCATGCCGATCTCCCCCACGCGAGTTGTCGCCTCAATCCTCACTGTCTTGGCGCTTGCAGCCAGCCTGGTGGTGGCGCCAGCACACGTTGCTCAAGCTGCAGACGCCAAGGACTTCGATCCCGGCTATCTCATCAGTGACGAAGACTTCTTCAACGGCTCGTCCCTCACTGGTGCTGAAGCCGATGCCTTCATCAAGGGCATGAACAAGGGCTGCGCGAGCGGCAAGACCTGCATCAGGAACTACAAAGAGGACATCACCGCGAAGTCGGCAACAACGAGGTGCAAGGCGATTTCCGCCGCGAAGAACCAGACTGCCGGTCAGATCATCGCGAAGGTGGGCAAGGCATGCGGCATCAGCCCCAAGGCGATCCTCGTGATCCTGCAGAAGGAGCAGAGCCTCGTCACCTCTACCGCTCCCGCAGAGCGCGCGTTCTGGTACGCGATGGGCGCTGGCTGCCCGGACTCGACCGGCTGCACCACGCCCTATAAGGGTCTCTACGCGCAGGTGTACTACGGCGCTTCGCTGCTCAAGGGCTACACGCTCACGAGCAGTTCCCACTACAACCGCTACGCAGCGGGCAAGACCTCGAATATTCAGTACCACCCAAACACTTCTTGCGGCACCAAGTCCGTGTTCGTGAAGAACCAGGCCACGCACGCGCTCTACGTGTACACGCCGTACACGCCCAACGCGGCGGCGCTCAAGAACCTCACGGGCAAGGGCGACTCTTGTTCGTCCTACGGCAACCGCAACTTCTGGCGCCTGTACACCGACTGGTGGGGCGCGACCGGGTCGGCGGGCGCGATCGCGATCGACGCGATGTACACGAAACTCGGCGGATCCACCGGCTCCCTTGGCGCTCGCGTGGGTTCGATCGTCAAGTCCACCGCTAAGAAGGGTGGCGTCTACCAGGAGTACAAGAAGGGGATCATCGCCTGGAACCAGAAGCACGGCGCTCACGTGATCACCGGCGAGATCGCCAAGTCCTGGAAGGCTCGCATCGCGGACTTCGGATGGCCTAAGGCCGACCCCAAGACATCGAGCGCCGACGGCGGCGGGACCTACCAGGACTTCGACAGCGCCCTGCTGACCCAACAGGGCAGCGGCAAGGTGTACACGGTGTGGAGTGCGATTCGCACGCTGTATCTCGACAACAAGGGACCTGACGGCCCCATGGGCTGGCCCGCGGGCTACCACGCAAAGGACGCCAACGCGCGCTACACCCAGCTGTTCACGAGCGGCACCGCCTATCGCGAAGACACCAAGGCCGGCTTCGTTCCCACCGAACTGGTGGACGAGTACACCAAGCGCGGCGGCATCGCCGGAGCACTCGGCTGGCCCAAGTCCGTCACGGCAACCGCCACCACCGAACGCGGCGGCGGCCTGTGGCAGGAGTTCGACAGCGGCAACATCTACAGTTCGTCGCACGGCACCTTCCCCGTGTACAACGTGACGCTCAAGAAGTTCCTCGAGCGCGGCGGCATCGCAAAGGTGGGCTGGCCAATCGGCAGCCGTGCCTACTACGGCGACACGGCGTGGCGTCAGCAGGACTTTGAGAACGGCAGCATCCTCGTCAACGGATCGCAGGCGGCCTACCTCGCCACCGAGCTCGTGCCGACGTGGGCGAGCTCTGGGTTCTCTAGCGGCTCGATCGGCGACCCAACGTCGAACCACAAGACCATCGCCACGAACGGCGGCGGCGTCTACCAAGGCTTCGTCAAGGCCGCGGTGGCAAAGCAGCCCTCGAAGAAGGCGTTCCTGCTGACGGGCAAGTTCCGCACTGCTTGGGGCGACACCGGTCACGTCGATGGCACGCTCGGCTGGCCGACCTCGTCGTTGACTCCCAAGCCGGACCTGAAGATCGACGTCCAGAAGTTCGAGCGCGGAGTCGTCATCGCCGATGCCTCGAAGTACGCGATCGTGGGCATCAACCAGTGGGAGCTGTCCAAGGCCGAGGGCCTGGGCGGCGGCGCGCTCGGATGGCCCAAGGGCAACGTTGGCTGGAGCAGCGCGCGCGATGGTGGCGAGTACCAGACCTTCGCGAATGGCACCATCACGTGGCAGGAGTCACGTGGCGCGTTCTTCATCCCCAAGCCCGTCTGGGAGGCACGCAACCAGGCCGGCGGCCTTGCCGGCACCGGCTGGCCCACCGGGGTCGTCAAGACCAGCGGCGCTGGGGCTGGCGGCAAGTACCAGTACTTCGAGGACGGCGCGATCACCTGGCAGGAGTCGCGCGGCGCGTTCTTCATCCCGCAGCCGATGTGGGAGGCACGCAACCAGGCCGGCGGCCTTGCCGGCACCGGCTGGCCGACCGCCGCAGTTGGCACCAGCAGCGCTGGCACCGGCGGCAAGTACCAGAACTTCGAAAAGGGTGCGATGGCGTGGAACGACAAGCGCGGCGCGTTCTTCGTTCCCAAGGCGATCTGGGATGCACGCAAGAAGGTCGGCGGGCTGGCTGGCCTCGGCTGGCCCACGGCCCCGGCCACCACCGACTCCAAAGGCAAGCTGTCCCAGAAGTTCGAGAAGGGCACCGTTGCCGTCACTGAGACGGCCGGTGCCGTCGTGACACTCAAGTAGTTCTCAGCGAGAAGGCGCGCGACCTCAGGGTCGCGCGCTTTTTCGTCTTTCTGGGCCTTCGCCAAAGTTGAGCCAGACCAACTCAAGTTTTGGCGGAAAATCTTGACAGCGTCGGGCCGTGAGCGTAACTTGAGTCTAGGTCGCTCAACTATGAGCGGGACACTTTTCAAGGAGGACATCACATGTCACGAGCAGTAGGAATCGACCTCGGCACCACCAACTCGGTTGTCGCGGTCCTTGAAGGTGGCGAGCCCACCGTCATCGCCAACGCAGAGGGCGCTCGCACCACCCCGTCGGTGGTCGCGTTCTCGAAGACCGGTGAGGTGCTGGTGGGCGAGATCGCCAAGCGCCAGGCCGTCACCAACGTCGACCGCACCATCGCGTCCGTGAAGCGCCACATGGGCACGTCGTGGACCAAGGAGATCGACGACAAGAAGTACACCGCGCAGGAGATCTCCGCGCGCATCCTGGGCAAGCTCAAGCGCGATGCCGAGGAGTACCTGGGCGAGAAGGTGACGGACGCCGTCATCACCGTTCCCGCATACTTCAACGACGCTGAGCGTCAGGCCACCAAGGACGCCGGTGAGATCGCGGGCCTCAACGTGCTCCGCATCGTCAACGAGCCCACGGCCGCCGCGCTCGCGTACGGCCTCGACAAGGGCAAGGAAGACGAGCTCATCCTGGTCTTCGACCTTGGTGGCGGCACGTTCGACGTCTCGCTGCTCGAGGTGGGCAAGGACGAGGACGACTTCGCGACCATCCAGGTGAAGGCCACCGCCGGTGACAACCGTCTGGGTGGTGACGACTGGGACCAGCGCATCGTCGACCACCTCATCAAGGAGGTCAAGAACGCTGAGGGCGTCGACCTGTCCAAGGACAAGTCCGCCGTGCAGCGACTGCGCGAGGCCGCCGAGCAGGCCAAGAAGGAGCTGTCGTCCGCCCAGCAGACGACCATCTCCCTCCAGTACCTGTCGATCGGCGAGAACGGCCCCGTGCACCTCGACACCAAGCTCACTCGTGCGCAGTTCCAGCAGATGACGCAGGACCTGCTCGAGCGCACCAAGGCCCCGTTCCACCAGGTCATCAAGGACGCTGGCATCAAGCTCAGCGAGATCGACCACGTGGTCCTCGTTGGCGGCTCGACCCGCATGCCCGCGGTCACCGAGCTCGTCAAGGAGCTCACCGGCGGCAAGGAGCCCAACAAGGGCGTCAACCCCGACGAGGTGGTCGCCGTTGGCGCCGCGCTGCAGGCCGGCGTCATCAAGGGTGAGCGCAAGGACGTGCTGCTCATCGACGTCACTCCCCTGAGCCTCGGCATCGAGACCAAGGGCGGCGTCATGACCACGCTCATCGAGCGCAACACCGCAATCCCCACCAAGTCGTCTGAGGTGTTCTCGACGGCGGAGGACAACCAGCCGTCCGTGCTTATCCAGGTGTACCAGGGTGAGCGTCAGTTCGCCCGCGACAACAAGCTGCTCGGCACGTTCGAGCTGGGCGGCATTGCCCCCGCGCCTCGCGGCGTGCCGCAGATTGAGGTCACGTTCGACATCGACGCAAACGGCATCGTCCACGTCCACGCCAAGGACCGTGGCACGGGCAAGGAGCAGTCGATCACCGTGACCGGCGGATCCGCGCTGTCGAAGGAAGACATCGAGCGCATGGTCAAGGACGCCGAGGAGCACGCGGAGGAGGACCGCAAGCGCCGCGAGGAGGCCGAGATCCGCAACAACGCGGAGACCTTCGCCTACTCGACCGAGAAGATCCTCTCCGAGAACGAGGACAAGGTTCCCGCCGAGGTCGCCGACGACGTCAAGGCCGCCATCGCGGAGGTCAAGACCGCTCTCGAAGGCACCGACACCGACGCCGTCAAGACCGCCCACGAGGCGCTCGTCGAGAAGGCCCAGAAGATCGGCGAGGCTGTCTACGCCTCTCAGCAGGCCGAGGCCGCGAGCGGTTCGGCGTCTGAGGGCGACGCTCCGTCCGCAGACGACGACGTCGTTGACGCCGAGATCGTCGACGAGAACGACAAGTAACGTCAAGGCAAGCGGCCGACGCTGTGGTGACCACAGCGTCGGCCCTCGCCTAGGCAGGGAGCAGCAATGAACGACAGCACCGGATTCAACACCCCTGACGACGACAATGCCGAGGACGCCCTGAGCGCCGCGGAGTCGATCATCAATGACGCGGCGGCAGACATCGAGGCCGACGAGAGCGCGGCAGACAGCGCGCTCGACAAGGCGGAGGCGAAGGCGGCAGAGCACCTCGCCGACCTCCAGCGCCTCCAAGCCGAGTACGTCAACTACCGCAAGCGCGTGGACCGCGACCGCGCGGCCGCGAGCGAGCTTGCCACCGCGCGCACCATCGAGGCGCTCATCCCCACGCTCGACGACATCCTCGCCGCTCGAGAGCACGGCGATCTCGAGGACGGCCCCTTCGCCGCGATCGCCACGAAGCTCGAGACGGCACTTGCGCAGCTGGGCTGGTCGAGCTTTGGAGCGGTGGGAGAGGCCTTCGACCCATCCCTTCACGAGGCGCTCATGTCACAGCCGAGCGCCGACGTCACCGAGCCGACGATCACGACGGTCGCGCAGCCTGGACACCGGGTGGGCGACCGCATCCTGCGGCCCGCTCGCGTGATCGTCGCCCAGCCGGAGTAGGAGCAGCGAACCGTGGCGAGTCAGGACTGGTTCAGCAAGGACTTCTACGCCACGCTCGGCGTGCCGAAGGACGCAGACCAGGCTGCGATCAAGAAGGCGTACCGCAAGCTCGCGAAGGACCTGCACCCCGACCGCAACCCCGGCGACGCGAAGGCCGAACAGCGCTTCAAAGACGTCGGTGAGGCCTACGGAGTGCTGTCCGACCCCGAGCAGCGCAAGCAGTACGACGCTGTGCGCGCCATGGGCGGCGGAGGTCCCCGTTTCCAGGCGGGTGGCGGATCACAGGGCTTCGAAGACGTCTTCGGCGGCATGTTCGGCGGCGCGCAGCCCGGCGGCGGCGCGGGGTTCGACGACATCCTCAGCCAGATGTTCGGCGGCGGCTTCCAGCGCGGACCCCAGCGCGGATCCGACATCGGCGCCGTCACCGAGGTCTCGTTCCGCGAGGCGGCACAGGGCGCGACGGTGACACTGAGCCTCGACGGCCAGCGCGTCACCACGCGACTGCCCGTCGGCGTCAAGGACGGTCAGAAGATCCGCGTGCCCAAGAAGGGGCGACCCGGAGCGAATGGCGGCCCTCCTGGCGACCTCATCCTCACCGTGCGCGTCGCGAAGCATCCGGTCTTCAGTTCCGACGGTCTCAACCTCAAGGTCACCGTGCCCGTGACGTTCACCGAGGCGACGCTCGGCGCGGCTGTCGACGTCCCCACCCTCACCGGTGAGAAGGTGACGGTGAAGGTGCCGGCGGGAACAGCGTCGGGCCAGACGCTGCGCGTCAAGGGCCGCGGCCTGCAGTCGAAGACCGCGACCGGCGACCTGCTGGTGAAGATCGAGGTGGCTGTGCCCAAGAAGCTGACCAAGGAGGCGAGGAAGGCGCTTGAGGCGCTTGGTGTGCACCTCAAGGAGTCGCCTCGCGACTCGCTCTACAAGGACGCGGCGAGGTAGGCCATGGAACAGCCGGACGTCGACGAACCCGTCTTCCTGATCTCCGCGGCCGCGGAGCTCGCGGGGATGCACGCGCAGACGCTGCGCCAGTATGACCGGCTGGGCCTCGTGGTGCCCAAGCGCCGCCCTGGAGGCGGGCGCCGCTATTCGCTTCGCGACGTCGCTACGCTGCGCGAGATTCAGCGAATGAGCCACGACGAGGGCATCAATCTCGCTGGTATCGCACGCATTCTCACTCTCGCCAAGCGCGTGCAGGAACTTGAGGCGGAGGTCGAGAAGCTGCGACCCAAGGCCGACCCTGGCGCTCGCGTCTTCACGTCCGGGCCCACCGGGTCGGTCATCATCGTCGAACGCGGACGGCGAGCGTCGCGCGCTGAGGGACGCGCCGTCGTGCTGTGGCGCGACCCGTGGCAGGACCCCTGGCGCGACGAGTCCTAGCCCGCGGCCACCCCCTCCCCTCGTTGCGGTACTTGAGTGTCGCGAAACCGCGGTTTCGCGACACTCAGATACCGCAACCGGTCGCCGCGTCGCCGCACGTATGTGGGAGGGTCACGCCACAATCGGACCATGGAAGTTCACGCGCACCACGGGTTCGACTACATCGAGATCCCGGCCTTGGACATCGACGCTGCTGAGGCGTTCTACAGCGCAGCCTTTGGTTGGCGCTTCACTCCCTACGGACCCGCCTACCTGGGGATCACCACGCCGGATGGTCGCGAGACGGGCGGCATCAACCAGGTGGGCGCCATTGCTCCCGGCGACGGGGCGCTCGTCGTGATCTATTCGAACAACCTTGAAGCGACCCGCGACGCCGTCATCGCGGCAGGCGGCCGCATCGTGCGAGAGATCTTCGACTTCCCCGACGGCCGCCGTTTCCACTTCACGGATCCCAGCGGCGTGGAACTCGCCGTGTGGAGCAAGGCTTAAGCGATCTCGATCTCGACTCGCTTGAGTCGTGAGGTGTGACCGCTGAGGATGCGCACGTCTCGCTTGCGCACACCGAAGTGATCGGCGAGCGCCGCCACCACCCCTTCGTTCGCCGCGCCATCGACGGCGCGCTCTTTGACCCATACCGTGAGCTCGCCATCCGGAGCGGCTTCGACGAGCGGTCCCTTGCGAGAACCGGGCTTGACCCGCACGGCGAACCTCGATACCTCGCCTGCCATGGCCCTAGCCTCGCGTGTTTCTTGCGTGACATGCAACGGCCGGCACCGCCCTCAGCTCGGTGCCGGCCGCCAGTCCGTCTTGTCTCAGCGGTAGACGGACTCCAGGAGATCCTGGACATACGCGTGTGTGTCCGGAAGGGACTCGATCCACACACGCGGGGGTTGGCGGAGCAGGTTGCCGATGCGCATCTCGACGGACCTCTCAGCGATGTGATCGCGGAGGGCGGCAAGACCACCACCAAGCTCGTCATCCCGCTCCACGAGGACGGCGTAGACGCCGTCCGACAGTCGTGCCATGGGGTGTCCGGCGCTGTAAGCGTCGGCAAGCGCGGAGCCCACCGCGGCGTTGCGCGCGATGCGCTGCCACGGGTCGTTGTCATCAACGGAAACATCCACAAAGACCAGCGCGTGGGTCTCGCTCACCTTGGTTCCCTCACGCATCGCCGTTCCGTAGACCTCGGCGAGGCGCTGCATGAGGTACTCACGCGTGCCAAGGCCGGACTCCGGGTCGATCAGCGTGGGCGCAATCACCGGCGCGGTGTCGCGCTCGGTCCAACCCTCGCACAGCGAGCGGATGGTGCGGATGGGAGCGGCCTCGAAGCCGGCTGCGCGGAAGAGCACCGCCATGTCATCGAGCGCCTCGGTGATGCCTACGCCGGCGGCTGCACGCGCTTGGCCAAGACGGAAGGCGGCAGGAGCGGTGTCCAGGCCGGCCTCGAGCGCTTCAACGAGCGCCTCAACTGCAGGGGTGTACCAGTCGCCCGGGCGCAGCCACACTGAAGACACACTCTCGGATTCCCAAGTGCGCAGCAGTGCGGAGGCCGAAGCGGTTCCCGTACTCGTCACCTCTGATGTCATGCCTCATGAGAGGGCCTTCGCACGCAACTATGACGCGGGTCACACAAGAAAAATGCGCAGTTTGAGGCGCGCGCACGCGGTGTGACGAATTACGCACCTCCTGCCTTGTCTACTTACTAGTGGAAAAGGGAGACTAAGAGGGCATTTACACACCTGTAAGGAACAGAAACCGCGATGAGCCCAGATGCGATCGCTTTGTGGACGGAGATGTCCAGCGATCCCGAGTTGATTGCCGGCGTGCGCGCCGGCGACGGCACGGCTTTTGGCGTGCTCTACGAGCGGCATAAAGACGCGGCCCGCAAGGTCGCCGCGCAGTACACAAACTCCGCCTCCGACGTCGACGACGTGGTGGCGGAGTCGTTCTCCCGGGTGCTGCGCGCCCTGCAGCGCGGTGACGGCCCCGACCTCGCTTTCCGCGCATATCTGTTCACGATAGTCCGACGCACGGGCTTGGAGATCATCAATCGCGGCAATCGCACGCGGCCCGGTGACGATATGGCCCAGTACGAATCCGCACTGGGCTTTGAGGCGCCTTCCGACGAAGGCACGATGGTCGGCTTTGAACAGGGAATTGTGGCCGACGCTTTCCGGTCTCTCCCCGAACGTTGGCAGGCGGTTCTGTGGTACACCGAGGTCGAGAAGAAGAGCCCTAAGGAAATCGCTCCCCTCCTTGGTCTGACAGCCAATGGCGTTGCCGCTCTCGCGTATCGCGCGCGCGAGGCGCTGCGCCAGGCGTACCTCCAGCAGCACCTGGGCACCGCCGAGTCGATGGACTGCATCGCCGCGAGCACCCAACTGGGGGCCTATGTGCGCGGCGGCCTCGCGAAGCGAGAGCACACGAAGGTCGACGAGCACGTGCAGTCGTGCGACAAGTGCACCGCAATCGTCGCCGAGCTCGAAGACGTCAACCGTGGCATGCGCGCCGTGGTGGCCCCGCTCATCCTGGGTGCCGCCGGCGTGGGAGCGCTGCAGGGCGGCCTGCCCATTGGCGGTGCCTTCGCCCCGGCCGCGGCCGGAGCCGCTGGCGGCGGTGGTGCGACGGCTGGAACCGTGGGCGCCGGGGCCGGAGCGGGTGCTGGCTCTGGCGCGGGTGCTGCCGGCGGCATCGCAGCCTTCGTCGGCGCCGCGTCCTCGATCGCCCTTCCCGCCGCCGCGGCGGTGGGCGTCGTGGCACTTGTCGTCTCGGGCGCAAGCTTCCTTGGTGTGTTCAACCCGCTCGGAACCAACCTGGGCCAGACCCCTGCCGTCTCGCAGTCTCCCGAGCCCAACGACGACCGCACGACCGAGCCGGTCATCGATCCGTCGGAAGAGCCCCCGGTTGAGCCCACCGCAGAGCCTTCCGTCTCCCCCGAGCCTGAAGAGCCCGACGCCACCGGCGGCGCGGTCGACGTCGACGCTCCTGGCGACACCCCCGACGACGCACCGAACCCCGAGCCGACCACGGACCCGACGGACGAGCCGACTGGAGAACCCACCGAGCAGCCGGCGACCAAGTCACCAGCTCTCGCATTCGGCGCGGCCCCTCTCGAGTTTCTGGAGATCTCCACTGGCTCGCCCCAGGTGGGCACCTCGATCACGAACTCTGGTGACGCTGACGCCACAGGCCTGGAAGCGTCGGTCAAGCTGCCCGACGGCCTGACCTTCGCCACGCCCGGCGCTGGCGGCGCGGGACTGAGCCTCGCCCCCGCGACCCGCTTGGGCCAATACCTGAGCTTCGCCGCCTCCGCGAGCTTCACGGCTGACGACTGGGAGTGCAGCCTCGACGCGAGCCGCACAGTGGCGAGCTGCACCCTCGATGTGCTTCCCGCGGGCGAGACGGGCAAGCTTGAGCTCGACCTTGCGCCCATCACGAGCTTCACCTACATCGGCGACGACGCGTGGACGGAGTTCACCGCGAAGGCCGGGGAGGTCACCACCACGTACAAGGTGCGCACTGGAATCACGGACAACGACGAGGACCTCAAGGGCGTCTTCGCCGCGACGGGACGCTTCGCAGCGACTCAGGTGGGCGCGACGCTTATGGGCTGCAACACCACGAGCCAGGCATGCCGCACCGTGATGATGGTCACGGACAACGGCGACCGCAACGAGTGGAACAACAACGGTCAGGCCATGCGCGAACTCAACGAGGCCGGCGGCGTGGCGAACTCCGCGGCGACCAACCTCAGCGAGAACTTCCTGCCCAAGGGCGCAGTCGTGAAGTACGCGCTGCTCGAGTGGTCCTCGAACCGCGGAGGCACGGACACCTGGTCCAAGGACGCCGAGCTCGCCAAGCTGCGCGTGCCAGGCGGCGAGTACGTCACCATCACCGCTGACGACGTCGACTACACGCCCATCGATGGCCGCACCTACTACCAGGCGCGCAAGGACATCACGAAGCAGGTCGCGACCGCGGGCAACGGCGAGTACGCGCTCGCCGACATCGCCGTCGCCGCACAGCAGAACGACAGGGATCCGACGTACTACGGCGGCTTCACGATCACCGTGATCTACGAACTCGAGACGCTTCCCGTGTCCCGCACCGCTCTCTTCGCGGGCAGCCAGTGGATCAGCGCCGCAACGCCCGCGGACTTCACCTTCTACGCCAACGACGCGAGCACCGTGACGGTCGGCTGGACGGCTTGGGAGGGCGACCGCGGCACTGCCGGCGACGTCGCCAGGCTCGACGGCATCAACCTCACGCCTCGCGGCTGGAACGGCTCCGGGACCTTCGCCGCGAGCGCCAACAACGCCGCGGACTCCACCGCCTTCGGCGGCAAGTGGGCGAACACCCTTGGCGTCGATGCCAAGGCGTTCGTGCCCAAGACCGTGGGCTCTGGCCTGCACACCATCACGGCGACGAGCACCGGCGACAACTACCTCGTGGGCTCGCTCACCGTCATGGTCACCTCCGACTCCTGACGGCGCCGACGAACGCGAATCCCGCGGCAAGAATGGCCGACGCTGCGGCCAACTGAACCCCCTGCGACGGGTTTCGCTCGTAGCGGGCCTGCTTAAGCGCGGTTGGCGTCGCGAGGCTCGTGGGCTGGAAGCAGTGGCCGGCGAAGGCATCGGGCCCCGCCTGGGTGGATCGCATCCACGCATGCGCCTGCGCGCGCGATCCCGGCTCAGCTGACAGGAACTCTTCGCCGCTGAGCACTGCCGCGTCCATGACCCACGTCATGGGGCTTCCCCACGCCATCCACGTGATGTTCTCTGTGTGCCTGCGCGTCACTTCAACGACCTGCACACCGCACATGAAGGTCGGCTGACGCACGCCGAACCGCACCTCAGAGCCCGCCACGAACTCGTAGTACTCGATCTCCTCCGCAACGCTCGTCGTGGGCAGGAAAGCCGCGAACATGCCAAGCGGCACCACCGCGATCGCCAGCACAACCAGCACCGCCTTGACCCTGCGCCCCATCGCCATACCCAGCCACGCACCGGCCGTCCCGATCAGAGCGACGGTCGACAGCGTCGGGCCCAGAAAATCGCCTGGTTCGCTGCGGGAAGCGAGCCAGGCGCCCGGCAGCACGCACATGGCGAGGGCGGCGCCCGCAAGTCCGGCAATCGCCCAACCGGCGACGCGTTCGTCCCAGTTGCCGTGGGGACGGGTCGCTGCCGCCCAACCTGCCGACGCTGGGATCACCGCTCCTGCGGCCACCAGGTAGGCGGTGGTCACCCAGGCGCCGCCCGTGATCATCCACGTGAGCGCCGCCGCGAGCGCGGGCAGCGCGAGCGACAGCGCAGCTGCCAGCCACCAATGCCGGTCGCGGAGCAGCCCGCGAAGCGCCTCGAGAAAGGGTCTGCGGGGTGGTTCGCGCGCCTCAGCACGCTCGATGGTGACCGCGTCGTCGCCCTCGAGCGGAACGGTGAACACCACCGTGCGGCCCATGGCCTCACGCTACGGTCGGCGTGAGGCGGCGGCAACCTTAGGAGACGACCGTTGACTGCGAGCGCGGGCGCACGATGAACCACAAGGCGAGGTGCGCGATCACGAGGGCGCCGAGCATGACGCACGCCATGTTCAGCACCGACGAGCCGAGCACGCCGATGAGCGGCGTCACAAGGCCCGGGATGAGGGAGTTCATCGCGCCGATGAGCGAGGCCGCCGTGCCTGCCTCGTCCGCGTGGTTCTGCAGTGCGGTCACCTGCACCGTCGGCATGATGATGCCGAGCGGCGACACCACCACGAACAGCGAAGCGAGCACCCACCAGATGTTGCCGTCGAAGATGCCAGCGGCAAGCAGCGACAGCGCACCGGCGGTCATGATGAGCACGCCAGCCGTCGCGACCGTCTTGGGGGCGAAGCGACGCATCAGGCGAGCCGAGATCTGCGTCGCCGCGACCAGGCCCAGCGAGTTCGCACCGAACGCGATCCCGTACTCCTGGGCGCTCAGACCGAAGATGTCCTGCAGCACGAACGAGCTGGACGACAGGTAACTGAACAGCGCGGTGAAGATCATCGAACCCAAGAGGGTCGCCCCCACGAAGGCGCCGTCGCGGACCAGGTGCTTGTAGCGTCGGGCCACCGCCTTGGAGGAGAAGACCCCGCGACGCTCAGCGGGAAGCGTCTCGATCATGACGAACGCGGAGACGACCGTCATGACAATGCCGTAGCCCGCGAGGAAGATGAAGATGCCGCGCCACTCGACGATGCGCAGCAACTGCGAGCCGAGCACCGGCGCGAGGACCGGAGCGAGACCCCACACGAGCGCGAGTCGCGACAGCATGCGAATGAGGCGCTGACCGCTGAACAGGTCGCGGACGATCGCCATCGCCACCACGCCGGAGCCCGCGGCGCCGATGCCCTGGAAGACGCGGCCCACCGTGACGAGCTCGACCGTGGGTGCGAAGGCCACCGCGAACGACGCGATGACGTGGACTGCCGTCGCGATGATGAGCGGGCGACGCCTGCCGAATGCGTCGGCGAGCGGTCCCACCACGAGCTGGCCCAGCGCGAAGCCGATGAGGGTCGCGGTGAGGGTGATCTGGATGGCCGCGTCGGATGCGTTGAGGTCTGCCGCGACCGTGGGGAAGGCGGGCAGGTAGAGGTCGATCGTGAACGGACCGAGCGCGGACAGCGCGCCAAGGATGATGATGTACTTCAGCCGCTGCCAGGTCGTGAAGGCGTCACCGCGCGAGGGTGCGACGGGAGCGGACTCGACCTCTTGGGTCGGGACGGTGGTGGCAGACATGCGCGCTTGTTTCCTCGTAAGTGGTGCGATTTCGTGGGAGGCGGCGCCATTGCCGGCAGGGGTTCACGGCTTCCCTGCGACGTACACAACGTTACCGCCCGGTAGGTCATTCCGGCGCCCAAGAACTTTTCGCGGCGTATCGAGCCCCCGCACGCCTGGCCCGGCGGACCGGTCGCGCTCCCGGCGGACCTCATGTCCCATTACGGAGCACGAATCCCGAAAACGCGGACCTCATGTCCCATTACGGCGCTCATGGCGGGCGCGGAGCGCGAGCTGGGGATCCCATACAGAGAAAAGGCTGCGGCCCCCGTCCATCCGCAGGGATCAAGCCTGACCGCCCGAAGGATGGATGGGGGCCGCAGCCCGCCTCACCAGGGCCGAAGCCCCGGCGAACACTCAGTTCTTCGTAGCCTGCGCGTTCACCTCGTACGACGTGTTCGTCGCCTCGAAGAAGTTCACGAGCTGCAGCGTGTCGTTCGCCGCCGCCATCCACTTCGCCGGGTTCGACACGTTGTAGTGCGCCTCGAAGCCGAGCTCCTCGAGTCGACGGTCCGCGAGGTACTTGACGTACTGGTTCACGTAGTCGGCGTTGAGGCCAAGGATGCCGGTGGGGAGCAGGTCGCGGTTGTACTGCTCTTCCATGTCGACGGCGTGGAGGATCATCTGGCGGATCTCTTCGGCGAACTCGGGGTCCTGGAGGTCTTCGTTCTCTTCGAGGACCGTGAGGATGAGGTTGATGCCGAACTGCAGGTGCAGGGACTCGTCACGAATGATCCAGTCCATGAGCGATCCGAAGTTGCGCAGCAGGTTCCGCTGACGGAAGCTCAGCGCGACCATGAAGCCGGAGTAGAACCAGATGCCCTCAAGGATGATGTTGTAGGCGATGAGGTTCCGGATGAAGTCCTTCTTGCCTTCGGTGGTCGTGATGTCGAGGGTGTCCTCGGTCATGCGCTTGATGAACTTGACCTCGAACTCTTCCTTCGCGGCCATCGAGGGCACCTCGACGTGGGACTCGTACGCGGCCTCACGGTCGATGGGGAAGGTCTCGAGCACGTACTCGAACGACATGCAGTGGTTGGCCTCTTCCCACATCTGCTTCGCGAGGTACAGGTGTGCCTCGGGTGCGTTGATGTAGGGGTAGACACCGAATGCGAGTGCCTTGTTGACGAGCAGCTCGTTGGGGTTGAAGTAGGACATCAGGTAGGTGACGGCGTGCTTCTCTTCGTCCGTCATCTTCTTGAAGTCCGCGAGGTCTTCACCGAGCTGGATCTCGTTGGGGAACCACGTGTTGGCAACGGCCTGGTTGTACAGGTCGTATGCCCACGGGTACGTGATGGGCTTCAGCAGCAGTCCGTCCTGAATGCCCGTTCCCAGAATTCCCATAATCAGTCTCCTTGTTTCAGCGGGCCCCTACTGGCAGGACTCGCACTGGAGGCGCTCCATGGGGTCAACGGGGCATGCGACGCCTCCGATGACCTCCGTGTCGTCGCCAAGGCTCACCACGTTGCCGAGCACCTCGAGCGAGGTCGCGCCCTCGGGGACGGCGGCTGCCGCGTTGGCTTCCTCTTCGGTGGCCGACGCTGTGGCCGGCTCTGCTGCAGGCTCCTCCTCAGGCAGGGCGGCCGGCGGCACCTCGGGCTGGCTCGCGGGAGCCGTGGCGAAGGCCGTGGCGGCGACTGCGTTCAGCACCGACGCGGGGGCGGTGGCGGGAGCAGCTGCGGGGGCCTCGGCCTTGGCGGCGGGGGCCTCGGCCTTGGCGGCGGGGGCCTCGGCCTTGGCAGCGCCGAAGCCCTTCTTGGCAGGAGCCGCCGGTGCCTCGACCTTGGCCTCTGGCGCCTCGGCCGTGGGGGCCGCGGAGTCAGCGGAGGCCTTCTTAGCTCCACCGAATCCACCGAAGCCGCGCTTCGCGGGTGCGCCACCGGAGGACTTGGCGACCTGACCGGCGCCGGCTGCGGAGCCGGTGGTGGCGAGGCGCTCTGCCTTGTTGACGCGAACCGTCGACTGCTCGGCGGTGTGGCGGGGCTTCATGTGGAGGTAGTAGGTGGTCTTCACGCCACGCTCCCACGCCGCGGAGTACAGCGCCATCATGTTGTCGATGTCGCGGTCCTCGAGGTAGATGTTGCGGCTGATCGCCTGGTCGATCCACTTCTGGGCGCGGGCAGCGACCTCGATGAACGCGTACGGCGACAGCTGGAACGAGGTCTTGTAGACGTCCTTGAGGTGCTCGGGAACCTCGTCGATCTGCGACAGGTCACCCTGAGCGGCGAGAAGGTCGTCCTTCACCTGCTCCCACAGGCCCAGGTCCTGCAGGTCCTTGACGAGGTTGCGGTTGACCTCAAGGAACTTGCCAGACGAGGTGGCGCGGCTGAAGATCTGCGAGAACTGCGGGTCGAAGCCGGGCGTGGTGCCGGCGACGAGACCGATGGACGCGGTGGGCGCGACGGCCATGAGGGTCGCGTTGCGCATGCCGCCCTTGACCTTCTCACGCAGCGTGTCCCAGTCCTGGCGCACGGTGCGGTCGACCGTGATCGGCACGCCGCGGTCGGCCTCTGCCTCCGCGATGGTGTCGAACGGCACCTTGCCCTGCGACCAGCCGGAGCCCTCGAAGTTGTTGTATGAGCCGCGCTCACGAGCGAGATCGGCGGAGGCGTCGATCGCGTGGTACGAGACGAACTCGACGATCTCGTCGATGAGCTCGTAGGCCTCCGCCGACTCGTAGGCGAGGCCCAGGCGCTCGGTGAGGTCGGTGAAGCCCATGACGCCAAGGCCGATCGCACGGTTCTCGCGGTTCGCGAACTCCGACTCGGGAACCGAGGACAGCGTGATGTCGACGAGGTTGTCGAGCTGGCGCACGGCGAGGCGAGTCGACTCCTTCATGCGATCCCAGTCGATCTTGCCGTCGACAAGGTGCGTCGAGAGGTTGACCGATGCCAGGTTGCAGACGGCGATGTTCTCGCGGTCCTGCGGCAGGCAGATCTCGGTGCACAGGTTGCTCAGGTGGATCGTGCCCGTGTTGGTGTTGAGGGCACGGTTGTTGATCGTGTCCTTCCAGGTGAGCCACGGGTGCGACGTGGTCTGCAGCATGATGAGGATCGACTTGTACTGCTCGCGAGCCTTCATCTTCTTGAAGGTGCGCATCTTGCCGGCCTCCGCGAGCGCGATGTACTCGGCGTAGCGCTTGGAGAAGGCGGAGCCGGTGAGCTCGACGAGGTCGGGGGTCTCAGCGGGGTCGAACAGGTACCAGTCGTCGTCGTTGTTGACGCGCTTCATGAACTCGTCGGAGATCCACACCGCGGTGTTCGCGGTGCGAGTGCGACGGTAGGGGTCACCGGAGTTCTGGCGCAGGTCGAGGAACTGCGCGAAGTCCATGTGCCAGTTCTCCATGTAGAAGCACAGCGCGCCGAACTTCTTGCCACCGCGGGACACCGCGCGCAGCGTGGAGTCGATGGTGTGCATGAACGGGATGGGGCCCGTGGAGGTGGTGTTGTTGGACTTGATGGGCGAGCCCTCGGAGCGCAGCTTGGTCACGGACAGGCCGATGCCGCCGGTGCCCTTGGTGAGCCACATGACGTCGCGGACGCTCTTCGCGATGTTCTCGATG
>CALALQ010000499.1 GCA_937925595.1 uncultured Demequina sp. | reverse complement strand
ACCGCTACCCGGGCGGCAAGTGTGGTCTGTCGATACCAGCATCCTTCAACCCTCGGGCGTCGACTGTCCTGGTGCTGGAGGGTCCAACTGACGTCGCGGCAGCCACGGAGATCGGTCTGATGGCGGTTGGTCGGCCCTCGAACAACGGCGGTGTGCCGCTTCTCGTCGATCTGCTGAGGGAGAGCCCCCGAGTGGTGATCGTCGGCGAGCACGACGAGAAGCCGGATGGGTTGTGGCCGGGGAAGGCGGGAATGGAGCGGGTGGCGAATGCACTCGCCCGCGCCTGGAACCGCAGTGTCGAGACGTGGATGCCGCCCGAGAAGGACCTCAGAGAACTCGTCATCGCCCGTCGCGCAGATGGGAAGGACGACGCGGAGATCCGACAGGAGGTCCTCGACGCGATTGCCTCAGAGGGCGGACGGGTCCATCCACCCGTCGATCAGTCCGTGAGGGTCGGTGGGGATGACGGTGGTTTTCGACCACTTACCGACACAGGGAACGCCGAGCGGCTGAAAGCACGTCACGGTGAGTGCATCGCGTGGAACTCCGGTCTCGACTGGATGATCTGGGATGGGCGCCGTTGGCTGCCAGATCAAACGCTCTCCATCCAGTCACTCGCGATCGATACCGTGAGGTCGATCCCGAAGGAGATGGGGCCGACGAGGGGTCTCGGTGACGTGAAGTTGCTCCAGCACGCCAACCAGAGCGAGTCGAACGCGCGAATCAACGCCATGGTTGCGCTGACCCGATCGATGGTCGGCGTGCCGGTAGAGAGTTTCGATCGCTCCGGTTGGCTCCTGAACGCCTGCAATGGACAGGTCGACCTCCGCACCGGACTGCTTCATCCCCACGACCGCCTTGAGTACTGCACGCGATTGGCGCCCGTGGAGTTTCATCCCGATGCCGATTGCCCCAGGTTCAAGGCGTTCCTTCACGAAACCTTCGGTGGCAGCGAAGAGCTCATCGAGTACATCGGGAACGTGCTGGGCCATGCCCTCAGCGGGGAGACGAGCAAGCTGCATCAGGTCTGGCTTTGGGTGGGCTCGGGAGCCAACGGTAAGTCGACCCTGTCGAGCGTGCTGTCACGCGTTCTGGGCGATTACGCCTGCGTGGCACCTCCAGGGTTGCTGATGCAACGTCGTGAGGACAGCACCTCCATGCTGGCGGACCTGCGCGCGAGGCGGCTGGTCTTCGTCACGGAGTTCAACGAGAACGGTCGGCTCGACGCGGCACAACTGAAGATGCTCACCGGTGAAGAAATGATCCGGGCACGACCCCTGTACCGGTCCTGGATCGAGTTCCCTCGAACGTTCTCCCTCGTGTGTCACTCGAACTACAGGCCAGTCGTGGCGGATACCTCAGACGCGATGTGGCGGCGCCTCCGGGAGGTGCCGTTCGCCCACACAGTGCCGCAGGACCGTCGCGATCCGGAACTGATCGAGAAGCTCGCTGCCGAAGGAGCCGGCATTCTCGCCTGGCTCGTCCGCAACGCACGGCGTTGGTACATGACTCGGAGGATAGAAGAGCCGGCAGCCATCAAGGCAGCCACAACGGCCTACTACCACGACAGCGACTCAGTGGGTCAGTGGATTGATGACTGCTGTGAACGACCGGACGGTTCGGTCCACAGCCGCGATCTCTCGAGGTCGTACCAGTCATGGTGTCAGGACAACGGCCACACGCCCCTCAAGGGAAAGAGTCTGGGAGATGCTCTCGAGCGGCATGGGCTGAAGCCAACTCGCACTGCGAATGCGCGCGGCTGGTTGGGTCTCAGGCTCCGGGAGCCTTATCTCTGATCTCTCCCTCTAGTGACGGAATGACGGAATGACAGAAAAGTAGGAAAGTCGCCATAAGGAGAGAAATGAACAGAGTTCCGGAAATCGCGTCATTCCGTCATTCTGTCATCGGCCGGATCGCATCGGTTGACTTCCTCCACCGAGTGAGCCTCACTGGACGGCGCCGATCGAACCGTACTGATCGTTCCCGAGGATGATTGATGGGTTTCCTCTTCAAGAAACAATGGACAGCGCCGCTCCCGCCCCAGGCTGAGATCGTCGTCATCAAGGGCGTCCGCACGGCCCGCTGGCGTACCCGATCAGGCAAGCTGCGAACAGCCGAGGTGATCGACGGCGCCGACGGCCGGCTGCGCATCCGGGGGCGAACGGCGGCGTACCTGGCTCGGTTCAAGAACGCCGACGACGTCTGGGTCGAGGTGCCCACTGGATGCAAGGACGAGGTCGCGGCACGGGCGGTCCTCGTCAACCTCGAGAAGCAGGCGGAGCGCGTCCGGGCGGGCGTTCTCTCCGGCGAGGAGGTCGCCGTCGCCGAACATGCGAGGACGCCGATCGCCGATCACCTCGAGTCGTACGTGAGCTACCTGAAGCTCAAGGGCTCGACTGAACACCGGCTCAAGCAGGTCAGGGCGCGTCTCACCCGGGTCTTCAACGACTGCGGGATCAAGCGCCTGCCCGAGTTGGATCCGGTGCCCGTCGAACAGTGGCTCGTCGATCGCCAGAACGAAGACATGGCGGCGGCGACCCGGAACGAGTACCGCCTGACCCTCGTCGCGTTCAGCAACTGGTGCATGCGGAGCGGCCGGCTCCTCGTGAACCGGATGAAGAGCCTGCCGCGGGCGGACGCGAACGCAGATCGGCGTCACGTGCGGCGCGCTCTCACCGAGGCGGAGCTGGAGGCGCTTCTTCACGCGGCCATGGTTCGCCCGCTCCACGAGGCGCTCCTCGTCCGGCGTGGCGCGCGGGCAGGCACGCTCGCGGCGAAGGTACGGCCTGAGATCCGTGAGCAGCTCGAGGCGCTGGGGCGGGAGCGCGCTCTCCTCTACAAGCTGCTCGCCCTGACCGGTCTCCGCAAGGGAGAGCTGGCGTCGCTGACAGTGGGGGATGTCTACCTCGACGAGAAGAACCCGTACCTGAGCCTCGAGGCTGCGAAGGCGAAGAACCGCACGGACGCCGACATTCCCCTGCGGGCCGACCTCGTCGAGGACATCGGTGACCACCTCGCCGAGCAGCTTGAGCATCGCCGGCGAGAGGCAGCTCGACGTGGTGACCCGATGCCGTCGCAGCTGGCCCCCGACTGCCGGCTTCTCAACGTCCCCTCCGGCCTGATCCGGATCTTCGATCGGGATCTCCTCTTCGCGGGCCTCGCACGGGTCGAGA
>CALALQ010000498.1 GCA_937925595.1 uncultured Demequina sp. | reverse complement strand
GGGTTCGAGCGCATCGTCGACCTGCTGAACCGCGCCGACGGCGAGCGTGCGCGGGCCGTCGTCCTCGTGCACGACCCGGATGTGCCCGTGCAGCGCTTGGTCGCGCTCAAGCGTGAGCTCGTGGCATCCGGCACGCGGGTGCGTCTCGAGCGGCGCGTGAAGAACATGCGCGCCCTGCTCGACCGAGTGACCGCCGACGGCTTCGACGCGTTCGCCACCGTCACCGCCGAGACCGCGGACGCCGCATCCCTCGCCTTCCGCGACCTCACCCCCTGACCCTCGCCCTCCCTCCCTCCCTCCCTCTCGCCTGCCAGCGGCCGAGAGTGCGATCTTGGCGGGTCGCGGCGACCTTTCGCGACCAAGATCGCACCTTCAACCGCGGCGGTCTGCGATGGTCCGGCCCAGCCGGTCGAGGAACGAGGCGGGGGAGGCGAAGAGGTCCGACGACGTGACGAACAACGAGCGCCAACCCGCATCCTCGAACCGCTCTCGGCGTTCGGTGTCTCGTTTCCATGCGTGCACGTCCCAGTGCGGGGCGCCCTGATACTCGATGGCGATTCGCCATTCGGGATACGAAAGGTCCGGGTGCCACACCGCCCCGTCACCGATGGCAACCGGCACGTTGACCGACGGTTCGGGGAAGCCGGCCGCGACGATGCACAACCGCAGCAGCGTCTCAGGTCTCGAATCCGCGCCGACCCGGATGCGGTCCAGCGCCCAGCGGGCGGCCTCCCTTCCGCGGCGGACCTCCCGCGCGGCGAACGCCGCATCGAGTGCAGGCAGCGAGGTGTGCGGGACCAGACGCTGGAATCCGACCCGGGCGCCGGTGACCATGAAGTCCCCGGCCGCGGTCAGATCCTCCCTGGTGAGCGAGCCCGAGAGCTGCAACCAGGCGAGTTCGGGTGACACGACCGGGATACCGCGGACGTGTGTGACGGTGAACGGGCGGGCGCGGCGATGCCCGACGATGCCCCTCGTGCGCGCCTGCGCGACGCCGTCGGGGCTCAGCACGTGGAGCGGCCGCGCTTCGATCGAGCGGGGGAGGGGGACGCCGAACAACAGCGCGGCGGTGGTGTGACTGAACGCCTCGCCCGGACGCAGCAACGGTGCGTACCCGACGCACAGATCGATGACGTCACCGAGGTCGAGCCCCACCGCGCTCACGGCGGTGAACGGGTGCTGGACGGACCGGTTTCGGAGGCGGCCGCGCGGGGTCCCGTGGGCGTGGTGGGCGCTGGTGCGGACCGCGGTCCCGTTCGGCAACGGGGCTCGGGAACGCTGATGAGGCTGCTGCATGGCCACCGATGTTCGCCCGTTTTCGCGACGCGCTCGCCGATCTGTCCCCAGGGTCCGCTCGCGTGACTCGGTCGGAGTGCGATCTTGGTCGGATTTCGCCCGAAGTCTCGCCAGGATCGCACTCTCGGCCGCTGGGAGGAGGGGAGAGGGAGAGGGAGAGAGGGGGAGAGGGGGAGGGGAAAGGGGGAGGAGAGGAGGAGAGGGAGAGAGCAGGGCGGGAGGCTCGGGGAGGGCTCGGGGCGAACGGTCATAGACTGGCAGGCGGATTACGACGGCGTCGTCCGGCCATTCCCATCACAGAGGAGATCACTGTGGCATTCATCGAAGCTGTAGGCGCTCGCGAGATCCTGGACTCTCGCGGCAACCCGACCGTGGAGGTCGAGGTCCTGCTCGACGACGGTTCGCTCTCGCGGGCCGCGGTGCCCTCGGGTGCCTCGACCGGAGCGTTCGAGGCGTACGAGCTGCGCGACGGCGACGCTGACCGCTACCTCGGCAAGGGTGTGCAGAAGGCCGTCGACGCCGTGCTCGACGAGCTCGGCCCGGCCGTCGAAGACCTCGACGCCTCCGACCAGCGCCTGATCGACGCCGCGCTCATCGAGGCCGACGGCACTGACAACAAGCAGCGTCTCGGCGCGAACGCCATCCTCGGCGTGAGCCTCGCGGTCGCGAAGGCCGCCGCCGAGTCGGCCGACCTCCCGTTGTTCCGCTACCTCGGTGGCCCCAACGCTCACGTCCTGCCCGTCCCGATGATGAACATCATCAACGGCGGCGCGCACGCCGACACCGGCGTCGACATCCAGGAGTTCATGATCCTGCCGGTCGGTGCGCCCACGTGCTCGGAGGGTCTGCGCTGGGGTGTGGAGCCCTACCACGCGCTCAAGAGCCTGCTGAAGTCGAAGGGTCTGTCGACGGGCCTCGGCGACGAGGGCGGCTTCGCGCCCGACTTCGCGCACAACCGTGCGGCGCTCGACTTCATCGCCGAGGCAATCGGCAAGGCGGGGTTCACGCTGGGCACCGACATCGCGCTCGGCCTCGACGTCGCGTCGACGGAGTTCTTCGAGAACGGCGTCTACCGCTTCGAGGGCAAGGACCGCACGGCGGCCGAGATGAACGCGTACTACGCCGAGCTCGCCGAGGCGTACCCGCTCGTCTCGATCGAGGACCCGCTGGCCGAGGACGACTGGGAGGGCTGGGCTGAGCTCACGGCCACGCTCGGCGGCAAGCTGCAGCTCGTCGGCGACGACCTCTTCGTGACCAACCCGAAGCGTCTCGCGGACGGCATCTCGCGGCACGCGGGCAACTCGATCCTCGTGAAGGTGAACCAGATCGGCACGCTGACCGAGACGCTCGACGCCGTGAAGCTCGCGCAGCGCGCCGGCTACACCGCGGTCCTCTCGCACCGCTCGGGCGAGACCGAGGACACGACCATCGCCGACCTCGCCGTCGCCACCGACTGCGGTCAGATCAAGACGGGCGCGCCCGCCCGGAGCGAGCGCGTCGCCAAGTACAATCAGCTTCTGAGGATCGAAGAAGAGCTCGGCGACGCCGCGGTGTATGCGGGCCGTTCGGCATTCCCGCGCTTCACGGCGTAACACGCGTCACGACGACACGGGGGCAGCCGGCGGGCCGCCCCCGTTTCGTCATATCCGGGCCGTGAGCGACAGGAGGCGCGATGTCCGTCGGCAACCGCCGCCCCCAGCGAACCGCCCGCGGTACCGGCGCCGGCTGGCTCAGCAGCATGCGGCTCTCGGGGTTCTCGGTGATCATGCTCGGCGTCTTCGTCCTCGGCGTGGTCGTCCTCGCGCCCACCATCGCGTCGTTCGCCGACCAGCGTCGGGAGATCGCCGAGTTGCGTGCCGCCGTCTCCGCGCAGGAGGCCGACGTGCAACGGCTGCGCGACGACCGCGAGCGGTGGAACGATCAGACGTACATCATCACGCAGGCACGCGATCGCCTGTACTACGTGCTCCCCGGTGAGGTGAGCTACCTCGTCATCGACGACCGTACCGAGGCGGCGAAAGCCGAGACCGGTGCGGAGGTCTCGGCAGAGGTCACCGAAACGAAAGGCGATTGGATGCGCACCCTGCTGGGTTCGGTCATGACCGCGGGCCTTGCGCCGGATGCCTCGGACCCCGCCGCGACGGCTCCGGATGCCTCGGATCCGGCCGCCACCGATCCCGCCGCAACCGATCCCGCGGGAGGTGCCGAATGACGCGTCCGCCGTTCGGTCCGGTCGCCGAGCGGGACATCCGCATCGTGTCCGCGCAGCTCGGACGACCAGCCCGCGACGTCGTCGGCATCGCCGCGCGGTGCGTGTGCGGCGCCCCGACCGTGGTCTCGACGAAACCGCGCCTGGCCGACGGCACGCCGTTCCCGACGTTCTATTACCTCACCCATCCGGTCGCGACGGCGGCGATGAGCTCCCTCGAAGCCACGCAGGTCATGGTCGAGTGCACCGAGCTTCTGGCGGCCGACCCGGAGGTCGCGGCCGCGTATGCGCGTGCGCACGAGGAATACCTCGCCGACCGTGCGCAGTACGGGATCGTCGAGGAGATCGCGGGGGTCTCGGCCGGTGGCATGCCGACGCGCGTCAAATGCCTGCACGCGCTCGCCGGGCACGCCCTCGCCGCGGGCCCCGGGATCAATCCGATCGGCGACCTCGCGCTCGCCCGATCGACCTGGTCGCCCGACGTGTGCCAGTGCCCCGACTACGGAGTCGACGCCGAGGCGGGGGCATGACCCGAGCGCGGGTGCTCCTGCGCGTCGCCGCGACGGCCGCCGCGACCCTCGCGCTGCTCGGCCTCGGCGTGGCGCCCGCGCGCGCCGATCTCGTGCGTGATCTCGAGTATTGGCTCACCGAGTACGGCTTCACGACCGCGTGGAACACGTCGCGCGGCGCGGGGGTGAAGGTCGCGGTGATCGACACCGGCGTGAACGGCAACGTCGCGGAGCTGCGCACCGCGGTCGTCGACGGCACGGATGTCTCGGGCCTGGGTTCGCCCAATGGGCAGACGCCGGTCGGCGACGATTCGGAGCATGGCACCCTCGTCGCCTCGTTGCTCGCCGGCCGTGGTTCCGAGCCGGGGAACGGCGTGATCGGCGTCGCGCCCGAGGCATCCATCCTCACCGCGTCGGTGGCGTTCGGTGAGGACACCGGCGCGGCACTGTCGAACGACCAGCAGATCGCCGACGCCGTGATCTGGGCGGTCGATCACGGCGCCGAAGTGATCAACATGTCGCTCACGCGCAACACCCGTGACTGGCCCGAGCTCTGGGACGACGCGTTCATGTACGCGTTCGAGCACGATGTCGTGATCGTCGCCGCCGCCGGCAATCGCGGAAGCGGCACCACCGAGGTCGGCGCTCCGGCGACCATCCCCGGTGTGCTGACGGTCGCGGGTGTCGACCGGGACCAGACCGCGAGCTTCGACGCGAGCTCGCAGGGCATCACGATCGCGGTCGCCGCGCCCAGCGAGGATCTCGT
Organism: uncultured Demequina sp.; assembly: GCA_937925595.1. Next base: position 5,027 of record CALALQ010000498.1, on the reverse strand, counting down.
GGGCGTCATGCCCGACGGCAGCCACATCCAGTGGAGTGGAACAAGTGCCGCGGCGCCGATCGTGTCGGGCCTCGTGGCCCTGGTGCGCGCGGAGTACCCCGAGCTCGATGCCGCGAACGTGATCAACCGCGTCATCATGACGGCCGATGCGAACGGCCAGGCGGTGCCGAGGCCGTTGTACGGGTACGGCATCATCGACCCGGTCGCCGCCCTGACCGCCGACGTCCCTCGCGTCGACGCGAATCCGCTCGGCAGCCTCGCGGAGTGGATCCGCGTGCACCGGCGGGCCGACGGGGGGTCCACAGCGCCCACACCTGACGACGTGGAGGCGATCGTGCCGATCGCGGACCCGGTGCTGCCCGGGACGGACAGCGCGAAGACCATGCTCCCGACACCGTGGACCCTGGCCTATATCACCGTTCCGCTCTCGCTCGTCGCGGGATTTGGTACGCTAGCAGCGCTGTTGGGCATCGGCGCCACTCGGCATACCAGGCGGACGGCGCGCACGCGCGCACCGTGATCGCACATCACTCAAGTTCAAGGAGTCCATTCACCGTGCCCAAGATTTTGATCGTCGGCGGTGGCTACGCCGGGTTCTACACGGCGTGGAAGCTTGAGAAATGGCTGCGTCCGGGCGAGGCCGAGGTCACGGTCGTCGACCCGCTTCCGTACATGACGTATCAGCCGTTCCTCCCCGAGGTCGCTGCCGGGTCCATCGAGCCGCGGCACGCGGTCGTCGCCCAGCGTCGGCACCTGAAGAAGACGACCGTCATCACCGCGAAGGTCACGGGCATCGACCACGCGTCCAAGACGGCGACCATCACGCCCGAGGTCGGCGAGCCGTACGAGTTCGCATACGACATCATCGTCGTCACGGGTGGTGCCGTCTCGCGCACGTTCCCGATCCCCGGCATCGCCGACAACGCGATCGGCCTGAAGGCGATCGAAGAAGCGGTCGCGATCCGGGACCGCGTCCTCACGAACTTCGACAAGGCCGCCGCGCTTCCCCCGGGGCCCCAGCGTGAGCGTCTGCTCACCTTCGTGGTCGTCGGCGGTGGGTTCGCCGGCATCGAGGTCTTCGCCGAGCTGCGTTCGTTCGCGAGCGCCCTGCTGAAGTACTACCCGCAGCTGACGTTCGACGAGACCCACTTCCACCTCATCGAGGCGATGGGCCGCATCATGCCCGAGGTCTCGCTCGAGACGAGCCACTGGGTCATCAAGCACCTCGACCAGCGTGGCGCGCAGATCCACCTCGACACGCAGCTGACGAGCGCCGTCGACGGCCACGTCGAGCTGTCGACCGGCGAGAGCTTCGACACCGACCTCATCGTCTGGACCGCGGGCGTCATGGCCAACCCCGGCATCGTTCGCACGAGCGACCTGCCCGTCGAGGAGCGCGGCCGCATCAAGACCCGCGCCGACCTCCGTGTGGGTGACGATGACGACTTCGTGCCCGACGCGTGGGCCGCGGGCGACATCGCCGCGGTGCCCGACCTGTCGGGCGGCGGTGTCGGCGGATACTGCGTGCCGAACGCGCAGCACGCGGTCCGTCAGGGCAAGCTCATGGCGAAGAACATCGTGGCGGTGCTCCGCGGCGAAGAGCCCAAGCAGTACCTGCACAAGAACCTCGGCGCGGTCGCCGGCCTGGGGATCGGCTCGGGTGTGTTCCAGTCGGGCAAGATCGCGATCAAGGGTGTGCTGGCCTGGTTCGCGCACCGTGGCTACCACGGTCTGGCCATGCCGAGCTGGGAGCGCAAGTTCCGTGTCTTCTGGGGCTGGTGGAACAACTTCTGGCTCGGCCGTGACATCGTGTCGCTGTCGGCGATCCAGCAGCCGCGTGCCCAGTTCGAGGCGTTCGCGGCCCGCCCGAAGCCCCCGGCTGAGGCGGCACCGGTGCCGGCGAAGGCCGACGAGGCGAAGGCCGTGAAGGCTCCCGCGAAGAAGGCCCCTGCGAAGGCGGCTGCGGCGAAGAGCACCGACGGCGCGGCGAAGGCCGACGCAGAGACGGTCGCGGCGAAGTAAGCACGCTGCACGTCCCGGGTCTCCCGGGTGAACGCGACGGGCGCCCATGGGCGTCCGTCGCGTTCGTGTATCCACCGAATGTGGCGGCGACACGACGACCGTGGCATCGACGGGTGTGCGCGGTCGCGGTCTTCTCGGCCGCGCCCGGTCAGTAGGCTGGTCGGCGGTGGCGCCCGGGCGCCGCGCTCCCGTAGCCCAACGGCAGAGGCAGGCGACTTAAACTCGCTTCAGTCTGGGTTCGAATCCCAGCGGGAGCACGGTTCTGTGGGTCTTCGGTGGTCGCCACCGCGTGCGCCGTCGTCGGGCGCGGGGTACCTACGCGGTTGCCGGGCGTCATGTACGTTGCGTGCGGGAAATTGCCGAGTATATTAACACAGTGGAACAAAGAGAGGGGCGCCAATGTTTGTGACGAGCCTCGCAGCGCCGGAGTCGCTCGCGAACGTGCGATATGAGCTGCAACGCGGCGAGAGGGGCACCTACCGCTGGCAGATCGTTTCGCTCGGCAATCGGAAGGTACTCGCTTCCAGTGAGTCCTACGCCACGCGGTTCGACGCGGTCGCCGCGGTGAATCTCGTCCGGAACGGCAGTTCGGGGGCTGAACTCGTCGACCGCACCTGACGTGCGCGTCGGAGATCGTTCGCCGCGCGGCAGGGGCGGGGCGGGGATGGGTCGCGGCACCGGCGTCGCTCGCTCGGCGATCGCGCGATCACACCAGCCGGTCGAGCCGCCGCAAGATCAGGCCCTCACGCAGCGCCCAGGGCGACACCTCGAGCTGTCGCACCCCGAAGGCGCGCATGGCCTCCGCGAGCACGACGGCGCCTGCGACGATCTGAAACGTTCGATCGGCCGTGATCCCGGGCAGTGCGGGGCGGGCATCGGCGGGGATACGCGCGAGCCGGGGTGTCCAGTCGTCGAGGCCGGCGAGCGTGAGTGTGCTGCGCTCCTCGGGCCCGAATCCGGAGACGGAAGATCCCGCGAGTCGTGCGAGCGACCGGATCGTCTTGGACGACCCGACCACGTGATCCGCGGACCCCAACGGGCGGAACTCCTGCACGGCCTCGCGCAGCACGGTCGCCGCATGGGTTCGGAGTCGCGCGACCTCGTCGTCGGTGGGCGGATCGTCGGGGAGGAACGCCACCGTCGAGCGCCCCGCGCCCAGGGGGAGTGAGCGAGCGAGGTCGGGGACTTCGTCGAGGCCCTGCGCGACCTCGAGCGAGCCGCCGCCGATGTCGAAGAGCAGCACGTGCCCGGCCGACCATCCGTACCAGCGTCGGACGGCGAGGAACGTCAGGCGGGCTTCGTCTTCGCCGCTCAGGACCTCGAGCCGCACGCCCGTCTCGCGCTCGACCCGCGCGAGCACGGCCTCGCCGTTCGCCGCCTCGCGGATCGCGGAGGTCGCGAACGGCAGCAGCTCCTCGATCCCGGCCTCGTCTGCTGCGCGGCGGGCTTCGCCCACGGCGGCGAGGATGGCCGCGACCCCGGTCTCGCTGATGGAGCCGTCGGGTTCGAGATAGCGCATGAGCCGGAGCACCGACTTCTGCGAGGCCGCCGGGACCGGCCGCGCGCCCGGGTGCGCATCCACCACGAGCAGATGCACGGTGTTCGAACCGACATCGAGGACACCGAGACGCATGGTGCGAGCGTAGCGGACGTCGGGCATACTGGGCCTCCGATGACCCTCGACCTCGCCGCGCCGCACCGCGGCCCCGACGCCTCCCCGTGGCTCGCCCCCGAGCGGTACTGGCCTGAGCTCACCGCCGCGACGGTCCAGCTGCCGGCGCCCGTGGGTGCGCTGCATCTCGGCGCACTGCGACACAACGCCCAGGACATGGTGCGGCGGGCGCACGGCACGCCGATCCGGGTGGCCTCGAAATCGGTCCGGGTGCGCGAGGTCCTCGAGGCGGTGCTGCGCGTCCCCGGCTACCGCGGCGTGCTCGCCTACACCCTCGCCGAGGCGATCTGGCTTGCCGAGCGCGTCGACGACCTCGTCGTGGGCTACCCGACCTCCGACCTCGCGAGCCTGCGTCGCCTCGCCACCGACGCCGGGCTCGCGCAGCGGATCACACTCATGGTCGACTCGCCCGCGCAGCTGGACCTCGTCGATTCGGTGCTGCCCGCCAGCGCCCGCGAGGAGATCCGGGTGTGCCTCGAACTGGATGCCTCGTGGCGGGCCCCGGTGCTCGGACACATCGGCGTCCGTCGCTCGCCGGTCCACGACCCCCGCGACGCGGCCGCGCTCGCCGCGTACATCGCGGGGCGCCCCGGGTTCCGTCTCGTCGGGCTCATGGCGTATGAGGCGCAGATCGCCGGGGTGGTGCACCACCCGCGGGGCCGTCCGGTGACCGGTGCGGTGAACCGCTGGATGCAGGGACGGTCCCTGCCCGAGCTCGTGGCGCGTCGTGCGGCGGCGGTGGCCGCGGTGCGCGAGCACGCGGATCTCGAGTTCGTGAACGGCGGCGGGACCGGGTCGCTCGAGGCGACCTCGGCGGATGGATCAGTGACCGAGGTCGGCGCGGGCTCCGGGCTTTTCGGCGGTCACCTGTTCGACGGCTATTCGCAGTTCAGCCCGGCGCCGGCGGCCGCGTTCGCGCTCGATGTCGTGCGTCGGCCCGGTCCGGACCACGTGACTGTACTGGGCGGCGGGTGGATCGCCTCAGGACCGCCCGGTGCGGACCGACTGCCGCTCCCGGCCTGGCCCCGTGGCCTCGACTACCTGGGCCGTGAGGGCGCCGGCGAGGTGCAGACGCCGCTCACGGGACCGGCCGCGCGGTCGCTCGCCGTCGGCGACCGGGTCTGGTTCCGGCACACGAAGTCGGGCGAGCTCGCCGAGCACGTCGGCGAGTTGCACGTCGTCGACGGCGGCGAGGTCGTCGATCGGCTGCCCACGTATCGAGGCGAGGGGAAGGTGTTCCTGTGACCGCCGACGGCGAGGTCTGGCGCAACTGGGCGCGCACCGAGGAAGCCCGCCCGATGCGGGTGGAGCGGCCGGCGGACGCAGGCGCGGT
>CALALQ010000497.1 GCA_937925595.1 uncultured Demequina sp. | reverse complement strand
CGACGTCCCGCATCCGATCGCGATCCTGATCGGCGCCACGGTGATCGTCTCGGGGCCGACCGTGGTCCTGCCGATCCTCGACTTCATAGGGCCCACCTCGAGGGTGCGCAACGTGCTCAAGTGGGAGGGCATCCTGATCGACCCGGTCGGCGCGATCATCGCGGTCGTCGTCTTCGGTTCCTTCACGAATGGCCAGGGCGGCGAGTTCGACATCGGCGAACTCTTCGCCTCGCTCTTCGTCGGCGGCATCGTCGGTGTGGTCGCCGCCCTGCTGATGGTTCCGGTGCTCGGCACCAAGCGGCTGGCCGGCCGGGACAAGGTCGCGGCCACCCTGATGATGGTCGTCGCTGCCTTCGCTGCCTCCGACGCGGTCCTTGCCGACTCCGGTCTGGTCGCCACGATCGTGATGGGCGTCGCCCTCGCCAACCAGAGGAAGGTGCGGATCGACCAGGTCGCCGAGTTCAAGGAGACCCTGGTCCCGATCCTGGTCGGGATCCTCTTCGTGCTGCTGGCCGCCAATGTCGAGGTGGATCAGGTCATCGATCTCGGCTGGAAGGGCCTCCTGGTGATCGCGATCCTGATTTTCGTCGCCCGCCCCCTGGCCGTGCTCACCCTGGCCGGGCTCCCGTTCTCGGGTCGGGAGAAGGTGTTCTTCTCCTCGATGGCGCCCCGTGGCATCGTCGCTGCGTCGACCGCATCGGCCTTCGGTCTCGACCTGACCGAACAGAACGTGGACGGGGCCGAGATGATCATTCCGGTCACCTTCCTGGTCATCGTTGGAACCGTCTTCTACTCGGCCCTGGTCTCACCCTGGCTTGCCCGCCGGCTCGGGCTGGCCGGTGAACACCGTCCCACCCTGCTGCTGATCGGCGCCCCGGCCTGGGCCCTCAACCTGGGCGCCGGGCTGGTCCGGGCCGGCGCCGACGTCAAGGTGTGGACCGAATCGGGCGAGGAGGCACAGGCCGCCACCGATCGGGGACTCACTTCCTTCGGTGGCCCGCTCAACCCGGAAGACGATTCGCCCGGAAGCCCGCTGGAGGACGTGTCCGCTTTCGCCGTGGTCAGCGAGGACGACACCCTGAACCAGATGCTCTCGTTCCAGCTGGCCGAGCTCTACCACGCCAACCAGGTCTATCGCCGGCGCTCGCCCTCAGACCGCGGTCCGATCGTTGAATCGGAGGCGCTCGAGCTCTTCCACGACGGGGACCACGAGACCGAAGTGCAGCATCGACTCTCGGCCGGTGATCCGCTCTCGGTCATCGGTCCCGAGGAACCGCTTCCGACCGGGGCAGTCCCGATCGCTGCGGTGATTCCGGCGGCAGGGACGATGCCGGCGAAGATTCACATCACGACCGAGGAGAAGCCGGTCCGGCCCGACGGCCGCTCGACCCTGCTCATTCTCGACCCGCCCTCGGCGCCGAGCGGAACCTAGCCCCGCCACCGTCTCTGGAAGGGCAGGCGCCAGCGGCGGGGGGCGATCAGGTCGTCGATTTCCCACAGAGGCTGCGTTTCAGCCGCCGACGCCAGCCGCGCCAGTCGCAGTAGCGCGATATCGGTATCCGACTGCAACCGGCGGCGGAGCTCAATCAGATAATCCGGGCCGACCAACCCGCGCAGCATCTGCGGCGAGAAGTAAGCGAACACCGTGTCTTCACGCTCCAGCGGCACCAGCTGCCGAGCGAGTTGGAACTCCGGTGTGCTCGCAAGCGACTGGCCGCTGCGGCCGACTTCGAGGAAGCGTTTGACCAGCGTGCGACTGTTGGTGACGAACACATATTCACCGTCGATCGCTAAGAACGAGCGGACACGATTGTCCGGGGTGGCGATCAGCGAGACTTCGTGGCCATCGATATTCAGCCGCGACTGCTTGACGGTGGGATCGGTGCGGACCAGCGTGGAGCGTTCGGATTCCAGCGACGTTCGCAGCAAAAAGGTGTTCTTCGCGCGAAACAACACGCCGAGCGATGCCCCGTCGTTCAAGAACAGATCGCGTCCAATGATCGCTTGGTCCTCGATCACCGACGCTCCGAGCACGCGCGATAGCTCGGTCGTCTTGAGGTTCAACTGGCTCTCCATCCGTCGAGCCGCCGCGTTTTCGATTCCGCGAAGCGTCACCATCCGGCCGATATCGCCGCCGTATTCTTCCGACAGGTTGCGAAACCAAATGTAGTTTTCGAAAGACCCAAACCGGAGATAGAAACATTCGGGCGGCACACGGCTGGCCGTTGGCTCCCGCGGCACATCGACGCCAGGCGGCTCCGACGCGACCGGCTGCCACTGCGGGCCAGCGGGCACCGGCAAATCGGCAATGGCGGTTGCGCCGTCGACTCCCGCGGCGGCACGCCGCAAGATCGAGGTGCGAATCGCTTCAGTACCGGCGATCAGTTTGAGCGTCGAGAGCATCGACGCCTCGCCGGTCGGGTCAGCCGTCAAAAATCCATCGGGCAGCGGTAAATCGAGCCGCCCCGACAGCAACGCAATCAAATAGCTTTCGATGATCGGCGGGTAATCGCCCACATCCATCTGCCGCATCAAGGCTTGCGTGTACCCGTTCCACCACTGCAGCAGCATTTGCCGGTGCGTGCTACCCGCCGGGGCAGCCGCCGGACGAAGCAAGAGTTCGGTACGTCCGGCGAGATCCGGCTGGCTCAGCCGCACGCGCAGCGGTTCATCACCGCGAAACAAGAACGTGACTTCGCGTGCCACGGTGATCGGCCGATCTTCTTCCGACAGGTCGCGCACCAGGTCGCCGATTCGCCGCAGCAAGCGTCCTCCGCCCACCGCTGGAGCGCCCGGTGGTACCGGAGGACGGGCGCGAGCCGGCGTGTCTACCTGAATGTCACGCGTGACCGGGTAGAGGATTCGACCTTCCTCATCCGTAACCTCCAGCAGCGGTAAGGCCGCATCTTGCTGGGCGGCCCCCGCGGGAATCTCGATGCGCGCGACGCCATAAGGGACTCCGCTGACGGCCAAGGTCGTCGATGGCGCGGCGACGGCAGGTGCGGCGGCCGGCACGGGAGCAGGCCCCGGCAGCGGCGGAGCGATCGGCCTGCGCAGCTCCGGCGGCGCTGCTACCTGACTCCATGCCTGAACCGGCACCACCAAGCTGGCCCCCAGCAACATCCCTTTCGCCACCAGCTGCGCTCGTCGAGCCCACACCGGAGGTCGACGCCCGACCACCCAGCATCGCGGCAGCCCTGCAAACTTCATTTCACAATTCCTTGAAATCATCATCCTGGGCGAGATTGTTTTCGCGACTGCGTCTGGATCAATCAACCATTGTCACGATAATGCGGCCCTGGCAAAGCTCCCGGCGGCCGGCATTATTCGAAACTCGATCCCTCAGGGGTAGGTAATCCGTGGAAAGTCCCTCTCGCAGCGGCGTATTCGACAGCAAGACCGACAATCGCGTCGAGCGGTTTGCCGAGAGCGTCAGTTTTGATGCTCGGCTGTACCGCCAAGACATTCGCGGCTCGATCGCGCATGCCCGCATGCTGGCGTCGCAAGGTCTGCTCACCGCCGAGGAAGCCGACGCCATCACCCGAGAACTCACCGCGATCGGTGTGGAACTCGATGAAGGCCGACTGCCGCTGCGGATCGAGCTCGAAGACATCCACATGCACATCGAACAGGCGTTGATCGATCGCCTCGGCGATGTCGGACGCAAATTGCACACCGCTCGCAGCCGAAATGACCAGGTCAGCACGGACGTGCGGCTGTGGGTGCGTGAGGCGCTGGATCGAGTGGATGGGCGACTGGTTGAATTGCAGCAGGCGTTTCTCGGCCGCTGCGAACGCGACGCCGATGTGATTTTGCCCGCCTACACCCACCTGCAGCGGGCTCAACCGGTGCTCGCGCCACACTACTGGCTAGCGTACATCGAGAAATTGGAGCGTGACCGCCAGCGGATCGCCGATTGCCGCCGCCGGCTGAACCTCTGCAGCCTCGGGGTTGCCGCCGTCGCCGGGACATCGCTGCCGATCGATCGCCGAATGACCGCCGCCGAACTGGGTTTCGATGGGATCACGGCCAACAGTCTCGACACCAGCAGCGACCGCGACTTTGTGCTCGAAAGCGCGTTCGTGCTGGCGATGATCGCCTCGCACCTCAGCGGCTGGGCCGAAGAGTGGATCCTGTGGAGCACGGTTGAGTTTGGCTTCATCAAGCTGCCGCACGCGTTTTGCACCGGCAGCAGCATCATGCCGCAGAAGGTCAATCCCGACGTGCTGGAGCTGACGCGCGGCAAATCAGCCCGGGTG
>CALALQ010000496.1 GCA_937925595.1 uncultured Demequina sp. | reverse complement strand
GGACTTGTTTGGAACCGGCGTTAAGCCCCAGATTCGGCGGAGTTCCGGCCTTGCTGAGTGCGAGATTGAGTGAGGCAGCCGCCCCAGACCGGCTTGCCGACTGACTCAACCAACCCGACCCAAGGGGGCATCCGAACCATGGCAATCTACGTCCGCAACGCATCCGGCCTTCAGCTTGACGAAGTGCTGCACTACGACACGGCGGAGGCGTTGACCGTCGAAGAGTTCCGCAAGCAGACGAAGGGCTATGACGCTGCTCCGGAGGAGGTGAAGGCGGCATGGGATGCCCACTTCGAGAAGCAGGTTGCGGCGCAGACCGACGCGGAGGCTCTGGAGGAGGACCTCGCGCTCCTCGGAGACCTCAAGTCCTACATCTCGACCATGACCGAGTACCTCGACAAGGCGAAGGCTGCTCGCAAGACGACGGTCATCAGCATCCTGAAGAACCTCACCACCGCCGATTTCACGAAGGAGAAGCTGGACCCGATTCTGAAGGATTCGGGCTTCATCAGCTACCACCAGCTTCTCGGTCAGATCGCGTCGCACGTCGACGGGCCGAAGCGGAAGCCGAAGGCTGAGGATCAGCGCGCCCGCGACTGGAGTCCCATCGAGGGAATCAAGGCTCCGCTGGTCGCGAAGGTCGCGGAACTCGCCAAGGTCAAGTAAGCCTCGCGTACACCATCTCGACGGTGGTGTGACACTGAGAAGCCCCGTCCGCATGGACGGGGCTTCTCTCTTCCCGGTCCTAAGACACCAACGAAAGAGAGTGCATTGGCAAACATCACTACAGCACGGGTAACGATCATTGCTGAGTCAGTCGGTGCGGAGCTTCAGCACCTAGTCGACCTCGCCGCAGATAGCTCGTACGACATCCTCAGCGACGGTTACAGCTTGACGAAGAGCGGAGACACGTGGACCTTCAACGGCTGGGGCAGTGGTCGGTGGAGGTACGCCAACAACGTCGAGGGCTACTTCGGAAACGATTCAGCCTGGTACGGACCGGATTCGCCAAGCCGGGATGCCTTTGACGTTCTGAAGGAAGCGGTCGTGAGGGGCGGAGGGCGAATCACCTTCGAGTGGTCCGATTGCGATCCCGCTATGGGATGGATCTCTCAGGGAACCGCGGAGTTCGCGCAGACACCGGAAGACGAGGCGTCCGGAGAGCCCACAATCCGAGAAGCTCGACTGGTCGATTTCAACGAGGACGAATCAGTCGAGTGCAACCTCGCCAACCTCATGGCTATGTTCGGCTTCTCGAAAGAAGAGGCGATGGAGTACTTCGATGACCCCGACTCCGACCACGAAGGCTGAGTAGGTGTGACGCTGAGAAGCCCCGTCCATGTGGACGGGGCTTCTCTCGTTCCTCTCACCCGTCGACGGCGGCGGCCATGTAGTACGACTCACCCCACCGCACGAAGATGACGAGGGCACCGCTCTTATGCTCATCCTCGAACGCCTCACCGTCCTGGAACGACATCGGCTCGCTACCGCCCCACGCTTCCAGGCGAAACGTCGCGGCGTCGTCGGATGACAGTTTCCTCAATGGGCCGTAGACCATCGAGCCAATCGCCTCACCATCCTCGTAGACGGTGGCCGTCACGTAGAGACCATCCGGCTCTTCGTGCGTCACGTACTCGACATCGGCGGACATATCCGTGTTGAAGAAGGCGGGCAGCATGTCACTCGTCCAGGAGAGCCATCGTCCGCGGCAGCTTCTCGCGGAGTAGAGCGATCCATGCATCCCGACGCGGAGCCTCGCACGGGTCGTAGGCCCACTCCTGAGCCGTGTAGGCGCGGATGGCCTGCCCAAGTGCGCCGCAGAGCAACATGTCGAGCCGCGTCCCGTGCTCTCGATGCCAAAGGATCTCCGCAACCTCTTCGGCTTGTTCACTCTTCATGAAGCCGAACTCACCGTAGTAAGCGCTGTCAGTAGTGAAGGAAACGATTGTGGCGAGAGCGTCAGCCTTGTTCATAGCATTGAAAATAACTGGCTCTTCGTCAGAAGAACCGCGTCTCTTCAGATTGCTCAAGATTGTTCGATCCTGCATACGTGTGACACTTCGCTAGCTTGCGATCTGGACTCCAGTGATTGTTCATCGCGTGATTGTTTGTGCCGAACCGGAAGCCCGCGCAGAAGCGATCCAGTGACCTCCACGCGGGTATTCCTTTGAGGGTGTGAGAGCGGGCGGAGCCGGTTATCGTCTGCCCTATGACCCTCGATTCCTATTGGAAGATGTACGAACGAACCCTTGCCCGCGTTGTCGAAGAGAAGCCGCAGTCGATGGATGCTCTCAAGGCGATCCTCGATGCGTTCGAGCCTCCGTCCTCCGGCGAGGCGTTCTTCCCTGGCGGCGCTGATGAGACCTTGGGGGATGCGCTTCACGCGGCTGGCTGGCACATCGAGTGGAAGGAAGGCGACTACCTCTGGGTCGGCACCTCCCGCACTGGGGAAGTCGTGTCGCACGTCGAAGGCGACCTCTATCGCGGTGACGTGACCTGACCGCCGCGGAAGCGAACTACGAAGCCCCTGCCAAGGATCGGCAGGGGCTTTAGCGTGCGTGGTCAGAGGCTCAGGTCAGCGTCTTCGTCTTCGTCCTCAACGGGCGTGATGAGGTCGCGGTAGATGTCGATGCCGCCGTAGCGAGCACCGTAGCGTTGCCCGTTGTCGAGAACGATCAAGGTGTCCTCGCCGTACTCCTCAGCAGCTTCCTGAAGGGCGCGCACGAGGTCGTAGATCGTCATGGAGTTGTGGACCTGATCGGGCGTGTAGCCCATGTTGTCCTCGATAGCGAGAAGGATGCGGGTGTTGTCAGCCATGATGGATTCCTTTGCTTTCGGTGAGTTCAGAGGATCGCGAAGCGATCTTCGCCGGGGATCATTCCGAGGGTGGAGCCGTTATCCCATGTGACGTGAACAGTGCCCAGGGAATCCACGTCTTCGACGGTTCCTTGATCACCGCGGGAAAGGGTGGTGTAAGGGTCAGAGGAGGAGATAAAGCGGATTCGGGAGCCGGTGGAGATAGCGTTCATATGGCAGACAATAACTAGCTCTAGGAGAAGCGCAACTACTAGCAAATACTCCAAAACCCCCGTCAGTGACGAGGGTTCGGAGGGAAGAGCGTTCAGGCGGTCTTCTGCTGGTCGATGAACTCGGCCATCTCGGTCACCGTCTTGATCGCGGCGGCGTACTTCGCACGCGCCTCGTCCTGGGAGCGGGAGAGGAAGGGAGCCTTGCGGCGGGCGTCGGCCTGGAGGGTGCCGATCTTGAAGCGAAGCAGACGGATCGCCTGCGTGAGCTCCTTCGGGTCGATTTCCGCGACGGTCTTCGTGTCCTCGACGGTCTCGACGGCGGGCTTCTGGGCGGGGGCGGTCTTCGTGGTGTCGGCCATGATGGCTCCTTTGATCGTGTGGATGAAGCGTTGTGGATGGCACGATAACCGGCTCTTCCGCTCTTCGCACCACTTCTCAAAAAGACTTCTGATCGGCCTATTCCTGAGTGCGTGTCGCACATCGCTGGCTCGCGATCTGAGGCGTCACAGGGATAGATCGTGCGTCGATGCGTCCGGATGAAGAAGGGCGCGCAGACTCGTATCCAGCGCCTCTAGACGGCACAGCAGAGCCCCCGACGCGCAGACGTCGGGGGCTCTGGGCGGAGGGGCTATCGGGCGGTGCGAGTTAGCTGTCGTTCGAGTCGTTCAAGAGTCTTCGGAAGGTGTCGAGTGAGCATCTTGCGTTCGTCGGACTCTCTCCAGAAGAGGTCATCAGTGAAGGAAGGATCTGCCAGCTGCTCAAGGCCCTTAGTCAAGGGCGGCTGCCCGTCCGGGCGCTCAGGGTGACCTCGACGAGCCAACATGGCTTCGCGGAACGAATCGTTCATTGACTCACCGGGAGCCAAGTGCTCCTCACGAGCAAGTACCTCTACCGCCCGATGCGAGTTGAACAAGGTCCCCTCGGGTGTGCGGAATGGAGGCTTGCTAAAGAAGAATGGACGAAGGTCTTCGGGTGCCTTCTCGCTCGCGGCAAGACGCTCTGTGAAGCCGTGGAGGTCTCCTTCTTCTTCGAGGAATCTCGCCTTTGCCTGCGCCAACCTGCGGTAACGAGAAATCGGATCGAAGTCATCCTCAACAAGTTGGCTCTTAGTCTGGTCTCTCATAAGGGCCTCGTGTGTTACTATTAGGGCCTCCTGTATGGAATCGAAGTGAGCCTCCGCGCCGCCGCGGGGGCAGGCTCGCTTCGTGGCTGTGCATGGTTCGGTTCTGCCGTTCGCGGCAATGTGGAACTTGGTCATCGTTGTCTCCTTGATCGGATCGGTAGAGCGGTTTCTAACGAGCTATTCCGGAAAGTCCGCGTACACCGTCTCGACAGTCACTATCAGCGCGCATGAAGAAGCCCCTGCCGTATTGAGGATGGGCAGGGGCTTCTAGGGGCGTTCAGTTGAGTTCGTTCACTTCCGCGGAGGGTTCATCGCGAAGCAAGTAGTCAAACGGTTCAGCGAACGGGTCAAGGTCTTCGAGTGTCATCAGTCATCCCTCCTTAGAACAGGTCGATCAGCTCTTCCAAGCTGGCACGGATGGGGGTAATGACGACGTAGCCCTTGTGTCGCGCGGTCGTAGGCTTGTACTGGTGAACCTGGAACTCTTTGAAGTTTCCTTCCTCCGCGATGGCCTTCACTTCGGCCATCATCTCCTTCTTCGAAGCGAAGTTGAGCACCAGGTGCTCCTTAGTAATCTCGTCACGGTCAAGGAATGGAGAGCCGTGGGTGAACTTCTGAGCTTTACCCTGCTTTTCAAAGTGCTTCTGTAGATCAGCAATCATCGCATCGCGCTGTTTCGCCGCCTGTGGCTTCTGATTGCGGTAGAGCCAGTTCTCGATGTCGGTGGCTTTGCCACCGAACTTTGCTCGGATCTGGTCGCGGCGTCCCTTTGAGCTACTACCGGAATCCTGTTGCCAGGCGATGTAGGCGTCCGCCCAGTACTCGGAGTTGAGGTCTGCGCTGGCGAGGACGGCTCTGTTCCTGTCGTCCACTAGATGTTCGAGACTCTTCCCGGTGGCCGATTCGAGCGCTGCTTCCCAGAGCGCATGTGAACCGATCTTGTTCCGCTGCGAATGATCGAAGTACGGAAGCACGTCCTCGACCGTCATTCCAGCCGGTAGGTATTGCTTCAGGTGGTACTTCACGGATGCGTGTTCGACGGCGGATGCTTCGTTCCATGCCTGACGGGTGGACTCAAGCTCGTGATCGATCACCGGACCATAGAGGCGGTCGCGCTTTTCTTCGCGAGCCTTCTGAACGAGATACGCCCGCGGGTCGGGATTGTCCGTGATCTGCTCCTTCACTGCCTTCAAGCCGTAGGTGAGTTCCAACGGCGCGTTGTGTCGGTTCGAAACTTCGAGAAGGAGAGCAAGACTGGCAGGAGTGAACACGCCGCGTTCGGCCATCGCCGACGCCGTGCGAGCATCGGAAGCGAACTGTGCCATGACGTTCGGCACATCCCAGTGGAGCAAGCCTTGAGTCACGTGCTCCGTAAGAGCCACATACTCCTCGTCTACCTGCCACTGTTCCATTGCGTTCAGTTCAGGAAGCTTGCCTTCGCGCTGCTCACGGCGGCGCTGGCGGCGACGGTCGATCTCCGGGACCAGCTTCCCCTTCTCGTCGTAGATGCGCTCTTGATGCCCCGTGGAGGTCATGTAGCCGCCATCCGGAAGCCCCATCACGTAGGTGTCGCGGTACTTGCCGTTCCCGAGCGGCTTGCGCATGATGCCACCGCCGGCCTCAGCGATGCCCTTCAAGCCAACTACGTGTCGCACCTCCACGCCATCGACCTCAAGCGGGCAGTCCGTGACGCCGTGTCCCTGCATCACAGTGGCTCTACAGCGGGTGAAAACTCCTCCCTCTGCCTTGTGTAGCTTCGTCATGATCTTCTCCTTATTGCTTTGGCGCGTACACCATCTCGACGTTGCATCGAATATCGGAGGCCACGTCATCTCTCCAACCGTGAGATGAGGGTCGGCATGGCTCGCTCGGTAGCCGCCTCATCGAAGGCTTGCTCGGCAGAGCCGTCGTCCCACTGGTAAACCGAGACCACCTCTGTGTCCACACCGCGACCGTTCGAACCGGTGGACTGCACGACGAGGAAGCGATCACCGGTCTGAGGGCATCCGCGGCGGTTGCCGTAGGAGTCCACGTCGGAGGGGGGCTGGAGGTAGAAGGCGGAGCCGAAGAGGGCGTAGGTGTAGCCGTACTCATCACTCTCTTCGGTGGGCTCGCACTCCGGGCTCAGGGCGGAAGCGAGAGCCACGTCAGCGCCGGACTCCGCCGCGATGAGGGCGGAGGCTTCGGCCTTCGTGAGAGCGGTGAGACGTGTGCTCGCGTTCATGTTCATGGCGATGGCCGCGAGGGTCAGAAACACGAACATGCTGAGGACGATGACGGAGAGCATGGCTGCTCCCTCTTCCTCGCGGTGGCGGGCGTTCAAGCGATCGGCAAGCTTCTCGAACACGGCTCAGTCCTCCTCGAGGTCGAAGGCGGTGTGAGTGGGTGGAGCGATCCGGTGACGGTTCCTCACACGAGAGGGCAGGCTGGCGAAGAGTGTTCGTTCGGCAGCTAACAACCTGCTGTCACGGTCGGATATCTCCGGAAGCGGTTCCGTCGTCGGCTCCGGCAGCTTCTCGGCAACAGGCTCTTGGAAGACCACTTGGGGAACCGAAGGTAGAGGGCTTTCAACGGGCGGGTTGAAGCTGGGGATGTTGGAAGCGAAGAATCTGGGCGTGGCCTGCTGAGGGGGCTTGGGCGCAATGGTCGGAAAGATATCGAAGTCGGGTGCTGTGGTGGTCATGGCTTCTCCAATGGGTGTGCGGGTACGACTCCTTCGGCGAGGATGAGGTTGATCTGTGGCGTGCTGAGGTTCGATGTGATGAGGGCGTGCGTCAGTCCCTCAGGCCAGAAGGGTTTGGGCGATTCGCTCATGACTCGCCCCCTTGGCCCAGCATGGACAGGCGAGCGATGGTGTTCTTGCGGTCGAACTCCTCTCTGCTCGTGTAGGTGCCTTCGATGACTCGCTTGATGACGCGAGGGGACGTGTTCTGCCATTCGTCGTCCGAGACTCGACGTGTCCGAACTACCTTGCCGATGGCGGTGTAGCCCAAGCCGCGCTCGTGCAGATCTCGAATCTGTCGCAAGTCCTTCTCGTACAGGTGAGGCTTACGACCGAGAGCCACGCCGTTGCTCTTGAGCACGTCTAGGGAGCGCTGCGTCTTCTTCTGAACCTCTACGCGGTAGGCCTCATTGGACAGGCTGGCGAAGGTGAGCGAGACCGCCTGCTCGAAGTCGGAGTTCGAGTTGTAGAGCTTGTTGTCTCGGACCACGTAGAGAGTGCCGCCAGCTTTGATCAGCTTCTCGATGGTGTAGAGCACCGCACCTTTGGATCGGCCGAGACGGTCGAGTGAGTAGACGACGACCTGCGCGGTGGGATTGGCTCTCAGCTCCGGCATGAGCTTGCTGCTCCATGCCGCGGTGGGCTCATCAAGGTTGTTTTCACCGCTCACGCCCTTGTCGGTGAAGAGCTTCATCGATGGGTCGTAGGCGAGTAAGGCCTTCTTCTGGTTCTCGACTGTAGTGGACACTCCGTCGTCGCGAGAGACGCGAACGTAGCCGAGACGTAGGGGCTTATCCGTGGGTGCTTTCTGCTCGATCTTCTTAGTCATGGGTTTCTCCTTGTCGGTGGTTTAGAAGCGTCCGGTGGTCTCCGCGACCTGAACAGCCACACGCGCGGTCTGCGGCTCGTTGATGAGGCAGTCGTCTCGATCGGACGCGCTGGCACTCGTCACCGAAGTGATGCAGGTGGCGGTCTGCGTCGTGTCGTGAGTGATCGCGTCGGTGAGCCAGTTGAAGCCCGCGATTGCGGGAACGATGATGGCCGCGGCGAGCATGATTTTTCCTACGGGTGAGATGTTCGAAGTGTTGTTTACTGCGGGGCTTACGATTGCAAGAGGGTTGGCGGTGGTCATGATTGACTCCTTGGCGAGGTTTGTCGTGTATAGACCTCTCTAACGAGACTTTCTGGCAACCTTCACTTTCGTCGCGATTCTTATATCGGAAATGTGGTCACAGAATCGTGGGTACGGATTCGGGGGTATCCGTCATGTTTTACTCAAAGAGAAACCCCTCACCGCCTAGGAACAGGAAAACGGCGGTGAGGGGTTTCAGCTAGCAAAGATGAGTTAGTTCATCAGCCTCCTTGATTGATCCACATCTATATCTCTAACGAGCCCTGCTAGAAACTTGAGCGAAAGTCTCAGCGACGACAACTGACCACTTCCCCTCACGGTCACACTCATC
>CALALQ010000495.1 GCA_937925595.1 uncultured Demequina sp. | reverse complement strand
AAGCCTCTCAGCCCGTACTCGTCACACCGCCGTGACACCGCCCGCAAGTGGATCGAGATCCTGGTCTTCGTAGGACCCGCTGTGGCCCTGTTCCTGACCTTCGTGATCTACCCGGTGGCATCGGCGGCCCGGTTCAGCCTCTACAAGTGGAACGGGATCAAGCAGTTCTCCGAGGCCGAGTTCATCGGCTTTGAAAACTACGCACGAGCCCTGTGGGGCGGCAATGACCCCGCGACGAAGGACGCCTTCATGTCCTCGTACACGGAGCCGTTCTGGACCGCGGTGGGGCACAACATGCTCATCGTCGTTCTGTCGATGGCCATTCAGCTGCCGCTCGCTCTGCTCGTCGCACTCACCCTCAACCGCAAGTTCCCGATGCGCAATGGCGTGCGCCTCATCATCTTCGCTCCCTACGTGCTGAGCGAAGTCATCGCGGGAATCATGTGGCTCATCATCTTCGACCCCAACGGCATCGCCACTCAACTCTCCGAAGCTACGGGGTTCCCCAAACCGGCTGGCGGCTGGTTTGAAGATACGACCTGGGGCATCTGGACGGTGTTCTTCATCGTCACATGGAAGTACCTGGGTCTGGCGATCATCCTGTTCCTTGCCGGCCTGTCCGGTGTCCCCCAGGAGCTCCAGGAGGCCGCGTCGATCGACGGCGCCTCGTGGTGGCAGGTGCAGCGTCGCATCAACATCCCGCTTATTGGCCCCACGATCCGCATCTGGGCATTCCTGTCGATCATCGGCTCTATTCAGCTGTTCGACATGGTGTGGGTGCTCAACCGAGGCGGCACCGTCGGCCAGTACTCGACGATTGCGACGTTCATGATGCAGGTCGGCTACTTCCGCAAGGACGTGGGCTTTGGTTCCGCAGTCGCGGTGATCATGTTCGCGCTGTCCTTCGTGGTCGCCATCGCCTACATGCTCCTGATCCTGCGCAAGGACAACTCCGACAACAAGGTGGAGGTATAAGAGATGACCATCACCGAGACTCCTACCGAGACGGCCCCCGTCCGCGACCGAGTCCGCGCCCCCAAGCGCGGGTTCCAGTGGGATGGCGGCACGATTCTCGCGATCGTCATCGGCTTCGCCGGTGTCGTCCTTACGCTCGGCCCGATCCTGTACCTCATCATCGGTGGTTTCAGGAACCAGCAGCAGCTGTCGGCCGATCCTGCCGGTCTTCCGAGCCCCTGGCTGTTCGACAACTACGTCGGCATCCTCTCGGACGGCCTGTTCTGGCGTCAGCTGATCAACTCGACCCTGGTTGCCTTCGGCACGACCGCAGGCGTCGTGCTGTTCGGCACCATGGCCGCCTACCCGCTTGCCCGCTACAGCTTCCGCGGTCGCGAGGCGATCTATGTCCTGTTCACGACGGGCCTGATGTTCCCCCTCACGGTGGCGATCCTGCCGCTGTACCAGCTGCTCAAGAGCCTCGACCTCATCGGCAGCCTGTGGGGACTCGTGGTGCCGCAGATCGCCTTCGCTCTGCCCATCACGGTCATCATCATGCGACCGTTCCTCCAGGCCCTTCCCAAGGAGCTTGAGGAGGCATCGTTCGTGGATGGCCTGACGCGGGTCGGCTTCTTCTACCACATGGTTCTTCCGCTTGCCCGTCCCGGCATGGTCACCGTGGGTGTCCTCGCCTTCATCGGCTCGTGGAACGCCTACCTGCTGCCATTGCTGCTACTCACGGGTGACCCCAAGGGCATGACGCTTCCGCTTGGTATTACGACCTTCCAGGGTCAGCACGCTGCGGACATCACGGCGATCATGGCCTACACGTCACTGTCGATGATCCCTGCGCTCATCTTCTTCCTGTTCATGGAGCGCCGCATCGTCGACGGTCTTACGGGAGCGGTCAAGGGCTGATCCAATGACAACCGTTCACTCGGGCCAGTCGGCGCCCGACACCTCGGTGTCGCGCGTCCACGAGCTCCTGGAGCAGATGACAACGAAGGAGAAGCTCGCCCAGCTGGTGGGCTTCTGGCAGGACGAAGCTGGAGACGTCGTGGCCCCCTTGCAGGGCCAGCGTCCCCAGACCAACCGCCTTACCGAAGCTGTCGCAGACGGCCTCGGCCACATCACCAGGGCCTACGGCACGAATCCGGTGGATCCGGACGAGCGTGCCGCCTGGCTGTGGTCGATTCAGCGAGACCTGGTCCGCAACACTCGGCTTGGCATCCCCGCGATCGTTCACGAGGAGTGCCTGACGGGTCTTGCGGCATGGAAGGCCGCGACGTTCCCCACGCCCACGGCGTGGGGGGCGTCGTTCTCGCCCGAACTCGTCGAGCAGATGGGCGCCGCCATCGGCTCCTCGATGCATGACCTTGGCATCCACCAGGGTCTGGCACCCGTGCTCGACGTCATTCGCGACCCGCGCTGGGGGCGAGTCGATGAATGCATCGCGGAAGACCCCTACCTCGTTGGCGAGGTGGGAACGGCGTTCGTGAAGGGCCTGCAGAGCGAGGGCGTCCACGCGACACTCAAGCACTTCGTGGGCTACTCCGCCTCGAACGCCGGCCGCAACTTCGGCCCCGTGAACATCGGCCCCCGCGCGCTCGCGGATGAGCTGCTGGTGCCGTTCGAGATGGCGGTCAAGGACGGCAACGTGCGCTCGATCATGGCGGCGTACACGCAGCTTGACGGCGTGCCCACGCACGGCGACCCCGCGATCCTCAAGGACTTGCTGCGCGACGAGTGGGGCTTCGACGGCGTCGTTGTCGCCGACTACTTCGGCGTCGCGTTCCTCCAGGTGCTCCACGGCGTTGCCGCGGACCTTGGCGAAGCGGCAGTTCAGGCCCTCACGGCCGGCGTCGACGTGGAGCTTCCCAGTGGCGACGCGTACCTGCAGCCGCTTGAGGCGGCGATCGAGGCCGGAGCGATCGACATGGCTGTCGTCGACCGTGCCGTGGAGCGAGTGCTGCGCCAGAAGCAGGACCTTGGCCTGCTCGACGCGACATTCGAAGAGGAGCCGCCAACCGGCGTCGACCTCGACTCCCCCGAGCACCGTCGCGTGGCCCGCGAGCTCGCGGAGCGCTCCATCGTGCTGCTCAGCAACGACGGCACCCTGCCGCTCGCTCCTGACGCATCCATTGCGCTCATCGGACCCAACGCTGACCGTTCCGCTGCGCTGTTCGGCTGCTACTCGTTCGTCAACCACGTGCTCTCGCACCGCCCTGGCCACCCCATGGGCTTCGAGGCGCCATCGGTGAGGGAAGCGATCGAGGCGGAGCAGCGTCGGGCAGTGTTTGTCGAGGGCTGCACCGTCGACGGCGACGACCGCTCTGGCTTCGATGCCGCCGTCGCCGCCGCAACCGAGGCAGACGTGGCCGTCATCGTTGCTGGTGACCGTGCCGGACTCTTTGGCCGCGGCACCGTCGGCGAGGGCTGCGATGTCGAGTCGCTCGACCTCCCCGGTGTGCAGCGCGAACTGGTCGAGGCTGTCGCGGCCACCGGCACCCCGGTGGTGCTCGTGCTCATGACGGGTCGCCCTTACGCCGTTGGCTGGGCGCTCGAGACATGCGCCGCAGTCGTCCAGACCTTCTTCCCCGGCGAAGAGGGCGGAACCGCGGTCGCGGGAGTGCTCACGGGTAGGGTGAACCCCTCCGGCCACCTTCCGGTGACGATGCCGCGCTCGACGGGCGCCCAGCCATACTCGTACCTGCACACCGCGCTCGGCGGCGACGGAGACGTCACGTCGGTCGGCACCGAGCCCGTGCGCCCGTTCGGCTTCGGCCTGTCGTACACGACCTTTGCCTACGGCGACCTGCAGGTCTCCCCCACCGCCGCGACCGACGCTGCCATCACCGCAAGCGTCACAGTCACCAATACCGGCGAGGTCGCGGGAGAGGACGTGGTGCAACTCTATGCTCGCGACGTGCTCGGCTCTGTTCCGCGTCCCGTGGCGCAGCTGGTGGGCTTCCGCCGCATTGCGCTCGAGCCAGGTCAGTCCGCAACGGTCAACTTCACCGTCCCCACCACTCGCATCGCGTTCTCCGACAGGACCCTGCGCCGCGTCGTGGAGCCGGGAACGGTGGAACTGTGGGTGGGAGACGCCGCAACCCGCGAGTCCCAAGCGTCAACTGAGCTCACGGGCGACGTCTATGTCCTTACTGGCAACGAGTCAAGGTTTACGACAAGCACTCTGACATGAACGACTACACGCATCGGCTTGGCACCGCCACGCTGAGCGTGACTGGCTCCAACGGACCTGGGACACCTGTGTCTGTTGAGCAGGTTGCGCACAGCGTTGGCATCGGCAACATCGGCTTCGAGCTCATGGATGTGGCGGCGGACGGCGCCCCTGCATCTGACCTGGTAGAGCCCTTCTTGGCGCTCTTCAACCAGGTGACGCTCGGTTTCTATTGGCGGATCTTCGAGCCTCAAGAGGGCGCCCCGGACACTGAGCGGCTGCTCAAGGCCGCGAAGTGGTTCAAGGACCGTGGCGTGCGCACCAAGGGTCATCCCTTGGCGTGGCACACGCTCGCCCCACAGTGGCTCCTTGGGCGCGACCTCGATGAGGTCGAGAAGACCCTGCGGGCACGCATCACCCGCGAGGCGTCGGCCTTCGCTGGCCTCGTGGACCACTGGGACGCGATCAATGAGGCAGTGATCATGCCCCGCTTCACGGCGGAGGACAACGCGATCACTCCCCTCGCCCAGAAGCTGGGCCGCGTCGAGATGGTGCGCCTTGCCTTCGACACCGCTCGCGAGGCCAACCCCAACGCCAAACTTGTGCTCAACGACTTCCTCCTCACGGAGGAGTACGCGCAGCTCATCGAGGACTGCCTCGCGGCAGGCATTCAGATCGACGCGCTGGGCCTGCAGACACACATGCATCAGGGGTTCCGGGGCGAGGATGAGCTCGGTGAGATCCTCGAGCGCTTCGGGAAGTTCGGGCTGCCGCTGCAGTTCACGGAGACCACGCTGGTCTCCGGCCACCTCATGCCCGAGCACATCGTGGACCTCAACGACTACCAGGTCGACGACTGGCCCTCGACTCCAGAGGGCGAGGAGCGCCAGGCAGACGAGATCCGTCGCCACTACTCCACGGTTTTCGCGCACCCGCTCGTCGAGTCCGTCACGTATTGGGGCTTCTGCGACCGTGAGATGTGGCTGGGCGCTCCTGCGGGCTTCCTGCGCAAGGACGGCTCCCCCAAGCCCGCCTACGAGGCCCTCGACAGCCTCGTGCACGGCGAGTGGTGGCTGTCGCCGACGGAGGTCGTGACGGGCGAGGACGGCACGGTGAACGTTTCCGGCTGGGGCGGCACCTACCGCGCCACCGTGGACGGCACGACCACCGAGTTCACGATCGAGTCCGGCAGGGCCACGGCCGTCGAGTTGGCCTAGCAGCCAACCGGCAGCGTGAACTCCCAGCCGTCGGCCATCGCCTCGTCGATGAACCGCGTCACCGCGGTGACGGTTCCTGACCTGTCTCCCCCACCGTCATGGCACAGCAGCAGCTGCCCGCGCGTCAGCGCCTCCCACAGTCGCGCCTCAAGAACGTCGGGGTCCTGCTCTGCCCAGTCGCCGATGTGGTTGACGACGTCGAGCGGCTGCATCCCCAACTCGACCGCGACCTCAGCGGTGACCCCCCACGAACCGTTGGGCGCTCGCCAATACGGAACCACAGCGTCGGGCACCGCCTCGCGAATGATCTCGAGATTCGCGAGCATGTCCGCCCGCACGGCGTCCGCGTCCCAGTCCCCCATGTCCGCAAAGGACGTCGAATGATTGCACAGCACGTGTCCCTCATCGACGATGCGTCGCAGCAGGTCAGCACCTCCCGGCGCCTCGATGCACTGGCCAACGACCGCGAACACGGCGCGAATCCCGCGATCGCGCAACACGCCGAGCAACTCGGCGGTATCGGCGCCATTGGGACCGTCATCGAATGTCAGCGCGGCCACGAGTCCTTGACCCTGCGCGGCGGCTACGGGCGTCGTTGTGAGGTCCCACGTCATACCCACAGTCTGGCAGGCTGAGAGCATGGCTTCCGCACGTCTCATCCTCCGGCCCGACGCCGTGGTCGGTCCCATCAATCGTCGCCTCTTCGGTTCTTTCGTTGAGCATCTTGGGCGCTGTGTCTATACCGGCATCTACGAGCCAGGACACCCCGCGGCGGACGGCGACGGCTTCCGCACGGATGTGCTCGATCTGGTGCGCGAGCTGGGTGTCACGACCATCCGCTACCCCGGCGGCAACTTCGTGTCTTCGTACCGCTGGGAAGACGGCGTGGGGCCGCGCGAGTCGCGACCCGTGCGCCTTGACCTCAACTGGCATTCCACAGAGACCAATGAGTTTGGCACCGACGAGTTCATGAAGTGGGCGGGCATCGCCGGCGTGGAGCCCATGATGGCCGTGAACATCGGCACCCGCGGCACCGCAGAGGCCCTCGATCTGCTTGAGTACTGCAACCACCCCAGCGGCACTGCGCTAAGTGACGCTCGCCGCGCCAACGGAGCTGCGGAGCCGTACAACGTGCGCATGTGGTGCCTTGGCAACGAGATGGACGGCCCATGGCAGGTGGGCCAGATGACGCCAGAGCAGTACGGCCGTGCGGCGCTCGACATGGCGCGCACCATGCACAAGTTCGACTCAAGCCTCGAGCTGGTCGCGTGCGGCTCCTCTGGCACGTCGATGCCCACGTTCGGCACGTGGGAGCGGGTGGTGCTTGAGCACACCTTTGACGAGGTGGACTTCATCTCCGCCCACGCCTACTACGAGCTCGAGGGCGACGACCTCGCCTCCTTCCTCGCCTCTGGTGTGGACATGGACCGCTTCATCAACACGGTCGTAGCCGCCGCGGACGAGGTCGCGGCCGCTCGCGGCAGCGACAAGCAGATCGCGATCTCCTTTGACGAATGGAACGTCTGGTACATCAGCCACGACTGGGCTCCCGGGACCGAGGACTGGCCCGTCGCTCCCCCGCTGCTCCAAGACGTCTACTCCGTCGCGGACGCCGTGGTGGTTGGCGATCTGCTCATCACGCTGCTGCGGCACGCGGACCGCGTGAAGGCCGCCTCGCTCGCCCAGCTCGTCAACGTCATCGCGCCGATCATGACCGAGCCCGGCGGCCGCGCGTGGCGCCAGACCACCTTCTACCCCTTCGCCCTGACCACGCAGCTGGCAGGCACGACGGTGCTCGAGAGCGCCGTCGACGTGCCCTCGCACACCACTGCGAAGCACGGCGAGGCGCCGCTCGTGAACGCCGTCGCGACCTGGGACGGCGAGCGCACCGTGACGGTTTTCGCGACCAATCGCGACCCGCAGGCGGCGCATGACATCAGCGTCGACGTCTCCGCCCTTGGCTTCCCCGAGGATGTGAGCGTCACGGTGCTCACCGATGCTGACCCGCTCGCCGTCAACACGGCCGACGCTCCGGACCGCGTGGTGCCGACGTCGGGTTCCGCTGTGGTCGCCGATGGCGTGGTGACGGTGACGCTGCCAGCCGTCAGCTGGTCGGCAGTGCAGGTGGCGCTGGCCTAGCCCTCCGCTGCCGGCTCAGCCACATCGTCGGCGTCGCTTGGCGCCTGCTCAGCCGCAGCGTCGGGCCGATGCGCCTTGATGTAGGCGAGCGCCTCCTTGCCCGTGGCAGTGAGGAAGGCGAGGGCGGCGATGCCGAACATCAGCACACCGGAGATCACGAGCACGGTGTCCACGGCGATGACATTCGCGAGCGGTCCGAACACGAGCAGACCGATGGGCATCCCCACCGCGCTCACGATGCCGACAAAGCCGAAGACGCGGCCAAGGCGATCGGGCTCGACGGATTCTTGGAGCACCGTGATGATGGGCGTCGAGAAGGCGGGGACCGCAAGGCCCGTGAAGAACATCATCAGCAGGAACACCCACAGCGTGGGCGACAGTCCGAGCCCGATGGTGAGGACCGCGAGCACCACCGTGGCACCCACGATGAGCGTGGTGCGCTGCACCTTGTCGCCCACTGACGCGATGAGCGCGCCCGAGATGAGCATGCCGATCGAGAACGCGAGCTCAAGAGCGGTGAGCTTCCACACCTCTTCGCCGAAGTTGCGCACCACCATGAGAGGGGTGAGCATCGCTGGCGCGGAGACCATGAGCATGAGGCCGCCGAAGAGGTACAGCACCCACTTCACGTACGTGTGCGAGCCGATGTACTTGACCCCGTCCTTGAGGTCATCAAAGTAGCCCACCCGCTCCTCGGTGCGCTCGACCATCCGCAGCGGCACGAAGGCGAGGATGCCGATGCCGATGATCGCGGTGGTGACGTCGATGAGGAAGATCGTGGGCATCGTGAAGCTCGCGTAGAGCACCGCGGCGATGGGCGGAGCGATGAGCATCATCGCGGACTGGATGGTGCTGTTGATGCCGTTGACGCGCAGAAGCTTGTCAGCGGGCACGATCTGCGGCAGCGCGGCGCTCACCGCTGGGGTCTGGATGCCGGCGCCCGCCGATCGCACGGCGAGCGCGGCGAAGATCAGCCCCACGGACGTGTAGCCGTTGATCATGAACAGCGCGAGCGCGAGGGTCGCGGCCGCGATGGCAGCGTCCGATCCCATGATGAGGAACTTGCGGTTGTGCCTGTCGGCCCACACGCCGCCGAAGATCGACACGATGGCTTGCGGCACGAAGGCGAACACCATCGACAGCGCGAGCACCGTGCCGTCCTTCGTGGTGAGCGTCAGGTACCAGATGACCGCATACTGCACCAGCGAGGAGCCGAACAGCGACACGGTCTGACCCGCGAGGAACAGGGTGGTGTTACGCACCCACGCGCGGTCGCTCACGGTGGGGGACGCATCGGACACAGTCACAGTGTGCCTCACGGGTCAGACTTGTGGCACTCTCGAGAGTGATCCGCTCGAGGACTACGGCTCAAGTACGAATGAGATCGTGCGCGACGACCCCTTCATGGCGAGGTCCCAATAGAGCCAGGGGTAGTCCTTGTCGTCAGTGAATTCCGGCACGTAGTAGGCCCTCGTGATCTCAATGGTGTACTTGGGCTTGGCCTTCGCCTTCACAGCCTGACCCCAAGCCATGTTTGCATCCTCGATATGCCAGATGTTCTTGTTGCTCCACGCCGCAGATGTGGAACTGAACTCGGTTCGAGCAATCTCAGCCTTCTTGCATGCACGTTCCGGGAATGTGTCGCCCGCCCCCAGGAACTTGACTCCTTCTAACCCTCTACTCCCGCACGCGCGAGGATGATCTCGCGCACGCGGGCCGCGTCAGCCTGGCCACGCGTCGCCTTCATGACAGCGCCCACGATCGCGCCGGCCGCCTGCACCTTGCCCTCGCGGATCTTGTCGAGAACATCGGGCTGAGCGGCGAGCGCCTCGTCGACGGCGGCCTCGAGCGCGGAGTCGTCGCTCACCACCACGAGTCCACGAGCCTCGACCACAGCCGCAGGCGATCCCTCGCCGGCGAGCACTCCCTCAAGTGCCTGGCGGGCCAGCTTGTCGTTGATCGTGCCGGCATCGACCAGCCCTTGGAGCTCGGCAATGTCCGACGCTGTCACCGGCAGATCCTGCAGGCTCACCTCTCGCTCGTTGGCGGTGCGGGCGAGCTCGCCGAGCCACCACTTGCGCGCGGCCTGGGGAGCGGCGCCCGCGGCGACCGTGTCCGCGATGAGCGACAGCGCGTCGGCCGCGACGGCATCACGCATTTCAAGGTCGCTGAAGCCCCACTCCTCGCGAAGGCGAGCACGCATCTTGGCAGGGTGCTCAGGGAGCGTCTTGCGCAGCTCCTCGATCCACTCCTCGGAAGGTTCGACGGGGAGCAGGTCGGGCTCGGGGAAGTACCGGTAGTCCTCGGCCTCCTCCTTGGAGCGGCCGGGAGTCGTGGACGCCGTGTCCTCATGCCAGTGACGGGTCTCCTGGACCACGGGCTGGCCAGCGAGAAGAAGCTCTGCCTGTCGAGCGGCCTCATGGTGAATGGCCCGCTCAACAGCGCGCAGCGAGTTGACGTTCTTGGTCTCCGAGCGCTTGCCGAACGGCACCGCGGCCTGGGCCTCAGCGTCGGCCGCCTTGGGACGCAGGGAGAGGTTGACGTCGGCGCGAAGGCGACCCTGCTCCATGCGGCCATCGGAGATGCCGAGCGCGCGCACGATGTCGCGGATGGTCGCGACGTAGGCGCGAGCAACCTCGGCGGTGCGCTCGCCCATTCCGGTGATGGGGCGAGTGACGATCTCCACGAGCGGAACGCCCCCGCGGTTGTAGTCCACGAGCGAGTAGTCGGCGCCCTGAATGCCGCCGGTGCCGCCCACGTGGGTGTTCTTGCCGGCGTCCTCTTCCATGTGGGCACGCTCGATCTCGACGGTCACCACGGTGCCGTCGTCAAGCACCACGTCGAGCGCACCGTCGTAGCACGTCGGCTCGTCGTACTGGCTGATCTGGTA
>CALALQ010000494.1 GCA_937925595.1 uncultured Demequina sp. | reverse complement strand
CCCGAGCCGTAGAGCGGCACCCGGTCGCGCACCTGGCCGAGCAGCTTCTGGATGGGCTGGCCGTACTGCTTGCCCATGAGATCCCAGAGGGCGATGTCGATTGCCGCGATCGCGAGCGTGGTCGTGCCGCCCGGCCCGTTGTCGCGCAGGTGCTGCCAGGCCTGGTGCCAGACGGCGCGCGGGTTGACGTCCTTGCCGATGAGCTCGGGGATGAGCTCCTGGAGGGCGGCGATCATCATCTTGCCGCCGACGCCGGAGGTGTGGCTGAATCCCGTGCCGACGAGGCCCGTGTCGGTGGTGATGTCGGCGAGGATGATCTCGATGTGGGTGACCTTGTGGATCTGGTCGCCCCACGGCCCCTTGGGCAGCGGGATCCTCGAGAGCTGCAGGTCGATGGATTCGATCTTCACACTGTGCCTTTCTGAGATGGTGCGGGGAGCTGAGATGGTGCGGGGGTCTGAGATGGCGCCGGTTCCTGAGACGGGACTTCGGTGACGGATGCGGCCGGTGCGCCGCCGGCGGACCGCTGCCGGATCCCGTAGAAGTGGGCGTCCAGCTCGTGCACGGCGCGGCGCTGATCGCCGTCGGCGAGCGCGTCGACGATGCGCACGTGCATGCGGGCGATGTCGGGGTCGGCGGCCGCCGACGAGACATCCGGTGCCGCGGCATCGAACTGCACCCAGAAGGCCAGCAGGATGCCGTCGAGCACGGAGTTGCCGAGGCAGGCGAAGAGTCGGCGGTGGAATTGCGCGTCGAGCTCGTTGAACCGCTCGCCGGCCTCGGCGAGGACGACCATGCGGTGTGCGAGCTCGCGCAGCTCGGCGAGCTCGTGGTCGGGGATCCGGACCGCGACCGATGGGAGCAGCGACGTCTCGAGCGCCTGCCGAACCTCGAGCAGGGCCGCGACGACGTCCTCGTCCGCGCTCCCGAGCGCCGCACCCGCGGACACGAGCGCTCCCGGGTTGTAGCCCTTCCAGACGCGACGCGCACCCTGTCGCCCGGCGAGCACGCCGAAGGCGTCAAGCACAGAGAGCCCTTCACGGACCTGCTGCCGGCCCATCGACAGCCGCGCGCTCAGCTCGGATTCGCTCGGGACGCGGTCGCCGGGGCGGATGCCCGAGGCGTGCAGCACCTGGGCGATGCGCCCGTGCGGGGTGTCTGACATGTCGCGAACGATCGGGACGTCGTTGTCGGACATGTTGCTCCTGGCACTGCGATGAACCGGGGGAAGACTACGTGTCACACCATAGTTCGGCGACGAGTTCTCCGTCAAGTCGACGCAAGTTGTCCTACAGGTTCCACCCGGCGACGGAGCATCCGGCCTGCAACTGCGTCAGCCGCCCCGCGCAAGGCCGCCCTGTCAGCCGCCCTGGGTCAGCCGATAGGACGGCTGATGCACCGCGCGCACCCAGTCGTACGTGCCGGCGCCCGGCAACGGATTCCGGACGCGGTCGAACCGCTCCTGCTCGCCCTCCCGATCGACGGCGGAGCCGAGCTCGAGATCGGCGAAGGCCTGCCACGCTCCCGTCGGGCGGGCGTGAAACAGGCGCAACCGCCACGGATCCCGCCGTAGAGCATCCGCGATCGCCGCCCGCCCGCCCGGCAGCGAGCGGGGCGAACGTGTCCGCGCACCGATCAGCACGGGCCCGCGCATTCCCCGGTATGGGAGCAGGGTGGTCAGCCGAGCGGCCGAAGGTCGGCGGTGCGGGATCAGCATGAACCGGGAAGGCACGCCTCCCCCGGTCGACGCGAGCTCGAGGTCGACCGGTCGGCGCCCACCCTCCGGCCCCGCATCGACCTGGACGCGCATGGCCAGGCCGATCACATCGGGCAGCCAGCCGGGCAGCCCGACCGAGCGCGACAGCCGCGCGACGACCGGCACCGGCCGGTCGGGCCGGTCGTCGATCCAGGCGACGCCCGCCGGCGGCGAGTTCGCCAGCCAGGTGAGCTCGCCGGTCAATATGAGCCCTCGCGCGTGGATCGGCCGAGGCCTCCGAAGCAGCAGGATCGCCGCGAACATCCCCCGGAGCACGACCCCGACGAACCGCGCGAGCATGATCCCCATGCCGCCAGTCTCCATGGCCGGGCGAGCTGCGCCAGGGCCTTGCGCGACCTGGAGGACCACCACGATGATGCCGGCACAGTACCGGTCAGAGGTCCAGGAAATCTCCGAGCCAGGATCGAACCGCGTCCACACAGTCCGTCGACACGTGACCCGCGATTCCGGTGAGCCGGTCACGCGAGAGCGTCCGCGGCTGTTCGGTCATGATCCAGGATGGCTGTTCGAGCCCGCTGGGCCCGCGGACGCGGATATGGTTCGGCCAGCCGCGATTCGTCGTCGTGATCGGCAACACGATGACGAGCGTCGTGACGGCGTCGAGATATCCGGACGAAGCGATGACGAGCACCGGGCGATGCCCACCTTGCTCACGACCGCGCACCGGTTCGAGCGCAGTCCACGCGATGACTCCAGGAGCAAGATCGGCTTCGGTCACAAGTGAGCGTCGACCAGTTCCGTTCGCTCCCACTCGGCAGCTTCTGCTGCATGCGACTCGGCGTCGGCGGCGCCGGATCGCTCGACGGCCGCCTTCAACTGACGGAGTCTCCACCGGCGATCCTCGGCGTCCGCGAGATGAGCGAGGTGCGCTCCAAGTGTCAGCCCGTCGCGTGCTGCCTGCCCCTTGAGACGATCACGGAGTTCATCAGTGACCTTGATGGTCGTGGTCATACTTGGAGTATACCGCTTCAGCGGCCGCGCTCTTCGCTGATGGTGTTCGCGCCGTCGCCGAGATCAGCGTGCCAGGGCCGTTCCGCCGACTATCGCCCCTGGCGCTTCTTGTACGGCTTCGGTTGTCCTTTCACCACCGGGGCGCGGCCCCGACCCTTCGAAGCCTTCGCCTTCCCGCCCGCGGGGACAACCGGCTTCTCCGCTGGCGCGGGAGCGGCGGCGATCTCCTTCCGCGCTGTGACGAGCAGGAGCGTCCCGGCCTTGGTCAGCCGGGTGTTCGGGCGATCACGCACGAAGAGCGGTTGCCCGACCTCGTGCTCGAGCTTCTCGATCGATGAGTAGAGAACGCGTGCGGGATGCCGAGCGCCTCCGCGGCCCGCGGGAAATGCAACTCCTCGGCGACGGCAACGAACCGAACCAGGTGTGTGATGTTCACGTGCGCCTTTCCAGGAATGGCAGGGAACGCGGTCGGTTGAGCAGTCCCACGAGAGAGCCTACGGCCCGTCGCGGATACTGACGCCGTTCGGCACGTCCCGCTCGACGCCGACCATGGCGGGGCGTAGCATGCGGCCGTCCCGTACACGTCGCTCCCGAGCGACTGACGGTAGGGAGGGCGACCATGGCAACGCTTCGGATGTTCGGCCCGTACAGCTGGGTTCAGCCGCCCGGCGAGAACGGCCTCCTTCCCGGTGAGGGGATGGCGTGGGCGATGGATTTCGGGCTGTTCTTCGATGTCGCCAGCGTGGCGGCGCATCCGTCGCCCCATAACAGCGTGCAGGCCCTCGCGATCGAGAATCTGTCGACCGCGTACGCGCGCACCGGCCCGCCGGCGGTGAACTTCATCGTCCGCAACGTGAGCACCACCGGCGTGCGTGGCTATCGAATTTTCGTGAGCGTGATGACCCTCTCGTAGGAGCGATGACATGCGAATCTTTGCCATTCACGATGCGGCGGGGCATGTCGCGGAGGTCGTGACCTCCCCGGACGATCTCCCAGCTCCGACCGTGACCCGACCCGGCTTGACGATGACGGAGATCGAGACCCCGGACGGTGTCGCCGACAGCGATTTCCAGGACGAGGACAAGGTGGCTGCGCTGTTCGAGTCGTACCGCGTCGACATCACGCGCATGAAGGCACGGTTGGTCCGGCGGGAGTGATCAGCCGGTCCTCGGCCCGGTTCGTAGGCGGTTCACCTCCCACGCGGCGCCCGCGACCGCGAGCGGCTCAGGCGAGCCCGCGGGTCGCCCCTGTGTCCGCCCATCCTGGTCAGCCTATGGGTGAATCCGAACGGCATCGGCGGCCGCTCAGAACTCTGGCCGCACCTCCGCGACCCCGTTCAGCTCGCCTCGCAGCTGAAGGAGAAGCGCGAGGCCTCGGTCCTCCCATCCAGCGGGAGGGGAGTCATCCTCATGCCGTCGAAGCCACTCCTCGTTCCACTCGAACAGCGCGTCGCTGAGCCTCGGCGAGAGGCCCAGGTCAGGCCCGGTGAGACGGTAGTGCTCGGTGTAGTCCTCCCAGAGCGGCCATCCACTGAGCCACTCCGGAAACACTCGGATGAGGCGCAGGCCGTTCGGGAGCCGTGGTGGCTCGCCCCGCCGACTCTTGGCCCTCAGGTAGCGGTCCTGCATCTGACGGCGCCTCGGCCACTCCCGGGCAGTACTCGGCGGATCGTTGTAATCCATCCCGGACAGCCAGATCAGTCCGCGCAAGCCGCGAGAGTCGTTCTCGACGAGCGCGAGCGACCACAGGTGCTCATCGCCATTCGAGAGTGCGAGCGCAGACCCCAACGCCTCTTCGACGGTCGCATCCACCAGATCGATGGTCGTCGCTGCGTTGGAAGCGCCCTTGAAGATGTACACCCGAAAACGAGCGTCATCCCGCTCCCAGGTCGAGTCCCGTTCGTCTACGGGGAATCCGTGCATCCCATCAAGGTACGTGGCGCACTAGCTGTAATGCCCAGCCAGGTTGTTTGAGATCCGGCTGATGGGTGGGAGCTTTCCG
>CALALQ010000493.1 GCA_937925595.1 uncultured Demequina sp. | reverse complement strand
TGCTCATCCCCTCCCACTCGCGGCACGCGATGTGGCCCAGCTCGATCCAGTCGTCCTCGTCCGGGACGTCAGTGATGTTCGTGAACTGGCCCAGCTCTGCGATGAACGCGGCCTCCGGGTCGGCGGGCAGCGGCGACGAGCACGCCGTCAGGGCGAGTGCGGCGACTGCGATTGCCGCGCTTGCGATGGTCTTCATGGTTCCGAATCTACCGGCGACCGAGTACCTCTCCGGACCGCGCGATCCGCGACATACTCAGCCACATCTCACTTCAAGGGGTCGTTTTTTTGGGCTCCATATTCACCGTTATCGCGACTATCGGCGCGCAGCCCCATTTTCCGCATCCGTCGCGGATTTCGGCCGTATGAGCCGATCCCCACGAACCGGCCGAAATGTCGGAACCACTCGTTAGGCTCATTTACGAGGGAACTCGAACAGGTGAGCGGATCGGAGGTGGCGGTGAACCCCCAGATTGTCGCCACCGCCGAACCGACCTCCGCGGCCGCAGAAGTCCTCGTACTCCCTGCGGCCGCGCAGGTCCCTGATCGTGAGAGCGCACCGCTCCCCGCGTCCCTCATCGCCGGCATCGCCGAGCACCAGGCGAACTCTCGCGCGCACAACACCACTCGCGCCTACCGCAGCGACTGGGAGGGCTTCGAGCGGTGGTGCGACGCGCACGATCAAGTGGCTCTGCCGGCTTCTGCCGAGACTGTCGCGGCGTTCCTCACAGACCGCGCGGCCGTGCTGAAGCCGTCTGGTGACTACGCCTACTCTCCGACGACTCTCGCCCGCTGGCTGACGTCGATCAACGCGCGTCACCGCGCGGCAGGACACCGTGAACCGGGCAGGATGCCCATGGTGGCGACCACCATGTCCGGCATCCGCCGCGGTCACGCACGACCGACACGGCGCATGGCACCCCTGCTGCTGGCGGACCTCAAGAAGGTCCTCACCACAATCGACTCGACCTCCTACCCCCAGGGAATCATCGGCACTCGCGACGCCGCGATCCTCATGATGGGATTCGCTGGCGCGTTCCGCCGTTCCGAGCTTGCCTCTCGGGTTCTCGGCGACATCACCCTGCACCCCGAGGACGGGCTCCATGTGCGCCTGCTCACATCGAAGACCGACCAGGAAGGTCGGGGCTCGGTCAAGGGCCTGCCGTTCGGCAGTAACCCGCTGACGTGCGCGCCCTGCTCGTTCCTGCGCTGGGTGCGCGTGCTGGACGCGGCCGCGTTCGAGTCCAGAGGTGCGATGATGCGCCT
Source organism: uncultured Demequina sp. (assembly GCA_937925595.1). The sequence goes on along the minus strand of CALALQ010000493.1, from coordinate 90,965 downwards.
CCTGCGCGAGTCCAGCATCGACACTCACATCTGCCAGGCCCCCGCGCCGCAGCTGCAGCGGCTGGACCCCAAGCTCCCGCTGTTCCGAACGGTGCGCCGAGGCGGACACATCGGCACCGCGTTCCTCAGCGGTTCCGCGATCAACGACGTCGTCAAGCGCCGCCTCGAGGCGGCAGGCATGGACCCGACCCGCTTCGGCGGTCACTCGCTTCGCGCCGGCTTCGTCACCCAGGCGCTCCGCGCGGGCGCATCGCCGTCCGAGGTCGCCCGTCAGACGTTCCATCGCAACCTGAACACCGTCCTGATCTATCAGCGTGAGAGCACGCCCCTCCGGCAGAACGCCGTGACGCGCCTGGGGCTGTAGATGCCCGCCGCACGTGCACGCTCCGAGCGCGACTGGGCGCTCTTTGCTGACTGGTGTGAGTCGATGGGGCTTCAGCCGATGCCAGCCACAGCCCACATGGTCGCTTCGTTCCTGCAGGAGTTCCCGGCACCGCTGGAATCGCAGACCCGACGGGTGCGCGCCATCCGTCTCGTGCATGAGCACAGGGGGTGTCCGCTCGAGCTGCCCGGCGCGGCGCCCCGGCCGACTGCGATGCGAGAAGGTCCCGAATGGGCGTCTCTCGACCAGGCGCTCGCACAGCTGCCGACGCACCAGCACCGAAAGTACTTCTCACAGGCGCTACGCGGCCGTAGGGACGCCTGGCTGCTCATTCTGATCGGACTGCTCGGCCTCACTCGGCGGGCCGCTCAGAACGTCGTAGAGAGCGACGTCGTGTTGTTCCCCCGCCTGACAATCAAAGGATTCCCCGTGGAGGCGTCAGCCGACCCCGCCACCTGCCACGCCTGCGCTGTGACCCGGTGGCTGCGCGTCGTCGGCGCCGCATCCTTCGGCTGGCGGAACGACGTCAAGGAGCAGCTGGACCCTGCGACTGCCGATCTCACCGGCCACGACTGCAACGTGGGGCTGGACGGCACCTGGCGGCAGGCGCAGACGCTCCTGCCGCACATTGACCGCTACGGGTGGGTCTCGGTCGAGCCGATGACCCTCCGTGCGATCAGCGCCACGATCGCCGACCGCCTCTCTGCCGCTGAGGCCACCCACGCTCAACCCCAGCCTGTCTTCCAGGCGACAGGGCGCTTCGCAGATGCAACCAGTGATGAGCTCGCCGCCGCCTACGACGACGCCGATGCTCAGGCCGCCGCCATCCTGCTTCGGCTGAAGCAGTTGGTCGGCGAGGGTGACGAGGCGCTGGCGCGCCTCGAAGCAATCAAGCACTGAGAGCTTTCGCTCTCACCTGCCCCCGGTTTGGCGCGCGCACAGCGCGCACCGGGAGACAGTGTGAAGTTCACAAGCCTGCGTCCGGATTCTCCGTCGCCCGCTGATCGCGGACTCCGACGTCCGTAGAAGGGATCCGACCTTGGGCTTGTTCATCGACCCCATTCCTGCGCCCCGCGCACGCTTCAGCGTGCTGGCGGGGCTCTCTCTTGCCGTGTCCATGAGCGGACTCCTGACCTTCGTCGGGTTCCTCCTCGGCGCGGTCATGGCCGCTGTGTCGCTGGTGCGTCTGCGCGCGGGCCGCCGGCGCGGCATCCACCGTGGCGGCCGCGGCGCTGCGATCGCGGCCCTGTGGATCTCCGGCTGCGGCTCCGTCCTCTCGGTCGCCGTGATGCTGGCGATCCTCGTTAGCGCCTACGCGGCGCTGCCCACCCCGTTCCCCTGAGCTCCGTCGCGGCACGCGGCTGAAAGCGAGACATCATGACCACTCCTGCCGACGACGAGCAGCCGGAGGGTGCCGAGCCCGCCGACATTCACCTGGCTTTCGACACCCCCTTCGGCGTCTTCACGGAGATCGACGACCTTCCCCCGGTCGTTCGCGACTTCCTCAAGGCGAACCTTGCCTCGCTCTCCATGCCTGACGTGCTTCGCGAGAAGCTCGCCGAGGTGCTGGAGATTGACCTCGCCGCTGAGGTCGGCGAGACGGCCGTCGACGAGGAGCCGGAGGCGGTCAGCGCGACCGAGCACCACCGCCAGAGACTCTGGCGGATGCTCGACGTCGCCTTCCCGACCGAGCCCCACCTGTGGCGGGCGGCCGAATCGCTCTTCACGCTCTCTGCGGTCAACCCCGACCAGCCCGACGACGAAGCGGGCCGCGAAGCGGTGCTCACCGCGGTTCGTCACCTCGAGCACCACGCAGGACTCGCCCTCTCTCGGCTGAGCCCCACCGAACAACTCGTCTCGGAGTTCCGCGATCAGATGACCGACCTATAGGTCGCCTCCATCGGTTGCAGGGCTTCGCACGACCCCTCGAAAGGCATCAACGATGGCAGCGAAGACCCAGAACGAGATCACGAAGCAGGTGACCACCAAGTACCTCGATTCGCTCGATCTCAAGAACCTGCCGACGCCGGCGACGATCGAAGAGAGCCTCCTCGCCGCGACCAACAAGGCGTTCGACGCTGAGAACGTCGCCCGCAAGGGCTCTCACAAGATCAACCTTCTCAAGCGCCTGACGTTCTCCCAGGTCGCCCAGATCCTCGTCTACCTTCACAAGGTCGCGCGGATCACCCCTTCCGGCCGGAACACCGACCGGGACCTCGATCTGCTGGCTATCTACGCCGACCAAGGTGAGGACGAGGGGATCTACGTCACCAGCGAAGACCACATCCGCAGGATCGCCCGTCAGTACAACCGCGAGCTCACCATCAACGAGTTCAAGGAGGTCATGACCGTGTTGCGCGAAGAGGCCCCGCGGCTGAGTCGCTGCTCCGATCGCGACATGGTCCCCGTCAACAACGGCATCTTCGACTACCGGACGAAGGAGCTTCACCCCTTCGATCCCGGCTACGTCTTCCTGTCGAAGGCGCGCGTCAACTACAACGCCAACGCCCTCTCTCACGGCATCCAGACACCCGACGGTGACACCTGGGAGGTCGAGGAGTGGATGGAGACGCTGAGCGACGACCCCGAGATCGTGAACCTCCTGTGGGAGATCCTCGGCGCCATCATCCGGCCACACGTCCGCTGGAACAAGAGCGCCTGGTTCTACAGCGAGAAGGGCAACAACGGCAAGGGAACCCTGGTCGAGCTCATGCGCAACCTGGTCGGAACGGCCAGCTACGCGTCGATCCCGATCAGCGACTTCGGCAAGGACTTCCTGCTCGAGCCGCTCACCCGTGCCAGCGCGATCCTGGTCGACGAGAACGACGTCGGCACCTTCGTGGACCGAGCCGCCAACCTCAAGGCGATCATCACGAACGACGTCATCTCGATCAACCGCAAGTACAAGACGCCGATCGCCTATCAGTTCTGGGGCTTCATGGTCCAGTGTCTGAACGAGTTCCCGAAGATCAAGGACCGAAGCGACAGCTTCTACCGCCGACAGCTCTTCGTGCCCTTCAACAAGTCCTTCACCGGCGCCGAGAAGCGCTACATCAAGGACGACTACGTCACCCGCGCCGAGGTCCTCGAGTACGTGCTCAAGCGCGTTCTCCACATGGACTACTACGTGCTTTCGGAGCCGGAGGCGACGCAGCTCGTGCTGGCGGAGTACAAGACGTACAACGACCCCGTGCGCGCGTTCTGGGACGAGTTTGAGGACGCCTTCGTATGGGACCTCCTGCCGTTCCAGTTCCTCTACGACCTCTACAAGTCGTGGTTCGCGAAGACGAACCCGTCGGGCTCCCCGATCGGGCGCAGCGGCTTCGTGCGCGACCTGGTCGGCATCGTCGAGAAGTCGACGGTCTTCTACTGCACGGACAAATCGGCGAAGATCCGATCCGCCCGGCGCATGGTCGCACCCGAGCCGCTCATCCTGCGGTTCGACCTCAAGGACTGGATGAACCAGTCCTACCAGGGCAACGACCCCCTCAAGCGGGGGCTTTGCTACCCGCAGTCCCCGAACTACCGGGGCGTGCTGCGGTACAAGGGCACCCAGCCCGCCGCCGGCGATGACGACGAAGACGACACCGCCACCAGCTGAGATCTCACCGGGCGCGCTACTCCCCCAGCGCGCCCGGTGGTCTCCCTCTCCATCCCCCTACGCACAGCCCCGGCCCGACGGTCGGGGCTCTGTTGCGTGTCCGGCACGCACCACGTCTCGCTCAGAAGGGGCATCATGACCACGCCGATTCACGATGCCCTGAACGGATCGACACCTCCGCCGCTTCCCGCCACCGACGCGCCCCTGCGCGACATCTACGCGCGACTGGGAGGGGGGCGCGGCGCTCTCCCCCAACGAGCTGCTCGCCGCTGCCGATTGCTTCCTGAGCATCGGCACGCTCGGCGCGGACGCCTGGCACGACCCATTCGGTCGCTTCGTACCGCCCGGCGGCTGGCCGTGGCCCGACGCCGTCTACCGGCCGGCGGACGACCGCGTGGCCGATCTGAAGACCGCAGTCGCTCTGATCGAGGCCGCGATCGAAGCGCTCACGCGCACCTGACCTTCCACCCATCACTACTCCGAGAGGGGAGACGCCCATGTCGCACGCCGCCCTGGCGCCCGTTCCCGCCACTTCCGCGTCGCCCAAGCCGAAGCGTCCGGTGACGGCCAAGACCGCCAACTTCACGTTCTACGACATCGAATCGCTCAACAACGTCTTCACCGTCGCCGCGTACAACCCCCGCACGAACTCCGTCGACGCGTTCTACCGCATCGACGAGGGCGGTGCGCTCGGCGCAGAGCTCGCGAGCACCCCGCTCGACCTGGGCCTCGCCACGGAGACGATCCTCGCTCGCAACCCCGCGCTCCAGCCCCGCGACGGCAAGGCCCCCGAGATCCGCTTCTGGGACCTCACGCAGTGCGGGCACAGCATGGCTCTTGCCCGCCTGGTGGGGCTCAGCGACGCGGACAACGTCAACGACCCCCACTCGCCGTCGACCTACGACATTCCTGGTCACCCGTACTTCCGCCCGGTGTGTGACACCGACCCGGAGTATGACCCGTTCGACGCCCACCCGTACATCGCCGGCTACAACTCGTTCAATTACGACTCGACGATGCTCGCGATCTACCTGACCGAAGCCTTCGCGCACATCGGGCTGGCGATTCAGCAGCGGCTCCGCTTCGACAGTGGGTTCTCCGCCCCCACGGCGGCGATGCTGCGCGAGCACAACGACCAACTGTTCAAGGAGCCGTTCAAGAGCTACATGCCGCGCTACCTCACCGACGGCCGAGTCGCCGGTGGAAAGCGCTGGGCGTCGACGCCGAACAAGATCCGCAACGCCATGATGAACTCGGGCCGTCACATCGACATCGCACGACTCAACGAGGCGCAGAAGCTGGTCGGGCTGAAGCGTCAGCTCGGCGGCCTGGGTCGCCAGATCTATGAGAGCGAGAAGCTCGAGGGCCACAACGCTACGGTGGATTCTCTCGCCGACTTCTACGAGCTGCTGGCGTACAACGTCTCCGACGTCGTGGGACTGGCCGACCTGTTCGAGCACCCGACCTACTCCTCGGGCTTCGACCTGAAGAAGGGTCTGATCGACGAGTACCCCGAGACGATCTACGAGAAGTCGAAGTTCACGGGAGCACCGAACATCCACCCCACGGCCGTGCGCCGTGGACGGCTCACGCCGGACGCGTCGTCGGCAAAGCTCGTGGGGCTGATCCTCAGCCCGTACGGCAACCTCGACGACCTCGAGGGTGTCAGCTTCATGTACCCGTCCGAGATGGTCGCCAAGGAGCGCGGCGTCGAGCGCCGTAACGTGCTCGAGGACTGCCGTGAGTTCTTCTACGCGAACATCTCGGATGCGAACGCGCGAGCGCAGTTCGACAAGGTGTACGAGTACTACCGCTCGATCGAAGGCAAGAACTTCAACGGCTCCGAGGAGTACATGAAGCGCTGGCCGGACGGTCCGATGGCCCTGAGCCTGACGGACATCCCGAAGCTGCCGAACAACCTGCCGTACTTCAACGCGGACGGGTCACCGTCGACGTGCTTCGCCACGTTCTCCACGGGAGGCATCCACGGCGCCGAGGCGGACTGGGCCACTTACCGGGCCGACGTCGAGGCGTGGAGGCCCAAGAACGAGCTGCTGGGCGCCGTCCAGAAGGCGTTCCCCGACCCGCTTGTGGTGCGCACCACCAAGGGCGGCGTCACGCTGCCTGACGGGCGCGTGGTCCAGTACTCCGAGGTGCTGACCTCAAAGTCGACCATCAAGGCGCTCACCGCGATGTCGGAAGCACTCGAAGCCGGCTACCCGGGATGGGCGACCTGCCCGCCCGACCAGTTCGATGGGGAGCGGTACTTCGAGATAGCGTCGCAGTTTCCGGGAGTGGGCTACAGGGAGCCGACCGCGCCGCCGGCGCTGTTCGAGCAGAAGGCGGACGGCTCGACCAAGCTCAAGCCCAAGTACGCCTTCACGTCGATGGCCCCGGCCATTCACGAGGACTTCACCAGCTACTACCCGAACATGCTTCGCAACATGAGCGCGTTCTACAACGCAGAGCTGGGCGAGGACCGCTACGCAAAGATCCTGGCCGACAAGGACCGCTACGGGAAGATGATGAAGGACCCGAGCCTGAGCGCCGAAGAGCGTACACGGCTGGGCGTTCTCCGCAACGGAACGAAGCTCATCCTGAACTCGGCGTCGGGCGCCGGTGACACCACTCACCACACACCCATCCGCGTCAACAACGCCATCATCTCGATGCGCATCATCGGCCAGCTGTTCTCGTGGCGCATCGGTCAGGCGCAGACGCTCGCCGGGGCGCGGATCATCTCCACCAACACGGACGGTCTGTACTCCGTCCTGGACGAGGAGATCAACAACCGCGTGCTGGCCGAGCAGCAGGCCCTGATCAACGTGGAGATCGAGCCCGAACCGCTCATCATCGTGAGCAAGGACTCGAACAACCGCCTCGAGCTGAAGGTCCCCGACGACCCCGACACGCCTGTCTGGGAAGCCGAGATCGTCTCGGCCTCCGGCGGGACGCTTGCGTGCCACAAGGGGCCGCAGCCCACGAAGAGCCTCGCCCACCCGGCGGTGCTCGACTGGGCGCTCGCGCGCTACCTGCGGTACGCCGCCGGCGGATTCATCCCGTCATGGCGAACCACGCCGATCAGCCTCGCTGAGCCGCTGGACCGGCGCCTGGGCAAGCAGCTGCTGCACGAGGCCGTTCGCACGAACGACCCTGTGACGGCCGCGCGCCTGTTCCAGAACATCATCGCTGCCAGCGACGGCAAGATCACGATCCCCTTCGCCGCGGACCCGGTCGACCCCGTCGATCCGGACCCGGACAAGGTCGTGAATCCGCGTGTGCTTCAGCACTACAACCGGATGTTCATCGTGCACCAGGGCAAGCCCGGCGCGGTGTCCCTCCGGAACGCGGGGGCGTGGGTGGTCAACCCGGCCTCCCGCGTCAAGCGCGCGAAGGAAAACCTGCCCCCTGTCGTCACGGACCCCATCGCGATGCGGATCCTGCAGGCGAACGGCTTCGCGCGCACCCGCGTCGAGGCCGCTCAGACGGGCAGGGAGCTGCTCCCCGAGGACCAGGACGTCGCTGTGCGGCGGATCTCCGGGATCGACCCGTCCTGGAGCATCCTCATCGAGAACGGCGACCTGCTCTGCATGGAGGAGGAAGCCGTTCGCGACCTTCTCGGATGCCTGGACCTGGATGTCTACCTCGACATGCTGGCCGGCACCTACGAGAAGAACTGGCAGAACCGAGCCGAGGACCCCTCAGGGGTCGTCGATCTCACGGGCGACTGAGGTCGCCACCATCCCGACGGAACAACCGTCCGCGCATCGAAGAGGCCCTGGGAACACCACCCGGGGCCTCTTCGCGCAGTCCAGACCCCACCAACGAAAGAGAAATCACTATGAGCGCCAGCTACGTCTCCCTCGGTATGACCGTCGAACAGGGCGCGAGCCTCGACGCCGAGCGAGCGAAAGAGGTCGTCCTGCGCCACCTCGACACCATCGAGGGCAAGCTCAGCGACATCGACCCGAGCGGGCGGTACGAGCTGCTCGGACCCGATGCCGAGATCGACACGGACGACGCCGGCGAGGTCGAGTCTCGCGACGAGGAGCGCGAGGAGCTCGTCAAGCTGCTCGTCGACGGACTCGTGTGGATTCACGAAGACTGGGGCTCCGACAGCTGGCACATCCCGGGCGCAGAGAACCTCGCGTTCGTCACGGCCGGTGGGATGAGCCACGGCGACTCGCCCTTCGATGAGTTCGACGGTGCGGTCATGGCCTCCGAGGCGGCCGCCATCATCCCTGAGTTCGGGCGCGAGGTCGGCATCCTCGGCGGTGGCATCCGCCTCGCCTACGGAGAAGGCGTCGAGTGAGTGATGCGCGGGGGCGTGACCACGTCAACGGCACGTCTCTCACGCCTGGCGTCAACGTCGATCCAGTCGACATTGCCGCCGGCCTCAACCAGGCGGCCACGCTCGGCTACGACGACGCGACCGCTCAGATGGTCACCCAGTACGCGCTCCAGCGCCACGCGCGTGGCGAGGAAGAGGGTGCGCAGCGCACCTGGCTCGGACAGTACCCCCGCGACTTGACGAGTTGGTACGCGATCCTCGCGGCCGCCGTCGCCTCGGGCACCGAGAACCTCACCACCACATAGGCTGCGCGGTCCCTTCCGTGTCCGCAGCGGAAGGGACCGTCATGCCTCGCATCACGTCCGACCCCAAAGACCCCGTCACCTGGTGGAAGGTTTCCGACGCGCGGCCGCTTTTCGGGCACGAGTATCTGCGAAACAGCCAGATCCAGACGGCCCGTGACAGGACGCTCTGCACGTGCAAGCACCGGAACGTCAGCCACGGCTACGGATACGACCCATCGACGGCCGAATGGCGCGACGGCTCCCGCATCGGAATGGGTGAGTGCGGCTTCTCCGAGTGCGCCTGCGCGGCCTTCCAATTCACCGACCAGAGAGGCGTCCATGAGTAACGCGATCCACTGGCGCCACACCCACCCCGCCGTAACGTGCCCCGACTCGTTCCGCCTGCTCGCCACCCGCGAGACCGGTAAGTACCGCGGCGCGACGGCGTGCAAGCGGTGCCGAGATTGGCTCGAGAAGAGCGAGCACATCCCGGGGTTCACCGAGGCCAACATCACCCCGCTGGAGCGCGCCTGTGGCGTGACTCTCGCGCAGGTCGAGACGGCAGCGCCTCGGACCCTGTTCCGTGACGACCTCGCGATCTTCCCTGTCGGCACTGCGCCCGCCCTGGTGGGCGCGATCCTTCGGGCCGTGGGCCGCGTCGGCTACGACTTCAGTCATTTCGCCGGCGACATGCCGGTCTACAAGGCAACAGCCCGGGTGTGACCCACTCCCCTAAGCGAAAGAGAAACGGCATGACGAACGACATCGAGCCCGAATCCCGCATCCATCTTCCCGAAGCCGTCACCGAGTCCAATCGCGCGCAGGCACGCCGGCTGGTCGCGGCGATCGACGAAGCCGTCAAGGCGCTCGGCGCGTTCCCGGCGCCGACCCTCGGCACCCGGTTCGACCTCGCCGTGGGTGAGACCACCGCCGACTTCGGTGGTGAAGCCGATACCCCTCTGGTGCTGGTCTGCCCGTGGTGCCGCGACGACGTGCGCACGGACTCGCTCTTCGATCTCGAGATCGGACAGCGCTGGTCGTACGCAGCCGAGATCGAGCCCTTCGAGGGCGTCGTCGCGATCAATTACAAGGACGGCGACTTCGACAGCGTCACGCTCATGCACGAGCCGTGCGGCCTTCCCGTGAATCTCCCGGAGGGCTGGGAGCAGACGTGCTGAGACGCCTGCTTCGCGGCCGTCGACGCAGCTCCTACGTCCCACGGATCGCGCCGCTGCTGCCACGCGCACTGTACGGCGATCTCGATGAGGCAGCTCGCAGCCGAGTCGACGCGCACCTCCGGTCCCGGCAGCACACCATCCCGACCGAACCCGGCGTCTACCTCGACCGTGAGGGCGACCGGTGGACCCTCGACGAGCAGGGTTGCTGGACGGACCATCTCGGTGAGCGACGCGATGAGCGCTACACACCCCTGGTCTCGGCCTTCGGCCCCTTCACGACGGCGGAGAACGCTCATGGGCAAGGCTGAGGGCTACATCGAGGGCTACCTCGTCAAGCGGGTCAAGGCATGCGCTGGCATGTGCCTGAAGTTCACCTCCGGCATCAATGGCGTCCCCGACCGGATCGTCATCCTCAACGGGCACACCGTGTTCGTCGAGACGAAGGCTCCAGGAGAAGAGCCTCGCAAGCTTCAGCTCGTCCGGCACTCGCAGATGCGAGCCGCCGGAGGTGACGTCCGCGTCATCGACACCCGCGAGCAGGTCGACGACCTTATCGACGAGCTGACCTCCTCGGGCGCGACACTCCAGCGTCCGCAAGCCGCCTGAGCGCTACGCCGTGAGTGTACGAATCCGCTCATAAACGTGTCAAAATAAGCGCGGAGAGATGCCGGATCGCCCGGTCTTGCCCGCTCCAACCCCCCATCCCCCCGGGCCACGCCCACCCTCGCCGACGCGAGGGTCTACCCGCAAGGAGTATCTATGCGGTTCAAGTTGTACCTCCTCCTGGCAGCCGTTTCGGCGCTGCTCACGATCTTCTTTTCATGGGTGCTCTTCAGCCAGCACTTCGGCACCGGGCTCGGCTGGCTCGCCTGGTCCGGAGGCTGGACGGCATTCTGGATCTGGCGCGCGATCGTCCGTCGCCGCAAGGACGCCGAGCGCTTCTGGGAGCTTTCGCAGGTCTGCCAGAGCTGTGGCAGCGACGGTAACCCCGGTTACCGCGTCTGCAACAACTGCGGCCGAGTGAAGCACCCGGCCCTGTGAGCGGCGCCACCACCGGCACGGCTACCAAGCCGCTGTCGCTGCTCATGTTCACCAAGAACCAGTGCAGTATCTGTGACAACACCAAGAGGCAGTTCGACCTCAAGGGCGTCCCCTTCACGGCGATCAACGTCGAGGAGGACACCGAGCCTCGCGCCGAGTTCGGCGGCAAGACGCCGTTCGAGTACGTCGTCGAGACCTACGGCCGCCAGATGCCCGTCGTCGTTATCTCTGACGAGATCGGCGTCGAGGACTGGTGGTCGGGCGGCCGCATGGACAAGTGGCGCGAGACCATCCAGCGGTTCGATGAGGCGGGCCTGCTGATCCCTGAAGATGAGCGGGTCGCTGCCTGACGCCACCTCACAGCACACGATCGCCCACCTCTGCCGTCGATTCCTCACCGAGGATCCCGACGCGTGGGGGTGGGCGTTCCTCTATCCGGACGAAGACGAGTGGGAGTCGCCGGACTGTGACGTGATGAGCGCACGATTCCTCGATCTCGCCCGGTCCGCCGGCGTCGACGGTCACATCGTGCGCGCCGACTCCCTCGACGAAGGTTCTCACTGGTTCGCCGTCGTCACCGACCCTCACTCGGGTCAGCAGTTTGCCGTCGACTGGACGGCCCGGCAGTTCCACAACGCCGGCCACCCCTTGCCGCCGACCGACCCGGAGCTCATCACCTGCCCGCTCGTCTTCGAGTGGCCCGCGGTGTACCCGCTCGACGTCGTGCACTTCGACACGGTGCGCCAGGTGGTCGACCGCCCTATCTCACGAGGAGCCAACGAATGACCTTCACCATGCCCTCACTGATGCCCCACCAAGAGGTGGTGGTCGACTGGATCGTGAACAACCCCAAGTGCGGCATCTTCCTCACAATGGGCGGAGGCAAGTCGCTGTGCACGCTCAGCGCCCTCGCCCGAGTTCGCCCCAACGGTCACATCTTGGTCGTCGCGCCGATCAACATCGCCCGCTCCACCTGGGTCGACGAGATCGAGAAGTGGGGCTTCCCGCTTCGCGCGAAGAGCCTCATCGTCAAGGACAACGACAAGAAGTACTCCCGCGAGGAGCGCCTCGAGCAGTACCAGGCGATCTGGTCGTCCTCCCCCACGATGTACTTCATCAACGTCGACCTCGTCGCCGACCTGGTGAAGAACATGCCGCGGCAGACCATCGACGGCGTCGAGACGATCCTGTGGCCATTCCAGACGGTCATCGTCGACGAGTCGCAGACGCTGAAGAGCCCCACCGGGGTCCGCTTCGAGGCACTCTCCCACGTCGCGCCGGCCACGATCCGATTCATCGAGCTCACCGGCACGCCGACACCCAACGGGCTGATCGACCTGTGGAGCCAGATGTACCTGCTCGACGGCGGTCTGGCCCTCGGGGGGACCATCACCGAGTACCTCCAGCGGTACTTTGTGCCCTCGAAGATCGTGAACAACCGCCCGGTCCGATGGGAGCCGCGCCCCGGCGCCGAGGAGGAGATCTACGCGCGCGTGCGCCACAAGGTCATGAGCGCGCAGAACACCAAGATCCCGCTCCCCGACGTATCGATCGACGACGTGAGCGTGGTGCTCGATAAGGACACGCTCACGGCTTACAAGGACTTCACCAAGGAGCTGGTGCTGGACCTCGCGAGCCCCGACCCGAACAACCCCGGGACGATCACGATCACGGCCGACAACGCCGCGATCCTGTACGGCAAGCAGCTGCAGTTCGCGTCGGGCACGATGTACGTCGACGAGGACAAGAACTACTCGGTCATCCACGAGGAGAAGCTCCTCATGACCGACTACTTGATCCGCAACAACGGCGGCTCGCCGGTGATCGTCGCGTACAAGTACAAATCCGATAAGGCCCAGCTGCTCAAGCACCTGGCCGACGCCGGTCACGCCGTGGAAGCCTTCGATGGCAGCCGCGACATGGTCGCCCGCTGGAACGCCGGGAAGATCCCCGTGATGCTCCTGCAGCCAGCCAGCGCCGGTCACGGGCTCAACCTCCAGGACGGCGGCCACACGCTGATCTGGTACACGCTGCCGGACTCGTTGGAGCACTACCAGCAGACCAACGCACGCCTGGCGCGCATGGGTCAGAAGCACCCGGTGCAGATCTGGCGACTCATCACGAAGGGGACTCGTGACGAGAAGATGCCGCTCATGCTCGAGCGGAAGGACATGGTCCAGAAGGGCCTGCTCGACGCTGTACGCGTCGAGGTCTACGACGTGGACGACGACATCAGAGAGATGCTCGGCGACCTCGACCTGACACCAGACCTCATGCTGGTCTGACTGCGCCCTGGGGCGGCTGCTCGCGCGCCGCCCCGGGGTGCTTTTGGTTCGGGATCCAAGAGACCCGAACGAGTGCGCCCAACGGGCCGCTCCCACGACTACGAAAGGCGCTGCCTTGGCCATCACTCTGCAGAGCGTCACCGCTTCCATCTCGAGACTCGACGACGCACTCGACGCACACACGCTCTACGACGTGGCCGGCTCGTTCTCGTGCCACCAGGCCGAGGCGATCGCCGATGTCTTCCGCGCCGTCGGCTTCGACTCGGCGGCCGAGCGCGTGCTCGACTTCCACTCGCTGACCGACGATGCGATCGAGGGCGACCTGTCCCCGCATGTGGAGCGGTCGAAGACCGCTGCGGTGCGACAAGGGCTCGTGGCGGCCTAGATCACCCCTGCGACACGCCCGGGCTGCATGGAAGCGAAACCGCCGCTGACCTGCCCGAAAGACGAGAGTGACCCACGTATTGGCCCTCCACCGCGCATATATAGAAGTGGAAGGGGCACTCTCGCGAGTCCACTTCCCCTATGAGTGAAGCGGATTGGAAACCCCTCGCGCATAGGAGAAGCGACCGTTCAATCGGCGGTCGTCCATCCCCCAACGGAAGGTCAACATGACCATACGGAAAAGGATCGCCGCGGTGCTCGTGGCTGTCGCCCTGTCCCTCGGTGTCGGAGCCGTCGCTGCCCCGGCCGCAAGCGCGTGGCCCTGGGACCCGCCCAAGCCCACCGCCTGCGACAAGGCCGTCAAGACGTTCTCCTACGGCGTGCTCACACCGCGCGACCTGCCGGACGATGTGTCGCCGTGCCTGAAGAACGACCTCGGCAAGAAGCTGCTCGCCGACAAGAAGACCGTACTCAACGCCCTGAAGGCGGAGAAGGCGGCCAAGAAGAGTGCGAGCAAGGCGAAGACCAAGAAGCAGAAGGCTCACTACGAGGCCCTGGCGAAGCAGTCGCGCGCCACGGTCAAGAAGCTGGTGCTGCGCGACTGGCAGGTTCTCACTGCCACCATGCACAAGAACTACGGTGAAGCCATCATGGGCTACGTCGACGAGCGGCTCCGTCTCGACGACGAAGGCGTGAAGTTCCATTACCGCGCGATGCTCAACTACGCGGCTTACGAGCTCAACCGCAGCAACAAGATCAATGTTGCGTACAAGGCGCTGAACCAGGCGGCGAAGATCTTCCCCAAGAACTGGGTGAAGAAGGCCAAGAACAAGGATGTCGCCAAGAAGGTCAGCGACGCAATCGCCAAGAAGCTCGAGGTGACTCCCGTCGCTCTCATCCTTCAGACCGAAGGCCACGTTCAGCGCTGGGCCAGCAGCAACAGTACGTTCCTGCTGCATGGCGTCTTCTCGCAGTGGTGACGATGTAGCAACCACGTCGGCGCCAACTCTGGCCGCCACCCTCGTAACCGCCGCCCCGGTCGTGCACTTCGCATGGCCGGGGCGGTGTCGTATCTACCCATCGGAGCGCGCCCGTGACCCACTCCCCCGCGCCACGCGACGCCGTCGGTGACGGCATCGAGATCGGACCCGGTGTCGTGGTCGTCGACCTCCGGGTCTCCCGCCCGGACACCATCACCCCCGACGATCTCCGCGACGCCTTCGCCGAGGCGCTGGCTCAGGCCGATGAAGCCGACCTGTCTCCGCTCGATCAGCTCGGCGACCTCGACATCCACCCGCTCTGAGCGCCGCTGTGTGCATCCCTGAGCCCTCGACACGATTGGAGCCACCCCGTGGCCAACGAAGCACTTTCCGGCGCCGTAGAGGCCGCCTTTCAGCGCGCCGCCGAGTCGCACGGCATCGAGCGCGCCGACGAGGCCGAGACCTGGGTCCAGGCTGTGTCCTGGGCGCTCGGCGACAAGATCCTCTACGAGCAGCTCGCCGACATCGTCGCCGACGCCATCGAGGTCGATCGCCGTGAGCGCGCGCCCTTCGAGCAGTTCGGCGTCGCGGTCTACAACCTCATGGACGGGCAGGAGTGGGACAGCGACACCACCAGCGAGATCGCCGCGTTCGCCAGCGTCATCCTCGACCGCCCGTTCCGTGACCCGAACGACGTCGACAACGAAGAAGCCGACGAGGTTACCCCCGTCGGCTGACGTCGTGTGGTGGTCAGTGACCCGCCTCCTGCGGTAGCAGGTACACCACCGGGATGCGGAGCTTCGCGCCCGCAGAGATGACGTTCAGATTGCGGATGCCGTTGAACTCGGCGATCGAGTCGACGCTCACTCCGTGCAGCGCCGAGATCTTCGTCAGGGTGTCCCCGTCGCGTACGACGTAGACCGTGCTGGACGCGGAGGTGGCTTCGGTCTGATCGCTATCGCGATCCGGGGGCGTTGAGGGTTCCGCAACCGGTGTCTCGACACCGGCAGACGGAGTCGGCGGAGCCTCAGAGACCCGATGGGCGACAGGATGCGGGCTGGTCATCGCGTTGGCTGCGCCAATGGCACCAGACACGAACAGGCCGGCGAGCCCTGCCACCAGGACGCCGACGGCGACGACGGGGGCAACCCCGTACCGGTGCTGCGCGCGAGCCTTCGCGACTCGCTGTGCCTCGGTGGTCTCGTCAGTCATCCTCACGCCTCTCGCTGTCTCAGGAAGGAGCTTCGCCGTCCTGTAGAAGCACGTTTCCGCTCGTTTTTGAGTATATCGCACGACTTCATCAGAACGAGGTCGTTCGTTCACGCCGAACCCACCCAATCCATCGGTCGATCTCGACCGTGCACCAACCCCCAACGAAAGCAGGTCCACATGGCTGCCGTCCCCGCTGAGCGCCTTCGCGAAGGCTCGCAGATCCTCGTCCGCGGCAAGATCTCGTTCTCGCGCCTCGCGCGACTGATCGAGGGTGAGGCTCTCACCAAGAGCATCGAGCAGGCGCGTGCGCGTGGTGCGCTGTACCCCACCACGGTGCCGCACACGACGATCAACCTCGTCGACGCGCAGGTGCTGCCGGCCGACCCGGCGAACCCGTCGCCCGAAGAGGTCTTCGTCCACGAGAAGCTCATGTACGCCGTGAAGAGCGGCGAGAACGCCGGCAAGCAGGCGTTCGGTGTCGACAACAAGTCGGCCTACCTGCCCACCGTGCTCGAGCAGGACCCGGAGAACCCGGGCCAGTACCGCCAGCTCATCCTGGAGCGCGACCTGGCGACCGGTCTCGACGTGACGGTCGTCCTCGAGGTCTTCAAGCCCGCGGGCTACGAGAAGCGCGGCATCGGCCTGCAGCAGGTCGTCCTCAACGAGGCGCCGAAGTACTACTCGTCGGGTGTGAACACGTCGGCGCTGGCCGCTCGCGGCATCGTGGTCAACGGCCCGATCCGCACGGTCGCCGCGCCGACGGACGCTGCCCCCTCGGACACCGCCGCGGCCGCCGCTGCGTTCGCCGCCGAGGCGGACCGCGCCGGCTTCGCCGTGCCCGCCAACAGCGCGGTCAGCGCGTCGGGTCTCCCGATGCCGATGCCCGGCGCACAGGGCATCGCCCCGGCACCCACGCTCGCGCAGCAGGCGTTCCCCGTGTCGGCTCCGGCCGCCTCGGCTCCCGTCGCCGCGCCCGCGTTCCCGCAGGCCGCACCGGTCGCCGCTCCGGCAGCTCCCGCGTTCCCGCAGGCGACCGCACCCGCAGCGCCGATGGAGACTGCCGAGCAGACGATCGCGCGCCTGCAGGCCCAGATCGCCGAGCGTGACGCGGCACAGGCTGCCTCCGGCGGCGACTCGGCGTTCACGCCGTGGGACGTCCCCGGCCAGGCGCCCGCCTACCAGGGCTGAGCCCAGGTAACCCCCTGACGAAGAAAGGCCCGGTGCTTCATGCCCGGGCCTTTCTTCGTTCCAGCACTCCCCCTCATCCCCAGGAGAAATCAGTCATGACGCTCGCATCGACCACCGACATCACCCCCGCGCACATCCGCGAAGCCGCCGAGGCCGAGTTCACCATTCGGATCACGGAGGAAGTCGTGCAGACCTTCCGGCTCACCGCCCGTCAGCTTGACGACCTCGGCCTGCCCGCAGACGAGGACGCGCTCTCTGAGATGGACGGCGACGAACTGGCGACGACGCTCTACGACTCCGAGTTGGAGACGTTTGACCACGTGGTCGAAGAACGCGACATCGAGATCATCGCGCCGGCGCATCTCGCCTACGCCTGATGCCCCACCATTCCGGTTCCGAGAGAGGACACCCGTGAGTCACATCGACCCTCACTCCGAGTACCCGGAGTTCTACGCCAACCCGATCATCGGGGCCATCGCAGACGCGCCCCGGTGGACCGTCTCGGATAACGAGAAGGTGCCGATCAACATGGTCGAGCTCATGTCGACGGGGCGCATCTGGGGCGCACATGAGATCAGCGCGCAATGCCTGGTTGACCTTCCGACGCTGACGACGTTCCTCCCGAGCGCCAGCAACGCGGCGTACTACCTGCGCGCGCAGACGGACGGATTCCTCGTCCTCGACATCGAGAAGACCTGCCCTCCCGACGTTGCTCAGCAGCTGCTGACCATGCCCGCCCACTACACCGAGTACTCGATGAGTGGGAAGGGCTACCACCTGATCCTTCCCATGCCCGCGAACTTCTGGGAGTTCCCGATCGCGATGGGCAAGAAGGTGCTGAAGGAGGAGCACGGCTGGTACGAGATCCTGCTCGATCACTGGGTCACCTTCACTCGCGCGCCCGTGCCCGCCGAGGCGCTGCCGGCTAAGGACTACGTCAGCACGGCCTGGGAGGACCTCTACGCGAGCCTCGCCAAGGATGCGGTCGAGACGGCGACCGCCGACTTCGACTTCACCTCGGAGCGCCCGGTGATTCCTCGCGCCGATGACATCCTCGAGCTGATGACCCGGCTGGGGCTGGAGCGAAGTCTGGACGACTTCCACGGAGACCACTCGCGATTCGAGTACTCCACGCTGGGGACGCTCTACAACCGCCTGAGCCGCATCCTCATCGCGATCACCGACGGTGTCCCGGATCACCCCTACGACGAGTCGGTCAAAGCATGGCTCGTCTATGAGGCCGCGACGATGATCCTCCCCGCCCGCGACAAGCACGACGAGCAGCGAAACGGGATGCCCCTGCTCCTGAACGCGGCCGTCTCGCTCGTTGCTCGCCGGGTCGGAGATGCCGCGACCGAAACCACCGCGTAGCCCCACACCACACTCAACCGCCGCATTCGATGGCAACTCACGACCAGGGGTCGTGAGGCGGCAGCCGCAAGCACAGCGCGCAGCCACAACGACGCCCGTCGAGGGCAAGAGAGGAACCGTCATGCAGACGCACACCAATCGCGTCGCTCAAGAAGCCCAGGGCGCTGGCGAAAGCCTCGCAGAGTGGTTCGCCGCCTACGACGCGGACGCCTATTTCCGCGCCCAGGCGCAGTGGAACTTCTCGCTCGAAGAGATTGCCGAGGCTCGCAACCTCATGGACGCGACGGTCGGGGCACCTGTGCCCGCCGACTTCTGGGGCCAGGTCGACCACCAGCTGGACCGCATCCAGGCAGTGAGACCCTCATCCTTCGTCCGCCTGCGCGAGATCCTCACGGACCCCGCCTACACCCATCTCGGCGTGTACCGCGACCAGCCGATGAGCGCCGACGCCGCATTCTTCGCAGGAAGCGGAGGAGACCGCTCGCTGCGCAGCGCGCTCGGCGACGACTGGCGCACCACCTGGGCGGAAGCCGGGTACTACTACGTGCTCAAGCACACCCGCACCGGCGAGGTCATCACGTATGTCGAAGGTGACGTGTTCGCCGGCGACCAGCACCTGGAGGACTGAGCGTGACCACCACCACCGGAGAGAACCGCAACAAGTACGCGAACGCTCACCCCGATGACCCGCGACCGTCCCGCTTCTCGAACCAGGGGCGCGACTATCGCGCGTGGGCTGAACGCGCCGACGTCTGGGCCGCCGCCACGCTTCCCGTCGCTGAACGCTCACGCGGTCGCTCGATCAGCGAAGTGCTCGGCTTCTGGGAGGACTGGCTCCCCTCGGCGCGGCGGAAGACCACCGCCGACCGCTGAGGTCGGCACGAGACAGGAGGCCCAATGGCACCCATGAACGATCCACCCGGCGACGACGAGCGCATCCACGTGATCCAAAGCCGGTACGACTACCGCGACGCGGATGGTCGCCCCGTCACCTCCATCACCCTCGAGCGAGACGAGGGCTGGTTCACCGACGAAGCGACGGCCAATGCGCGCCGGGATCGGCTGAACCACAACGACTTCGCGCTCTACGAGATCGCGATGGCCCGAGCTCGCCGCGAGCGCGAAGCCAAGATCGCCGCAGCCGAGGCGACGAATCGGGAGCACGAGATCCTCCGCGCCCACGGCATCGACAAGCGGGACGTCAAGGTGCCCGAGCCGTTCCAGCCCATCCCGTACGAGGACTACGTCCCGGAGCACGGTCGCACCCGGTATGAGGTGGTTCGCCTCACCCGCTCCGAGCACGAAGCGCTCGTCGGCACGACGACCTGAGACAGGCGAACGGACGGCCCCCACCGGTGCGTGGGGGCCGTTCACTGCGTGAGCATGACGCCAGGGCTCCGGCCTATGGCCGAAGTTGCTGCGCATTGCGCAGCCGGGAGTGATGGCGACGCCCGGAGCAGGGGCGCTGGCCCTGCCCGAGACGTCGCTAACCAGAAGGCTCCGCCTTCTACGGGGCATCGAGTTACCGGTTTCCGATTCACCGATCCCCTGGAGGCGCTGTGTCCAGACGAACCGTCGTCACCGCGTGGCTGAAGCCCACGCCGAAATCCTCCACCAGGTCGGTCTACGTCTGTCTGCCCGATTCGGTCAGTGCCGCCGACGACGACCGTGTCGACCGGCTCCTGGTCGGCCTCCTCCGCCCAACCGATCGGGTGCTCTACGCCGACGAGAGGGCACCGTCGCTCTCCGTCGTCTCTTTCGCGGAGAAGCACGGGCTGTTCGCCGACCCCATCGGGGGCGAAGCCCGTGCGCCCGACCTCATCGTCGTGCTCATCGACCCCTACGGCGACAACGCCGGCGCTCTCGAAGCGCGTGCGCTGGCTGTCGACGGCCCCTCCGACCTACTCATCGCAGAACTGCCCGATCGCATCGGCTGAGCCCCCTCAGCTCTCTGCCACCACCATGCGGCCGCGGCCGCACAGACAAGGAAATCGCTCATGAAGTTCAACGAAACCCTCACGGAGATCATCAAGGTCGACCTCGAGGTCGGCGCCGTCCCCGCCCTCATGGGTGAGCCCGGCATCGGCAAGAGCTCGTTCGTCGAAGACCTCGCCAAGTCGATGGACACCAAGGCGTTCACGCTCCCCTGCAACCAGCTCGCCGACAAGGCCGACCTCACCGGCGGCCGCCTCGTCCCGACGAAGGACGGCAAGAGCTACAGCCAGGTGTTCTACCCTCACGAGGTCATCCAGAACGCGATCGCCTACGCGGAAGCCAACCCCCGCGAGTGGCCGATCCTCTTCCTCGACGAGATCAACCGCTCGACCTCGGACGTCACCTCCGCGGCGCTGTCGCTTCCGACGCTGCGCCGCATCGGCTCGTCTGAGCTCCCGTCGAACCTGCGCATCATGATCGCCGGCAACAACAAGGGCAACGTCACGATGCTGGACGAGGCGTCGCTGTCGCGCTTCTCTATCTACAACGTCGAGCCGGAGGCCCAGACCCTCATCGGCATCCTCGGCGACGGCCTGAACCCGTACGTCAAGGCGGTCCTGGTGCGTTACCCGCACCTGGTCTTCGCCAAGGGTGTCCCGAGCACCGTGCTCGCCGATGGTCACGACGATGACGACGACACGACCGCCACGTACACCGACCTGCTCGACGGCGGCGAGGAGATGCTCCAGCTCACGACGCCGCGCACGATCGACGCCATGAGCCGCTGGCTCAACGCCGTCGACCCGGTGAAGCTCAGCGAGTACCTCCAGACTCAGATCACCACGCAGGACGGCCGCGACACGACGATGCTCAACGAGATCGTCGAGGCGCACGTCGGCAACACGGAGTTCGCGACCCACCTGGTCGCGGAGATCGCCAGCGGTCTCAACTCCGGCGCCGCCGCCCAGGTGCAGCAGCTCACGGCCCCCAAGCCGAACTGCTTCAACAGCCTGAAGCAGGCCGCGACGGTGAACGACCTGGAGGCGATCATCTCGTCGCTCACCGAGCACGAGAAGTCGGGTTCGCTGCTGTACGCGCTCTACGAGCACGCCGACAACCGCATCATCATCGAGCAGCTCGCGCAGCAGGTCGCCGCGATCGAGCCGGACCACAACCGTCTGCTGGTGCAGCTGGCGGCCGCGTCCATGCTCGACGACGAGAACCTCTCGGTGCTGTTCGGCACGTCCACCTCGGTGGGCGACACCACTCGACTCGTCCTCAGCTCCTTCATGGCCTGATCGAGTCACACGAAGAGGCTCCTCCCGCACCCGCGGTGAGGGGCCTCTTCGTGTCTGCCCACACGTCGACCACCGGTCGACCTCTCGAAATCTCAGGAGCACCCGTGACTCTCACCCTCAACGGGCAGAAGCCCGCAGTCCTCAGCCCGGTGCACACCATCCCCATCAACGGCGACTACGACCCGATCCCCGCGATCCGCAAGGCGATCGTCAAGCCGCTGTTCAAGCCGATCCGCAAGGGATCGAAGGTGACGGTTACCGACCAGCAGGGCGCCGCTCTCAGCAAGGACGACGTGCAGCAGCTTCTGCTGAGCACCGTCGGCCCGACGGCGAACCCCGCGTCGGACAAGGAGCTCAAGTCGCTCCTGCAGCAGGGCCTGGTGAACTTCGACCAGACCACCCCGCTGCTGTCCAACGAGCTGTACGTCGTTCAGGCAGCGAACGCCAACCGGCTTCCGCACCCGGGACCTCGCACCCTCTACACGTCTGCCCACGACGTGATCCCCTCGGCCAAGAACCTCCTCGCCGGCAACGTCAAGGACGACGGCGAGTTCTTCGCCTCTGTGGCCTACACCTACTCCCCCGAGGCTCTCGGCTTCTGGTTCAAGAGTGCCGACGACTTCAGCGACTTCCAGGCATGGCTCGCCCTCCAGGCGCAGACGCTGTCTGCGGTGCTGCCCGGTGACACCGTGAACCTGCTCAGCAAGTTCGGCCAGGTCACCCTCAAGGGTCTGGTCGAAGGCTTCGTGCTCCGCAAGGACGACGGCGACGCCAACGACGAGTTCACCTTCGCCCGCGTCATCGTGCACATGCTGATGCAGTACCACCAGCAGCACGCCAAGACGTGGGGCACCCAGCCCCCGATGGGCGTCCTGCCCTTCGTGGTCTCGGAGCTGTTCCTCCCGCGCACGATCCTCATCGTCAACGTCGAAGCGCACGCGCGCTCGACACCGAAGAAGGTCGACAACGAGTGGAAGCTCATCAACGCCTCGATCGCCTCGCCGGTGAAGATGATCTCCAACAAGGCGCTGAGCAAGCTCACCGCGCTGCCGCGTGCGATGGCTAAGGCTGCCGCGCAGGCCGCCAACGCGCAGTCGAACAAGACGGCACAGGCGGGTCGCTCGGCGAAGATCACCTTCAAGAAGCAGGCCCCCACGAAGGTCGAGCTGGAGAAGGGTGTCCTCCGCGTCCTGCGACGCATGAAGGAGGTCAATCGCTCGCAGAACATCCTGAAGAAGTCGAAGACGAGCTTCGCCAAGGCGAACCGACGTGACCCGATGGACTTCAACAGGCCCGGTCGCGTGACATCCACGCACTACCTGCCGGACCTGCACGTCTACATCGACACGTCGGGCTCGATCTCGGAGGCGAACTACCAGCAGGCCGTCATGATGCTCATTCGCCTCGCGAAGAAGCTCAACGTCGACCTGTACTTCAACTCCTTCTCGCACGTCATGTCCCAGGAGGTGCTCCTTCGCACCAAGGGCAAGTCGGTCACGAGGATCTGGGAAGAGTTCCGCCGCCTGCCCAAAGTCAACGGCGGCACGGACTACCAGCAGATCTGGGAGTACATCAACGCCTCGGAGGCTCGCAAGCGACGGCTGTCGCTCGTGATCACCGACTTCGAGTACAGCCCGCCGACGCAGCGCATGCAGCACCCGGTGAACCTGTACTACGCCCCCTGCTCGAGCATGAACTGGGACTGGATCCTGGCGCAGGCTCGTCAGTTCGCCCCGGCCATGCGCCACATCGAGCCGGCCATCGGGCAGCGGCTCATCGGTCTGGTCGCCTGACCGATGAGCCGCCTGCGAAGGCGCCGACCAGTGCGCGGCCGCGTTCCGCATCCACGCCCTCCCCGAGGGCGGATGCCGGAGCGCGGCCGCGTGCCGTCTTCCCGAAAGGAAATCCCCATGCGCGTCAGGATTCTCGACGACCTCACTCGCAAGCTCGCCGAACTGGCGCAGCAGCGACCGGACAACCGGCCTCCCGACATCCATCTGTTCGCGGACCTGTCTGGCTCCGTGGAAGTGCGCCACCACGCCGATGCTCTCTTCGACGCCGTCACCGAGGCATCCGAGGCGGGTGTGGACGTCTACCTCACGACGTTCTCGCACTACGTCGGGGCCACGACCCTCCTGGCCTCGCCTCGGCCGGGGCTGCGCGCCGCCTGGCAAGCGCTCGACGCTCTGCCCAAGGCTTCCGGCGGAACCGACTTCCGTCGGGTCTGGGAGCACATCCTGGCCTCCCCCGCGCGCATGGACCGGCTCTCGGTCATCCTCACCGACTTCGAGTGGCTCGCTCCCCGTGAGCAGGTCCCTCACCCGTCGAACCTCTTCTACGCCCCCTGCGGCAAGGAGAACTACGTCCGGCTCCACGCCGCCGCGCTTGAGCTTGCGGACTCCATGGAGCACATCACCCCTGCCCTTGAGCAGCGGATCTTCGGGATGGGCTTCTGAGCCACTCCCACGACCAGCAGGCGGTCCCGACTCATTGCGAGCGTGGCCGCCTGCCGTCTAACTCACGAGAGGAAATCCCGACATGGGTCTCAGCAACTTCACGTCGAACGACGACGACACCAACGGTGGTGGCAACGGCGGCGGCCCGGGTGGACCGGGCATCCCTGCGCTTCCGCCCATGATGAACGTCACCGGCAACATGGGCGACATCACGGACATGCTCATCGACTACAACGAGCGCTTCAAGGCCGCGACCCCGGCGCTGTTCCGCGACGAGCTGATCGCACAGACGATCTCCGTGCTCATCGGCAAGACGAAGCCCAACCCGCTTCTGGTCGGTCCCGCCGGCGTCGGAAAGACTCGCATCGTCGAGGAGATCGCGCGATCCATCGCCACCAACAGCCCGCTCATCCCGAGTGGCCTGGCGAAGTCCACCATCTACGAGCTGCCGCTGAGCAACCTCGTCGCCGGAGCCGGCGTCGTCGGTCAGCTCGAGGAGCGTCTGGCATCCCTGGTCGACTTCGCGACGGACAAGAAGAACGACGCGATCCTGTTCGTCGACGAGATCCACCTGCTCCAGGACAGCAAGGACCCGGTCTACAAGAAGGTTTCCCAGATCCTGAAGCCGGCACTCGCCCGAGGCGACATGCGCCTGATTGGCGCGACCACGATGAACGAGGCCAAGGCGTTCGACGATGACCCCGCATTCCAGCGCCGCTTCACGCGTCTGGTCGTCGACGAGCTCACCCGTGAGCAGACCCTCCAGGTCCTCCACATGGCTCGCCCGTCGTACCTCGCGCACTACAAGCACCAGATCACCGTCTCCGATGATGTGCTCACCAAGCTCGTCGTCATCGCCGACGAGAACTCCCGCGCGTCCTCTCACCGCCCCGACAACGCCCTCACCCTGCTGGACCGGGCGATGGCGGAGACCGTCGTCGCACGCTCGACGTCGATCGCCAAGGCGGTCGCATCCGGCAACGCCGCGGCTGCGCAGGCCATCCAGAGTGTGTCGTCCGTCCCTCTGAACGAGGCGAAGGTCCGCTCGGTTGCCGTCCGTCTGATGACGGGCATGGCCACCAAGGAGGTCTACGACGAGGCTCGCGTGCTCGACCGGCTCCAGCGCATCAAGGGGCAGGACGACATCATCGGAGAGGTGATCGACGCGCTGCGCCGTGACGACCTCGCGGTGTTCCCTCGTCGCAAGCCGATCGCATGGATCTTCGCGGGCGCCTCAGGTGTCGGCAAGACCGAGATGGCCAAGATCATCGCGGAGGAGCTGACCAACCAGCCGCCGATCACGCTCAACATGGGCGAGTTCGCGCATAAGCACGACATCTCCCGGATCATCGGCGCCGGTCCCGGCTACATCGGGAGCGACTCGGACAAGGAGATGCCGTTCGACACGCTGGAGTCCAACCCGTATCGGGTCATCCTGCTCGACGAGCTCGAGAAGGCTGACAAGGCCATCCACCGTCTGTTCCTGACGGCGTTGGATGAGGGCTGGATGCGCATGGCCAACGGCAAGATCATCGACTTCTCGAAGACGATCGTCATCGCCACGACCAACGCCGCCCGTGAGGCCGTCTCCAAGAGGCCCATGGGCTTCTCGGTCGCCGTCGGTCCGACGCGGCTCAGTGTGCAGGAGCTCACCCGAGCGCTGCAGGAGTCGTTCGACCCTGAGTTCCTCGGCCGATTCTCCAAGCTAATCGCGTTCGCGTGCCTCACGAAGCAGACCTACGAGGAGATCCTCGTGGCCAGCTACAACCGTGAGCGCGACCGCATCGCGATCTCGGACCCCCGGACCGCGGCTCTCATCCCGGAGCCGATCGACCCGGACGAGCTCGCCCGCACCGTCGAGACCACGTACCTGGAAGACCAGGGAGCTCGACCGGCGGAGCAGGCAGCGCGTGACCTGATCGAGAACGCGATCCTCGCGGCGCGCTACGGCGTGGCCGCACCCGGCGTCGCCGGGTCGGGAGACGAAGACGCATGACCCCGGCACACCGGGCGGGGCGGGGAACACCCCTGTCCCGTCCGGTGACCGCACCCAGCTCGCACAACACCCATTGCAAGCCCACCCGCCCTCGGGCGTAAATCAGAGAGAAGCCAGACGATGCCGATCCAGCTCGACGATCTCACCAGCCTCGCCACGGCCCCCGCGGCGAAGGCCCTCAACCCCAAGTACTTCAGCAGCGAGATGACCGGAAGCGGCAAGGCCGTCGGTCTCATCAACAAGACCGTCCGTCCCGGCCGCTACCCGCTGGGATCCAGCGCACAGACCATGCCGGTCGCCGCCGTGCTCAGCAAGACCAAGAGCTCGGGCAGCAACGTGACCACGTTCACGATCCCGATGGGCATCCTCGCGCCCTACTCGGTCGACAACAACGCCGCTCGCGGCCTCACCTACCCGGTGCCGTTCGTCGACGACCGCTTCGACGTGACCGCCTCAGCCACCGCCTACGACTTCGACGTCTTCCTCGACCTCACCCCGCAGGGTGTGGTGCTCCGCAAGGACGAGAACGGCGACAAGATCCAGAAGGACCTCGACATCCTCTACCGGATGGAGCTGTTCGTGCTGGCGAAGGGCTCGACCAGCGAGCGTGTCCGCTCGGTCGCCACGGCCCCGGCTCGCCCTCTCGCCGCTTTCGGCGCTGCGGACGAGTTCTCGATGCTGCGCTTCAGCTACGCACCGCTCGATGACGCCGAGCAGTTCATCGCTGACGCCACGTACCGCCTCGCCAAGAACGGCGGCAGCGTGTACGTCGACGTCGACGAGCTCGCCACCTGGATGGCCGACTACGACGTCTACGAGCGCATGTGCCGCCTCGCCGACGCCTGGGCCGGTGACGCGATCGCCGACATCATGTCGGTGCACATCGAGGAGCTGTTCGCCAACGGAGCACCCGACACCCAGACGCTGCACCACCTCGCGATGCAGCTGCGCTACCTCGAGACGTACAACGTATCGCTGGCCGCGTACCGCGCGATCCACGCCACCATCAACGGCGTGTGCCCGCCCGACATCGCGAACAGCCTGAGCAAGCAGAACCTCAACCTGCTGATGTCTCACACGCTGGAGGGCCTCAGCGCCCTCAAGCCGCAGCTGTCTGCGCCGCCGGCCGGCGGTCAGAACGTGACGGGCTGGCAGATGCCCTCGCACTTCTCCGCGCAGCAGCGGTCGGCGATCTCCACATCGGAGCCGCTGACCCTGGTGCAGGCCGGTGCGGGTACGGGGAAGTCGACCGTGATCCTCGGACGCATCCAGCACCTCGAGTCGCTGGGTGTGAACCCCGAGGACATCGCAGTGCTGTCGTTCACCAACGCGGCCGCCGACAACATCACCGAGCGCAACCCGCGTGTTCGGTCGATGACGATCGCGCGGATGATCCACGACATCTACTCGGTCAACCACCCCACGCACGAGCTCTCGTCGATCGACACGATCCTCAACAGCATCGACATCTACTTCCCCAACAGCGACATCGCGCGGTCCTTCCGACGCGTGATGGTCGACGTCGACAAGCTCCAGCCCGGAGCGACGACCCTGCTCAACGCCTTCATCGAGAAGTACGAGGCGCAGGTGCTGGAGATGCTGGACCGGATCGGTCAGACGTGCCTCGAGCTGGAGATCGTGCTGGCCTACCAGCAGATCGACACCATGGTCGAGCCGCCTCACGTGTCGTCGAAGTACCTCATCATCGACGAGGTGCAGGACAACTCGATCTTCGAGTTCATCTACCTGCTCAAGTACGTCGCCAAGCACCGCGAGAACATGTTCATCGTGGGCGACGCGTCGCAGACTCTCTACGAGTTCCGCGCGTCCAACCCCAAGGCGCTGAACGCGCTGGAGGAGTCGGGCGTCTTCGCGACGTTCCAGCTGACGACGAACTACCGGTCGAACCAGGAGATCCTGGACTTCGCGAACGTCCACCTCGCGGACATCGAGGCCAACGCCGCAGCCCAGCTGCGACTGCAGGCCAACTCGCTGGACGTGCCGACGGCAGCCTCCTTCCAGGAGAAGGTCACCGTCGACTACAAGCACTACCAGCACATCACGAAGTTCCGTGAAGACCTCGGCGGCTACATCGCCGTCGACGTCCGCAAGTACATCGAAGCGGCTCTCGGTCGCGGTGAGCAGGTGGCATTCCTGGCGCACACGCGCACGGACACCAGCATCATCGAGACGAAGCTGCAGGAGATGTTCCCGCAGGAGCACGTGGCGAATCTCGTCAGTGCGCGTACCTACGCCACGACCGTGTTCTCGCAGTACATCAAGATGTTCTGGAACGACGTGTGCCAGGTCGACCCCGCCGATGCTGCCTTCGTGATCTACAAGGGCATCAACGACAACCTCGACCAGCTGACGAAGCAGGCCGACAAGGCGCGCGCCTCCGTGGGTCGAATGACCTCCGAGTGGTGGGCTGCGTCGGGCGACGACATCAACGGCTGGCTCGGCCTCTACCAGGCCGGGCAGATCACGTCGGACGAGTTCTTCGAGCGCCTGCAGGAGAACGTGCTCGCGTACGAGATCCGCCACAACGGCATCAAGCAGTCGCTGATGAACCAGAAGAACCGGGAGCGCAAGGAGGCTAACCTCAATGCGCAGGCGAAGCTGGTCGTCAGCACGATCCACGGTGCGAAGGGCCTCGAATTTGACAACGTTGTTGTCGTTCACAAGTTCGACGCCCAGATGAAGGAAGCCGACAAGCGCATGTACTACGTCGCCTTCACCCGGGCGATGAAGAGCATGTATGTGCTCTCCTACGGGTCCGTCAAGAACCCGCGCATCGAGTCGGACTACACGATGCTCGTCGCCGCGCTCGAGAAGCGCGACGCGGTCAACGTCCTGCGTCAGCAGGGCTTCGACCCCGACACCATGTCGGATGACGAGGTCGAGGCTGCACTCGCCATCCTCGCGGGCACTGCGGTGGCCGAGGAGGAAGAGGTCGTCGACGTCGCCACTGCGGTGAGCGACTTCAGCGATGAGCTGGCGCGCCTGGACAGCAATGAGGTCGAGGCCGTCCTGGGCGGCACCGATGACGAGCCCGCCGACGAGACCGTCGACGACGGCTCGGCGTTCACGGCCGTCACCGTCTGACACCAGTCAGCACCAACGAGCGAGGGGCGATCCACTGCGGGTCGCCCCTCGCTTCCGTTCACGCACCCATCCCCGCGCGCATGCGCTGGAGACCGGAGAAATCATGCCCACGTTCAGCGTCGTTCTGCAGAGGAACGTCTCCCCTGACGCCGAGTCGCGCTCCGCGCGCTCGACCACCTTCAGCAACCCGGACGCCGTGAAGGTCAAGGCGCCTTCGCTCCCCTACGCCGTGCTCGAGGTCGCGATGCGGTTCGCTCACGACCCGCAGCCGCCGCGGATCGTCTCTGCCGAGGAACTCCTCGTCGTGGACCCGGCCAGCATCACTGATGACCGTCTCGTGGAGGCTCTCACCCGGGCCGCCGACGAGCGGATCGAGTTCGACGAGTTCGGCCAGGAACCGCTGGCGGACCGCAAGGACTTCGCCTACCTGGTCCGCGACGTCGCCCGTGCGCTCCATCACAGCGGGATCATTCCCGGCCTCGACGTGACGATCGAGCACAACAACTGGGAGGACCCCGAGTTCGTGATGGTGGAGGTGGTCGACCGCGCCACACACACCTATCGCTCGGTCGGCCGCCTGCCGGAGAGCCTCACCAAAGACGCCGAGGCTGCAGGGCGCGAGGGATACCTCGCCATCGCCCGTGCGCTCATCGAGACCGTCGTCGACGAGCAGCTGCTCTGAGGCGCCGCCCCCACCTGAAATCCAAGGAGACCCATCGTGACTCTCACCCTCGTAGACCCCGCCACGCGCCCGTCTCGGGCGTACGAGACCGTCTACAGCGCCCTGATCCTCGTCGACGGCGAGCGGTCGCTCGAAGAAGAGTTCCCCACCCAGGCCGAGCGGCGCGACGCAGTCATCGAATGGCTGCTCCACCACTCGGACGAGATCGACCGCGAGGACGTCGACGAAGCCCTTGCCCCCTTCGGCGGCGCGAACGCCGATGTCGCTCTGGACCAGGTGCTCGAACTCTATGCCGACGCCGGCGAAGACGACTTCGATCTCTATCTGTCCGAGGCGAAGCGCGACGTCGGACCCCAGACGCTCTACTCGACGCTCACCGACTACGGCGACGGCTCGCTCTACGTCGAGCACCATCCGACCCCCGAAGCTCGCCTGGTGCAGCTGCGTCAGCGCGCTCTGACGTTGGACAGCCGGCATCCAGAGGACTTCTTCCTCACCGCCGACGAGGCCACCTGCCAGAAGGTCATCGAGACCGCCCTGATGTCTTCGGGGAAAGCGCGCGTCTACCTGTTCGAGGCAGACCGCGCCGCCGAAGGCGAGACGTACACGAGCTTCGCCCCGGCGAACCGATGACCATCACCAAGGAGGTGACCCCATGACGACTCCCGCACCCTCCCCGGCGCTGGTCGCGCGCACGGCGCATATCCGCCCCGTGCCCGTTCCGGAGCAGCGTCATCGCCGCGGCGACGTCTGGATGGTCGTCTCCGATCCGTCCTCCCCCGCCGTGGGCAACGAGATCTGGAGCGACCGCCCCGCGATCATCGTCTCGAACAACGTCCTGAACGCCCGCTCTGGCGTCGCTCAGGTCGTCTACCTGTCGACCGCCACACGAAAGCGCACCGGCCCGACCCATGTCGAAGTGCCCGCCGTAGTCGGCGGCGGCACGGCGATGGCTCTGTGCGAGCAGGTTCACACCGTCGACGCATCACGCCTGCGACGCCGGCTGGGCGTGCTGCCCGAGGACAGCATCCGCGAGATCGACACCGCGCTCGCGCTGTCCCTGAGCATCGGACGCAACCCCAACACCCACAGCGCGTTCCGCAAGTGGGAGGAGCACATCAAGCTCCACGGGATCGACCTCGCCAAGGAGATCGACGCTCTCGCCGGCACGACCGCTGACCAGCGCGTCGAAGCGCTCAGTCGAGCGCTGCGCAACGTCGCCATCGAGCGCGATGCGTACCGCAACCTCTACGAGTCCCTGCCGAAGAGGGGCTCGGCACTCGACGACGTCGAGGCCGCTCTCAGCGGTCGTCGAGCGGCTTAGCCACGGCGCACCTTCCGGTGTGCGAGAGGGCTTCCCCACACAACGCACACCGGAAGGACCGTCATGCACGCTCTGAACAGCACTCCCCGTCAGCACTCCGCCTGGGCCAAGGTGCCACACCCCGTCGACGTCGCGCGCCGTCTGCGAGCACTGGTGTCGATCGGATACTCCGAAGAGGCTCTGGCCTCCCGACTGGGTGTCGAGCTGGAGCGCATCACGCTCATTACCCGCTCGAGCGAGGTCACGCACGAGCCGCCGACCAGCGAAGAGGTTCGACGCCTCTTCTCGACGCTGTGGACCCAGCCGGTCACCGGCCCCGACGGCGATGCCTCGCGCGAGCTCGCGCAGCAGATGGGCTGGGTCGGCCCCCTCGCCTGGGACGACATCGACGACCCCAGTGAGCAGCCGAACATCACCGGCAGCCGGCTGGCCCGCGGTGACAAGTCCCGCCGAACCTACGTCGACGAGATCGCCGTGGAGAAGGCCGTGCGTGGCGAGCGGGTGAAGCTCACCCGCGTCGAGCGTCTCGTGGCGATCACCCGCCTGCACTCCCGCAAGTGGAGTGACAGCCAGATCGCCCGGCGCCTCGCCATCACCGAGGCCGCCGTCGCGCGATACCGCAGCAAGCACGGCCTTTCGGCATGGACCGAGGCAGATGAGAAGAAGGCCACCACCGCGTGAACAAGATCTACGCCAGCACCACCCGCTACGACGACCCCGAGCCATACGTCATCACGATCGGCCTCGCCGCCGGGATGCGGGTCGATGAGACCGCTGCGCATCTCGGAGGGATCGAGTTCTACCGGTACGACCCTCGCCGTGAGTACGCGATCGAGCAGCACTACCCGGCGAACCCGATCCTGCAGACGCTGCGAAGGCAGTCCACCGACTGGGCGCAGAAGAACGCCGAAGTCGTCCTGTTCGACAACGCCAACGGCCGTGCGTGGCTGGACGCCGGTGAGCCAGCTGACCAGCCGGGCACCCAGTGGTGGGCGTTCGAGACCCACGCCCAAGAGGTCATCGAGCGAGTCTGCAACGTCGACTGGGCCGCGTGGCGCTCGCCCGCCATGGCGGAGAACGTCGTCGGCCACGAGAGATGGGGAACCGCATGAAGAAGCTGCTCCAACAGAACCGCGCCGGCGGCCAGCGTCGCATGACCCAGGTCTTCAAGGACTTCTGCGAGCTCTCAGCCCTCAGCATGCGCAACGCCGTCCAGCCCGAAGGTCGGGATGACCGCGAGGCGCGATACCTCGCGATCGCATCCGGCTACACAACTGACGAGATGAACCGCTTCGCGGAGTGCATGTCGAAGGTCGTTCTGGCGCTCGAGGCCAAGATGGGCGACGTGCTCGGGGACCTCTACATGAGCCTCGACCTGGGCAATGAGGCGATCGGTCAATTCTTCACGCCGTACGACGTCAGCCGAACGATGGCGGCGATGACGGTCGACCCCATCCTCGGCGAGCTCGCCACGAAGCCGTTCATCACGATGCACGAGCCCGCATCCGGCAGCGGCGGAATGGTCATCGCCCTGGCAGAGAAGCTCCGTGACGCGGGCTTCAACTACCAGCGGCAGATCCACGTGCAGGCTACGGACATCGACCCCACCGCCGTGCACATGACCTATATCCAGCTGTCGCTGCTGGGCATCCCCGCCCAGGTCACGCACGGCAACACCCTCAGCGCGGAGACCTTCGATGTCTGGCCCACACCCGCCCATGTTCTGGGCGGGTGGGAGACGCGACTGGCCATCCGCGACGCTTTCGAGCGCATCGCCTGAGACGAAGAGAGACCTTGGAAGCCCTTCCGGCTGGTGTGGTCTGACCCTGAGAAGCATGCCCTCGTGGCTAGATGGTCCGACCACACCCTCCGAAAGTGGGTGGTTTCCGGGAGCTTCACAGGAATCCGTGGCCTCGACTTACGTCGTTGTCTGCGGGTGACGATAGTTTCTCTCTGGCCCCAAACATTAGAGTTCGATTAGAGAGCCATACGGAACTTTGACCAGCACATACATCGAAACCGGCGCACGCATCCGCGTCTACGACTCAACGGTGCAGACGCATAACGCTCTCCCCGTGGGCACATACCGCGTCCACTACGACACGAAGGAAGGCTTCAGCCTCCTCAAGATGCCCGACCTCGCCGTCGGCGGCACCGTCTACGGGGCGCGTGAGCAGAAGGTCAAGAAGATCCTCACAGCTTACGACCGCACCGAGCGAAGCCTCGGCGTCATGCTCTCGGGCGACAAGGGTCAGGGCAAGTCGCTGTTCGTTCGCATGCTCTCTGAAGCGGCGATCGCCCGTCAGATGCCGGTCGTGCTCGTCACCGAAGACGCCGACGGTATCGCGGATTTCCTCGACACGCTCGACGAGTGCCTCATCATCTTCGACGAGTTCGAGAAGACGTTCGAGGCGCCCACCCGCCGCAGCTCGTTCGACGGACCCAACCGCCAGAACCAGTTCCTGAGCCTCTTCGACGGGATCTCGACGGTCAAGCGCATCTACTGCCTCACCGTCAACGACGTGATGGACGTCAGCCCGTACATCGTCAACCGCCCCGGTCGATTCCACTACCACATGCGATTCGACTACCCCGGTCCCGACGACGTCCGCCGCTACCTGAGTGACGAGGCTCCCCTGGCCGCTCAGTCCGAGATCGACAGCGCGGTGCTCTTCTCGCGTCGCGTGCGCCTGAACTACGACCACCTCCGCGCGATCGCGTTCGAGATCAACGACCCCGCCGCTCGGTTCTCCGACTGCGTCGGCGATCTGAACATCAAGGCGATCGAGCCGAGCGAGTACCGCATCGAGGCGAAGTTCGCCGACGGCAAGGTCTTCGCCGACGAGGCTGCGCTGAACCTCTTCGAGCGCGGCAACGAGGGTCGGACCGTCGAACTGCGTCACAACCAGGAGTCGCTGTTCTTCTCGTTCCTCCCCCGCGACCTCGTGTTCGAGGACGACGGCTCCATCTACATCCCCTCCCAGAAGATGGACATCCTCGACGAGGACGAAGAGCCTCTCGAGGAACTGCCCGTCAGCGTCTCGCTCGCCCTGGTCGGCCAGGCCAGCTACGCATACGACGGCTTCTGACCCCTCCCCCTCGGGACGCGTCCCCGCTGGTGTCGCTCGGGCGGCCACGGCGGGGACGTTCCTTTTGCCCTGATCCCACTCCCCCAAGAAGGAACCCCTGTGAGCACGAATAGCAAGCCCTGGTACAAGCGCATCCCCTGGTGGGGCTGGGTCGCGGCCGTCGTCGTCTTGATGATCATCGGAGGCATCCAGAACCTCGCGAACCCGAAGCCCGACGAGACGCCGGCTGCGGAGACCCCCGTCGCGGCCACGCCTGCGGAGACCGTCGCGCCGACTCCGACCGAAGAGCCCGAACCCGCCCTGGCTTCGGGCGACGACGTCGCCGCCTACGTCTCTGAGTCGCTCGGCTACGCCGATCTCGATGCGGCGTGCGAGGACGAGGTGCGCTGGGCGTGCAACGTCGACGAGCTCGTCGTCGAGTCCGACAAGGAACTGCGAGTGATCGTCAGTGAGCCCCACGCTGAGGTGCAGCCGAAGGGTATCGCTGTCGGCTTCTTCAACTTCGTCACTGGGCCGCTCGAGGACGGCACAGAGTCGCTTCTGCCGAAGCTGCGGAAGGTCGTCGTCTCCGATGCCGCCGGCGAAGTCCTCGCCGTCAAGCGCGGCTGACGCCCCACAACGCCGAACGCCCCTGCTGGCGACCGCTCATGCGGTCCTGGCAGGGGCGTTCTTTTTTGTCGACGGTCACCCGACGATGACGAGGCGCGAGAGCGCCCCGGACAGGTTCGCGCGACGGGTCTGCTGACGCTCCCTGAACCGCTCGAGGTAAGCATTCCGAGCCCGCTCCGAGAGCCGGGAGGCTGCCTCGGCCGCCGGAGCCTCTTCGTACGCAGCCTGCATCGCGTCCTGGAGCAGCCGGAGCGCTTCCGCGCGCTGCTGCGACACCGCGGCGTGAGAGATGCCGAACTCGGCCGCCAGCTCGGTGACGGTCCGCTCTTCGATGTAGACGCCGCGCACGATGGCCGCCATACGGCCGGGAAGCGCGTCAACGGCCGCGCGCAGCAGGTCACGACGTTCCGCGATCTCGGCAGCTTCCTCCGGGAAGATGATCGTCGACGGCAGCTCGTAGGCGCGAGTGTCGTCGAGCACACTCACTGAACGGTGGGATTCCGCGATGTGACGGCGCACAGTCTCGGCATCGGTCCCCATCGAGGTGGCGATCTCGTCCTCGCTGGGCTTACGGCCGAGCGCCTGGGTCAGCGTGTCCTCGACCTCGGCGATCGCTTTGCCGCGTCGACGGACGCCGCGAGTCGCCCAGTCCATCGCTCGCATCTCGTCCATGAAGGCGCCCAAAATGCGCAACCGGGCGAAGCTACCGAACGGCACACCCGCCTCGGGGTCGTAAGCGTCGACTGCGAGGATGAGGGCCACGGCGCCTGCGGAGGCGAGCTCCTCGCGAGAGATGTGCGTCGCCTTGAGGCGGAACTTCCTCGCGAGGTATCCCACCAGGGGGAGGTTGTCGAGGATGAGCTGCTCACGCTCTGCGGGTGCCACGGGGTCGCCTTTCGATCTTGATTTGAGCAGACGTCCCCACGCGCTACAGAGAGATTCTACGTCGTGGAAAAGTGTCCGCTGACCACCCAGCATGCCACCCGACCTATGCGTTTTCGCACATACATGAGCAGAAACGGAGAGACCCCCTCGGGAATCATCCCTTGGGGGTCTCTACTCGAGTCAACTCAAAAGGCTCAGCGGCCGGGATTCTTCTCCGCGCCTAGAGACGCGCCAACTGTCCAGCCCTCTCGATCGAGCGAGCGGGTGGCGGAGAACTTGAGGACGGCGTAGTCGTCGACCTTCTTCATCTCGCGGCTGCCCTCCTTGAACTTGCCCTCAACGCGCACGCGGTGACCCTTGTGCTGCTGCAGGTAGAACTTGCCGAAGCCGGTGAGAGTGACGCGGTTGCCCTCCTTGACCTGGTCCAGGATCTCCTCGATGAACGCGTCGTAGACCATCTGCGTGGCCCGCGGGTTCACCCCTGACCGCTGAGAGACGCGCTGAAGGAACTCGCGCTTGCTCACGCGTCCCTGCTCGGGAGCGTCAGTCTTTGCACTCATGGTTCAACCTCCAAGGGTTTCTGTATTGCACGCAACGCCCCCCTGGCGTTGCGTGTACGTCGATTTCACGACCGAGCCGGCACTCAATATCCATGCTCGTACTCGTCCGACGATACCGGCTCACTGCTCGTATATGTGACAGTTCGAGTCTCGTTGCGCATTCTCTTCGCCTGAGTGTCACGCGCCTGCTCGTTGCGAGCGGCGTGGAGACCGGCCGTGACGGACCTCTCTGCCATGCTCATCGCGGGTGACGCTGCCTGCGCCGCGAGATTGCGGGCAGACAGCCCCTTGCCGGAAGCCGCGATGCGCGCATCCGACTCAGCCTTCATCTGCTCCCAGCGCTTGCGGTCCTCGTCGCTGACGAAGCCCATCATGCTGGCCAGCTCGCCCTCACTGGGGAAACCCATAATGCCCATGCGATGCCCTCCTTCTCTGATCTCGCCGACCGGGGGTGATCGCACGAGTTGACTCGTATATGTGCATAATCTTATCGCTCGGAACCTTTATCCCAGCTGGAAGTCGACATCCTGCAGCGGGGCGGCGTCGTCGCTTCCGATGCCCGTAATGCCTCCGGTGTCGACCTCGTTGTAGTGCTGGTTCACCCTGGCGCGACGCACCTTCGCATCGACCGCGCGGGCGACGTCGCCGGACGTTCCACTCTCGGCCCTGGCGAGAATCTGCCGGCGGGCACGAGCGGCGCCAAGCTGCGACAGATCCTCGGCCTCACCGTCGATGATGATCTCGTCCACCGGAGCCTCGTCGTCGTCGATCTCGCCTTCGTAGACCATCTGCTCGACCGATCGGGGTCGCCGCGGCGCGCGTGGGACATCCGTGCGCGTTCCGCTGGTTGACGCTGCCGCACCACGCGGATCCGAGCTCGGCTCACGGTGGTCGTCGACGACGTCGGCGTCGACGATGTCCTCACGGTAAGCGGTGGCAGTGTACTCCTGCTCCGGGGCCTGGTGAGCGTGGGCCTCGTGCCGCGCCTTCTCCCCCATGTCGTTGTAGAGCCGGATCTGGGCGGCGACCTTCTCCCGCCAGTTCTCACCGTGCTGTGCGACCCACGCCTTGCCGATCTCCGGTCGGAAGCGCTCCACGATCTCGATCGCGTCGACGTACGCGGCGCTGTAGGCAAATGCCTGCTCTTCGGCGCTCAGGCCGTCGTCCTGCATGGACGAGAACATCGCGCGCACCTTGCCGAAGCGGGTGCGAGCCGACGGGTCGGTGAGTTCGTCGACGACCTCGGGGTACTTCCGCACCGACGCCGCCACGACGTACTGCGAGAAGACCTGATCCATCTCCTCGACGCTCGTGACGCCGACCAGCTCGGCCGCCAGCGTCTCGGAGGCGTGCACTCGGTGCTCGTCCGCGCCCATGCGCTCACGCATGCGGAACGAGCCCGACATGATCGTGTTGCCGCCATACGCGTCGATGAAGTCTCCGGTCCAGACCGTCGCCTTCTCACCGGTGCCGTTGATGTAGACCTCGCGCGGCTCGCTCTTCGCGTAGCGGCCGTGGGCCAGCTCGCTGAACACGCTCGCAAGTTCCGGCTCGGTCTCCAGCCGGGTTCCCACGATGACGCGCATCGAGCGGGAGACCTCTTCGGGGGCGATCCCGTCTTCTTCGATGTACTCGTACAGCGCCGACAGCGCCGTACGGTAGCGGTCGTCGATCTCGCTGACGTTGGCCCCAGGGCGACGCATGTCGGCGTAGGCGGCCTCTGCGAGAGCCACCTCCGTCATCGCCGCACTCTGCGCGGTGAAGGGAAGGCGGTGCCCGCGCTCAGCGCGTTCGATCCGCTCGAGGCGCATGCGCCACTTGCGACCGAGCTGGTCCCCCTTGCCCTGCTTGGCAAGCTTCTCGAAGCGGTTGCGGGCCTTCTCATCCTTCTTCTCGGTGCGCTCGTCGATCTTGTCCACGATCGACTGACGAACGGAGCTCAGGCCGTTGCCCATGTGGGTGCGGAAGTCGGGCGACATCATCCACATGGAGGCGGCCATACCGAGAGTGGTGACAACGCTCTTGCCGTTGAGGCCATCCTTGAGGGGCTGGAAGCACTGGAGCACCATCATCGACGCGTAGACCTGGTGGATGCCGCTGAGCTGCTTGCGCTGCGTCTCCTTGGTCTGACCCGAGTCGAGCAGGCCGGACTGCTTGATCGCGGCCATGTACCACTCGCCGGCGCGCATCGTGTCCAGGCGCAGCTTCGCGAGCGGGTCGCGCTTCGCTTCCTGCTCGAGGCGGGCACGCTCGCGGCTGGTCGCCTTGGCGTCGGCGCGCTGCGCTTTGCGGACGTCATCCTGCTGGGCGCGCTGCTCACGACCCTGCTGGCGGGCACGCACCCACCGGTCGTCGGTCCCACGAGCAGTCCGCACCCGGTCCGCAGGCTGGCGGAGGAAGTCGCGCACGCCATTGACCCGGACATTGCGTACGGCCTCGGAGACGGCTTCTGCGCCGAGGTGCGCCGTTGCGCGCAGTCGTTCGGCGAGGGGGACGTCGTCCTCGTGCCACTCGGCGTCGATGACATCCTCATCGAAGATGCCCGCGGGCTCTTCGCCCGTCTCGTAGATCGGGATACCGAGCTTGCGCTTCTGACCAGCCATCGCCGTCCTCTTCATCCGGAGCTACGATTCCCGCCGATGCTGGGTTCGTTTTCTGCTCGTATAAGAGGTCAGTCTAGCCGTTTTCGCTCATTTCCGTGCAGAAATGAGACATCGCTAACACCGCCGCCGACGGCGTCCGCCGACTGGCCACCGAGTGGGCACCGCGTGCCCAGCGGTGGCCGACTGGCACCTATTGAGACCCCTCGCCGCCCCGATTCACCTCCCTGTGGGAGGGTGTGAGACCCAGCCTGCGGCGCCACTTCCGTCGCGCTGCGAGGGTCGCCCACGCGTATGCGAGAGGCCAAAGCGAGCCGATGATGAGGTAGGCCGTCACCAGCATGCGGAAACTTTCGTCCCCTTGGACGCGCGTCCAGATCCGCGGCTCGAGTATCGCGCTCTGCACGAGAAGGAGAAGACCGCCCGCGGCGAAGGCCCAGAGCAGCACTCGGAGTTCCGGGAGGAAGGTGGTGCCGGTGGTGTCATTGCTAGCCAGATGTCTGACCAACGCTCGTCTCGCCTGTTCTTCGGCATGCTTCTGGAGGTCCCGCCCGGCGGCACGATCGTGGATCACATCACCCTGCTTCGCGTCCGACGCGACCTGTCGCCACCGCTCGTACTTCCTGATGGCCGCGCGCGACTCGCTCAGTTGATAGACCGCCACCGCCGCCGCCGTCAACGCGGTCACCCACGGCAGTGCATCTTTCCAGAAGGATCCCCAGTCCACAGGCGCAATCTATCGGCTTGCGCCACTCCTGTGACAGAGCGCAAGCCCCTGCCGCTCGCCGGGCCGACAGAGTAGCTTCGCGGCATGGCCGCCACTCGCACCGCTCCGGGTGTCGTCCTCGCGAAGGCCGTCGCCGCGCTCCCTGCGCCAGCGAGCATGCCCGGCGGCACCCGGATGGAGCCGAAGTGGGACGGCATCCGGATGACGGCTGTGCGCACGATCGAGGGTGCCGTCACCGTCTGGTCGCGCCATGGCACTGACATGACCGAGGTGTTCCCGGAGATCGCCGAGGCTCTCTCCGAGCAGCTTCCGGAGGGCGTCGTCGTCGACGGCGAGATCGTGTCCTGGAAGGACGGCCGGCTCGATTTCGACGTGCTGTTGCAGCGCATCTCAACGCGCGGAGCGAAGGCTCGCCACCTCGCGCGGAGCGCGCCGGCGTCGCTGGTGCTGTTCGACCTGCTGGAGGTCGCAGACCGGGACATCCGGCATCACCCGTTTGACGTCAGGCGAACCCTGCTGGAGGAGCTCGCACAGGGGTGGTCACCGCCGCTCTCGCTCTCACCGATCACCCGCGACGTCGACGAGGCGCAGGGGTGGATGGAGGATCTCGCCGTAGCCGGCATCGAGGGTGTCGTCGTCAAAGGCGGCGCCCAGCCGTATCGCCCGGGCGAGCGGGACTGGCTGAAGGTGAAGCGTCGTGACACCGTGGACGTCGTCGTGGGCGCGGTCATCGGCTCGATCTCCCGCCCCCAGGAGCTGGTCGTCGGGCTCCTGGTCGATGGTCAGTTGAGGATCGCCGGCCGCTCCACTCCCCTGAAACCATCGACCGCCCGAAGCGTCGGCGCGCTCCTGGAGGCACCGGCGGGCGAGCATCCGTGGCCGGACGTTGTGAAGCCGGGCGCGCTGGACCGGTTCGGGACGCGGCGCGACCCGGTGAAGCTGACACTCGTGGAACCCGTGATGGCCGAGGTCTCCGTCGACGTGGCGCGCACCGGCTACTCGTTCCGGCATGCCGTCCGCTTCGTCCGGCTTCGCCCGGACCTACCCGTCGTCGTCGGCGGTCCCGACTCTTGACGACGTGACGAAGCGGCCTCACCATAGCCATATGCGAATGTCTTTCAGCTAACCGTTACGGGTCTGGTATGCGCCTTCCCCAAGTCATACCCAGCCGAGTGGGAGCCAGACCTTCGCACGCCCTTCCGGGGGTCACCATGACCCTCGACCTCGCACTCACCACACTCATCGGCAGCGGCGCTGGAGTCGCGGTCGCGTGGCTCGCGCTGAAGACCGTCCGTCATCTCAAGATCAGACGGCTCCTACGAACATGGCTCCTGCCCTACTTCGCGCTTCGCTGGGTCCGGGTCCTCCGCAAGCACGGTGTTCCCGAGAAGGAGATCCGCAAGTTCCTCGTCGAATACGCGCTGAAGACAGAGGACTGGTGACGCGCCTAGACCGATCGAACCGCGATCAGCTGCCACCCCTCGGGCACGATCGCACGGAGCGCACCCATCGAGTCCGCTTCGATCTGCGACAGCTCGTTGCGGCGGGCGACGACCTCACCGGTCAGCAGGGCGCTGCCCTTGGACATCTTCGGCTGGATGCTCACAAGCTCGAACCCGTCTGGGGTGACACCTGCAGCTGCCTCTCGCAGCTCGTCGAGCAAGTGACCCTCGACCGTCGCCTGCAGCTTCTCAGTCGTCCGGACGGTCCCCACAAGCACTGATCGAGCCTAACCCGGGGGCCTGACGCCGAACGCGAAGAACCCCACCCCCGCGAAGGGGGTGGGGTTCTTCTTGTCGAGCCGCTTACAGCTGGAAGTCCTCGACCCCCACCTGCGCGTCCTCAGCCGACTCGAAAGTCGGCCGCGGCCGCGGCGCCCGGACTGTCTGAGCGACCGCCGAGGTGCGACCGGCCCCGCGCGCACGAGCCCGGGTGTCACGCTCGGAGAGCACGTCGCGGTTGGCGAGCACCTGCGTCTCCAGCACCGGCGCCGGCTCACCCTCCTCGATCGCGCGCTCCCACTGTGCGATCGCACGCTGGTTCGCGCGGACGGCGTACGGGGCGAAGTGGGCGTTCTCGGTGCCCGCGAAGATGTTCTCGCGGGCGGCGGCCGCCGCGAGCACGTCCTCGAACTTGCCGCCGTATGCCAGCCGGTCCATCGTGGAACCCGCGCCGAGCTCGGCAACGCTCTCCGGGTCCTCGATGTCGACGATCTTGCCGTCGGGGGCGGTAAGGGCAGCCGCGACCTTCTCGACGTTGTCGACGTTCACCGAGACGTTCAGGCCGTCCTTGCTCGTGTAGAGATCGACGAACTGCTCCTTCCACGTCTCCGCGTCCGCCTGCAGCTCACGACCCTTCTCGTCCTTGGCGACCGCCCAGAGGCGCATGCCGTCCTCGCCGGCCGTGGCGATGAGCTTGCGACCCTTCCACAGA
Organism: uncultured Demequina sp.; assembly: GCA_937925595.1. The sequence continues at coordinate 49,069 of CALALQ010000493.1, read as the reverse complement.
GCGCGAGCCGGACCCATCAGCATGTTGTACTTCTGCTTGGCCTCCTCCGGGTCGTGCTTTGCCTGGAGGACCGACTGCGTCACCGGGTAGGTCAGCTCAAGCACCGCCTTCAGCTCGCTGTTGCGCAGAGCCTTGACGCCGCGCTGCGAGAACGCGCCGGCGATGCCGGTGCCGTGCGACTTGACGGCCGTGGCCATCATGACGCCCTCGTCCTCCGTGCGGGTGTGCTTGGTGTCGCCGAGGTCGACCATCGTGTCGGGGTCGACGCCCAGGTGGCGGCAGTAGTCGCCGATCTTGGAGAGCGAGCCCTTGGCGCCGGTGTCGATGCACGCTTCGATCACGCTCTTGACGTGATCGCCGGCGTCGCCGAAGCGGAGGATCGCGTCGCCGTACTGGCCCTGCATGGCCTCGCGGTAGTAGTCCGAGAGGCTGCCGACGAGCGCGTGACGAAGCTCCCACGCCTGGTAGTCGTCGATCATGCCGTCCTCGAGGTCGCTCTGGATCTCGTTGGCGGTCATCTTCAGCGCCTCGAACCGCTCACGGAACGAGTTCGCTCGGCCTTCGGTCACGAACTGCGTGACCTTGACGTCGAGCGAGTCCTGCATCGCCAGCGGGTGCAGGGCGTCGGGTCCGACCTGGCCGAGGTCCAGCAGGTTCGCCTCCACGGTCAGCTTCTCGAGCGCCTGCTGGCGGGCCGCGTCGCTGGTCAGGCGCACGACGGCAACGGAGTCACCGTCGAAGTCACCGTCGAACGACTTGTCCATGACGGGGTTGATCGCGATGCCGGTGAGACGCTCGTCGATCTTCACCCGCATGTAGCGCACACCACCGTCGCGGAGCACCGGGTCGCGCCACAGCAGGGCGTAGTCGTTCTCTTCGAGGCCGAGGGCACCCGCCATCGCCGGTCCGATCGCCACCTGGTCGATGTCCAGGCGCGGGTCGCTGGTCCAGACCGCGGTCGCCGAGTTCGGAAGCCGCGAGGACATCAGGCCCTCCTTGAAGATGTTCCGCTTGCCCGAGAACCGCTTGCGCTTGAGGTCGTCGGTGATCGCGTCGAACGCCGACTGCGCACGGCGCGGAGCCTCCGCGATCTGGTCCTCCAGCTGGCTGATGCGCGCGGCGGTGAGACCTTCGCGGCTCGTCTCCAGAACGTGCTTGGCGTGCCGGTAGCGCGCGGCCATCTCGTACACCGTGAGGTACTGGTTGGTGTAGTCGTGCGCCGTGCTCTGGCCGTCGTCGAGGTCCTGGCCGCTGCGCAGGTGCGAACTCATGACCGGGAGCTTCCAGGTCGAGTCGCTCGCGGTCGGGATGCGCTCACCCGTCGGGAAGCGCAGCGGGAACGGCAGCTCGAGATCTCCACCGCGGTCGCCGATGACCTGACCGAAGTCGGCCTTCATGCGGTTCACGTTCAGCGATCCGGTCGTGGTGAGGATCAGCTCCGGCATCGGGAACAGGCGACGCTCCGAGCCTTCGGCCAGGTCGTCGTACCCGACACGCAGCGTGCCGTCCGGCTCGAGGTCGAGGCCCATCGTGACGAGCATCTCGCGGAAGTTGGCCACGGCCGAGTTGTTCGGGCCGTAGAACTCCGCCATGACGCGGTCAGCACCCTGGGAGCCGAGTGCCCAGGCGAGCTGGCTGGATGCCTTGCGACCGCGCCCCTCGCGAAGGGCCTGCTCGTCGTAGACACGCGTGCCGCGCTCGACGTCCTTGTGCGTCACGACCAGGCGCATCTTGCCCATCGTGTCCTTGGTGAGGCCCTTGTACGGCAGCGACAGGTCACCGGGCTCCTGCATGAGCTCGCGCGCGGTGCCGCCGTTGAAGCGGGACACGGCGGAGAACGGGCTCATCACGACGTCCAGCTCGGGGTTGAGCTTGAACATATCCACGGCGTAGTTCATGCTCACGTCGAACTCGTCGTAGTCGCGGCCGATCTGCGCCTTGCGGTCGACGACGAGCGAGATGACGCCCTTGTTGCCGTGCATGTCGCTGAGCTTGTCGCCGGGGACGAGTGCGCGCAGCTGACCGTCGGCGCCGCGGATGGCGTGCTTCTCGGCGAACTCCTTGCTGACCACCATCGGGTCATCGGCCGTCCAGCCGCCGAACGTCATCATCGCCACGCCCACCGGCTCGGTCACCGCGGCCGCGTTGAGGAGGTTCGAGGCCGACATCTGCTGACGGTCGTACGGGTCGAACCGCATCATCTCGGTCTCGGGCAGCTTCATCAGCGGGGTGCGGTCGGCGGTGTCCTCGCTCGGGATGACTCGACCGGTCTTGGCATCGACCTTTGCGCCCTCGACGAGGTAGCGGGTGATGCCCTGGTAGACGGCGCCGTTGGTCATCACCGGGTCGAAGTAGCCGTCGCCCTCTTCGGTCATGATCGCCATGTTGCGACCACCCGTGAGGATCCACGGGTCGAAGCGGTTGTCGTTGGCCGGGTCGCCTCCGGTCGCGCCGTTCTCCGCGCGCCAGGCGGCGTGGATGGTCGAGCCCGAGGCGATCTCGCTGGGGTAGCGCACGCGTCGCGCCTCGGTGGCGAGGATCGCGCTGACCCACTGCTCACCGAGACCTTCCTTGGTGGCCCGCTCGATGAAGTCGACCTCGTGACGCACGTCGTAGAGGCGGCGGTAGACGCCGTTGATGGACGTGGGCTCCCCGACCTCCGTGCGCATGACGAGCATGTCGTTGGCGACCTGGTATTCGATGCTGTCGGCCATGATCTGCTCGTAGCCGCGCAGCAGCGTGCGCTCTTCGACGCTGAGGTCCTCGCCGGCGCGCTGGGAGGCGATGCGAGCCTCGTAGCCGGGGACGAACAGGTAGTTGGCGCCGCCCGCGAATCGCGTGACGACCTCACCGTGCTCGCCGCGGCCGAAGATCTGACCGATCTGGCCGCTGATCTTCTCGGGCTTGCCGGTGCGGCTGTACCGCTCGGCTTCCCACTGAGCGATGCCCTGCGCGTCGATCTCCAGTCGAGTGACACGACCGCCGTTGCGCTCGATCGCGTTGCCGATGACGGTACCCATCTGGCCGACGAAGGGGTCGGGGTGGTTTCCCGGCTCGTACGCGGTCGACGGGTCGAACTGCACGAGGCGGTCCTTGACGGCGGTCGCGTAGAAGCTGGAGCCCATCATCTCGTCGCCGCTGATGCCGGTCACTCGCAGCGCCGCCACGATGTCGGCGTTGTTGCGCCAGGGGCCGAACTCGCTGGTCATGTGCTTGGCCACGCGCACCGGGTCGAAGCGTCGCGTCACGATCTCGCCGTCCAGGAGCACCTGGTCGTGCGGCTCGTAGGAGCCGATCAGCTCGTCGACGACGTCGGCGGCGTGGTCGCGGACCTTCTGGGCAGCGGAGCCGACGTAGGCCAGGTCGCTGACGAGCATGTCGTGGGTGGTGCGAGCGATGTCGCTGTCCACCTGCAGCTCCCCGATGACGCCGACCTTGTCGAGGTAGTCCTCCTCGGTGGCACCCGAGCGAAGAAGCGTCGTCTGGGCGCCACGGAGGACGTCCCAGTATGCGCGCTGGATCGCCGCGATCTCGGCGTCGCCGCTGAAGTCGGGGAACCACTCCCCTGCAGCCGCTTCCTCGGGGCGCTCCTCGTACTCCGCGATCAGGCGGTCCACCTCGAGCGACTCCGCGAGGTTCTCGCGTGCGCTGTCGATGGCCTCGCGCAGGTACGCCTCGCCGGTCTCCGCGTCGCGGAAGAACTGAGCAGTCGTGCTGCGCGTCTTGGCCGAGCGGCGAACGAACACCTTCGCCCCGGGACCGGCGGGCTTGCCGTCGATGATGAGGTCGCCGGCGACAGCCATGGTCGCCTTGTCGTTGCTGGACACGTACGAGTCCTGCATCTCGACCGGGACGCGGCGTCCGGCTTCCTTGTCCCACTCGACCTCGGCGTGAGTGCCGACCTCGCCGATGAGGCCCTTGCCATCGAACCGCTTGACGGGCTTGCCCTGCGCGATGCGCAGCAGCGCCACGGCTTCCTCAGCGGTCGGCGTGTACGGCACGGTCTTGTTGCCGCGCTCGGCCTTCACGTTGGTCGAGTAGTGGGTGACCACACCGTCGTCGTACACGCGGCCGACGAAGTGCTCTGCCTCGCGCGGCTCGGTGAGGCGCACGGCGATCTTTGTCCCGGTGATCTCGGCGCGGATCTGACCGGGGTTGCGGTCGCGGCGCACGGTGTAGCTGACACCCTGCGAGCGGAGCTCGTCGAGGATCGCCGCTGCGCGCTCGAGTGCGGCCCCCGACATGAAGCGCTTCTCGTTCACGCGTCCATCGACCCCGCGGGCGCCGTCGATGACCCAGTCACGGACGTGGAGGTACTCCTGCTCGCTCATGCGGGTCATCAGCTCGGTGATGCCGCTGGCGTCGTCGTAGCTGTACGCCTCGCCCGCTTCGATCGCCTGACCGCTCTCGTCGAGCTGGTACAGGTGCAGGTCCTGTGTCTTGACCTCACTGATGCGCGAGGCGTCGCCGCCGGCCAGCTGGGCGATCTCGTGGTCGAGCACGTATCGGACCTGCGACCCGGCCTGCTTCACCGCTGCACGGACAGCCCAGCGCGGGTCGTAGGGCGAGATGGGGAGGCGGGGGCCGGCCTTGCCCGGCGTGGGCTGGACGACAGTGCCGTCCTCGGTCCGACGGGAGAAGCCCGCCATGTTGAAGAACGACGTCTGCATCTGGACGTACGCGGGGGAGGTGGGTGTGGCATCGCCGAAAACGCCGGGGTATCCCGGGACGTTCTCGCGCATCGTGGTCTCGATCGCCCGGAGAACCGGGGTGATCCCCAGGTTGGCGTCGGACATGGACAGACCCTCGGTGGCGAGCTTGCGCTCCACCTTCGCGCGGAGGTCGCGTGCCGCGGAGACCAGGATGGTCTTCCCCGTCGCTTCCTTCGTCCGTTCGATCGTCTGCTGGAAAAGGTGCTCGTACAGGTAGCGGCGCATGCCTGGACTACGCGGATCCATCGGGTGTCCCCTCGATCAGTAGACCGGATCAACCGGTCTCGGTGGTGTGTGATCTCACATCCCAGCCTAGTTGATCGAGGGGACATTTTCCGCTCATTTTCGAGCAGAAACGCGCTTTCTCACTTGTCTCGCATCGCGAGCATCATGGCTCGCTCGAACTCTCCACCGGCGATGTCACGCCAGTCCTCCAGCGAGGCGAGGTACTCGTAGAACTCCCCCGTCACCATGTATCCGGTGAACGCGTCGAGCTGGTCCTCCGCGTAGACGCCGGTGCCTGCATCCTGCGCGGCCGCGTTCAGCGCACGCACCGAGTCCGACTCGTCGACCTTGTCGATGTAGACGATCCGCCCGTCGACCGATCGCAGCGCTCCCCCAGCGCCGACACTGAAGTGCCGGCTGTCGCGCTCCATGTAGGCGCGGGCGGCCTTGTACGCCTCGACGATCTCGCGGTCCAGCGGGTTCTGCAGCGCCCGACCATCAGCGCGCACGAGCATCTCGCGGCTGATCTGGCCGCCGGCGTACCGCAGCTCCGTGCGCACCGCGGCGTCCGCCTGGGCGGCCTCGACCGCCTGCTGCATCTCGAGATCGGCCTCCCAGTCGCCGTTGTCGTAGAAGCCCTCAGGCGCGTCATCAAGATCCACCTCGTCAGGGGTGACGCCGGTCTGATCGGAGATCGTCTCACGAAGCGACACGTCCACCAGCTGCATGACCTCCTCGCTGTAGACGTCGGGGTCCAGGCGTGCGATGTCGACGTCCTCGTACTCGTGAGCGGCCTGGTAGACCGTCTTGCAGTCAACGGCGTTCTCAGCCTGGAGCATGCGCTTGGCGAGCATCTTCTCGAAGTCGGGCTGGTTCAGGCGCACATCGAAGTCCAGCGCCGAGCTGAGCGTCGGAATCGTCTGGAGCGTGTACTCGTGGCCCGGGTGGACGATCGTGTCCTTGAACAGCCGCCAGGACATGGGAAGGATCGTCTCGTTGCGGTTCCACACCGGCGCGTCACCGGCGCGGAAGACGATGCTGTTGCGCTCCGAGATGAACGCCATGTCGTTGTACGAGATCACCGGCTCCTCGCGAGTGGTCATCGTGTACGAGACCTTGCCCTCGACGTTGAGCCCGCGAATGAGCCGCTCGGTGTCCTTGGTCACGGTCTTGGCGTCGCGGTAGGCGCGGTGGCGCGTTCCGGACATCTTCTGCAGGGTGTCGAGCATCGAGTCGTCGGTCGACTTCAGGAACACGATGTTCGAGGTGTTGCCCTGCACGATCTTGTCGACGGACTCCCCGTAGACATCGCGCAGCTGCTGCAGCGTCTGCAGGATGATCGTGAACTCCTGCTCCTGGCCGAGGCCGATAGAGAGCATCGTCTCGAAGCCAGCGATACCGTGACCCTCCGACTGGAGGTTGCCGAGCTCGTCGAGCATGAAGCGCGTCCGATAGAGCGGCTTCTGGTCGGCCTTGGTCATGTATGAGCGGTCGAAGTTGAGGTCCACCAGCTGCTTGATGAGGATCAGGATCAGCTTGGCGTACTTCATCAGGTGCGGAGGGGTCACCAGGAAGACGACCTTCGGCTTCTCGCTGTATCGGACCTGGGTCGACACGATCGCCTCAGCCTGCACGAGCGCCTTGTCGGGCATGCCGAGCGTGATGTTGGTCAGCTGCATCTGCGGGTACGTGGTCTTGCTGGGCTCGTACACGCCTGTCTTCTCGTTCTGACGGAGTTCGACGAGGATCCCGTTCTTGACGATCTTCTCCCCCGAGATGGGGTCGGTGATGAAGTATCGGCCGTTGAGGGAGGTCTGGTAGTCCTTCGTGAAGCGGAAGTAGAAGGTGCGGATCAGCATGCCGGTCTGCGCGTTGAGCAGGCGCAGACGCAGGTACGCGACGTCGCCGACGAACTTGCCCTTGAAGTAGTAGCGCGCCCATCCTTCACGGGACACGATGTCCTGGTGGTCGAAGTCGGGGCCGAGCGGCTGCTGGAAGGCGGCATCCGCGAAGGCGTCCCACTTCACCTGGGCGCCGGTGAGGTGGTCGCGCTTGAGGTAGTTCATGCCGAAGCGCACGCCCATGCGGCGGGGGAAGGAGAGCCCACCGAGGTCGGTGTTCTGCGACGGCGCACCCGAGGTGAGCGTCGAGATGGTGGGGTCGGTGAAGAACGACATGGCCGTGATCGCGATGCCGTAGACGCTGGCGAGCATCTTCTCGGCCGCGCCCATCGCGCGCAGTGCGTTGTCGGCGTTGCTGACCAGGGTGCGCATCGAGTTGCGAGGAAGGCTCTGGGTTGCGTTGAAGAACAGGGTGAGCATGTCCAGCTCGTCCTTGTCCTCCCACAGGAACGCCTTGCGCGTGGCGATGTCCCGCTCCTCCTCGTAGGTGTCGACGTCGAAGTCGTCACCCTGCGGGTCGCCGAACTCCCCGCGCTTGACGCGCTGCTCGAGGGCCTTCATGGGGTTCTTCATCTTCTTCGCCGTCAGCTGCACGAACAGCTGGTAGCAGTTGTAGAGCGTGACCTTGCCCCAGAGCTGGTCGAGGCGGTTCTCCAGGATCTTCGGGTCCATGCTCGTGCGCGAGGCGTATGCGCGAAGCTCACGCTCCTCCTCGAGGTAGTAGTCGATGAGGCCGTACGCGGCACGCTTGAAGGCGTTGTTGGCGGCAGCCGGCCACACCGGGTCCTCTCCCCCATCGAGCGGGAAGAACACGTCGGCGATGTTCTCGACGTACAGGGCGCACTTGGCCGCGTCACCCTCGCGGGCGGCGTCGGCCGCCATGCCCAGCGGGTTGTAGATGTCGGTCTTCATCGCATTGATGAGGTTGAACTGCACCACCTGGAATCCGCGCTTGGTGGCGGGGACGTAGTTCTTGACGAGCAGCTCGCCCTTGGAGTCGTTGATGACCAGGTTGCTCGGGTCCTCTTCGCGGAGCCACATATCAATGACCGGCTCGATGTACGTCTGACCCTTACCGGCACGGGTGATGGCCAGCACCATCGTGTTCACCGGGGCGGTGTCGACCAGGTACGCGCCACCCGGGCGCTGCACTTCGTACTCCGGGAACGTCCAGTCGCTGTTGATCAGATCGGCGACGGTCGCGTAGTTGCCGAGCTTGCTGCGGTCGGCGCCGTCCGGGTTGTACGGGACCTGCGTGGTGTCGTACTTCTTGCGGTACTTCTTGCCTTCCGGCATGCCGGATGCCTCGAAGAGGGCGTCGCCGAACTCCTCGTCGACCATCGGCATCGTGCGCGTGATCGCGTTCTCGTTCTCATCGCGGAGGATCTCGCCCTTGAGGTACTCGACGTCGCCGTCCTCGTCCAGGATCTCCTTGTCGGCCCTGGTCGCGACCTCGATCTTCTTGAGTCCCTTGTTCGTGATCATGACGTGGCTGATCATCGAGCTGAACTGCACCTTGGAGTGAGCGCCGGCGTCGGGGAACCAGTCGAACTTGCGCATGACCTCGTCAGGCAGCGCGATGTGCTGGTCGCCGGTGTACTGGTTGATGTCGGAGGTGTCGTTCATCAGGTTCTGCGCGTCGAGGTTGCGCATCAGCACCGCATGCACCGAGCCGAAGACGCCGAGGCCGATGACAAACGAGAGCAGGAGACGCATCAGCTCCGGGTTCGTCAGCTCCCCGACGAAGTCCCTCTGCGTGACTTCCTGGCCGTCGACCGCTTCTACTGTGACGTTGTCCTTATCGGTCCACCACTTCGGCGGGTTCTCTCCGGCCTCCTGCTCGGTCGGGTAGCAGGGGGCGCTCTCGTCCCACGTCCCGTCCGCGTTGAGGATCTGGTAGCAGTTCTTGGTGCCGTACTCGCTGAGCTTCACGCGCTCGTAGAAGCCCGTTGAACCCTCAAGCGTTCCGCCGAGGCTGCCGAGCATCGTGAGCATGACGGCAACTGCAGACAGCACCACCCAGGCCAGCAGGCCGCTGATGACGCCGACGACGGCCGCGGCGATCGTGCGGCTGGTCTTTGTCCGACGCGGGTCGATTCGGGAGCGATCGAGTTGCTGGTCCTCGAAGACATCCCGGTTCTTCAGGGTCTCACCGGGCTGCCGGGCGGAGAGCTTGTCCCAGTTCGTGGCCTTCGGATGGGTCGCCTTCTTCGCCATGCCGACTCGCTTCCATCTTCTGTTTCGGCTCATATTCGAGCAGTTTTGACATCTTCAGTCTACGGCCGAAAGGGGGCCATTCGCGTGGTTAGCGAAGGCCCCCTCTGCGGAGATTGGGTGGTGCGACCGGTGAGATCAGGAAACGGCCGCACCACCGGTCATGGGAGGAGGGCTCCCAGCACGGCGGCGCCGGCGGGAATCACCTCCACGGGCTGCTGGTGACCCCAGGCCCAGCCCGCGATGACGCCGACGGCGACACCGGCTAGGGTCAGCACGAGCATCAGCAGGACGAGCATCTGGTTCGTGCGCTTCTGCATCGCGTGCGAGCGCTCCAGCTCCGAAGCCGCCGCCTCGCGGTCTGCTTCGAGAATGGCAATGCGTGCCGAGTACTGACCCTCGTACTGCGCGCCCAGGTCGTTGATCTGACCGCGGAGCTGCTCGATGAGGTCGCTGTTGCCTCGGGCGCGATCCTTTTCCAGCCCGATAGCGGTCTCCCACTCGCTCCGGCGAGCGGTCAGTTCGGCAAGACCTGCCTCGCGGGTCCGAACCAGCTCTGCGTTCAGCTCCGCCTCGCGGGCCGCCGCGCGAGCGGTCAGTTCGGCGACCGTCGCCTGGTGCTCCGCCTTCAGCGTGTCGACCTGGTTCGTGCGAGCCAGCTCTTCCGCCAGGACGGCGGCACGGGCGACGTCGTTCTTGCGGTTCTCGTCGATGAACTGCACAAGGCGGCCGTTCCACAGTTCGAGAAGGCGGCGCTCAGCCTCTCGCTGCTCCTGCTGGATGCCGCGGAGGTACTCGAAGGCGCGGTTGGTGCCGACGTCCATGCGAACGAGGGCTTCCTTCCGGCGCATCTCGAGGACCGTCTGGCGGTCGTGAGCGTACTGCTCCTCCACCCGGCGGTCGTGGTCCAGGGCGATCTCGGCGAGGTCGCGCTCGAGCTTGGGGCGGTTCTTGTCCTCGTAGACGGCCTTGGCGTGAGCAGCGGCCTGGTCGGCGCGACTCTGGGCGGCGGCCTCGAAGCGCGCGATGATCTCGCGCCGCTGCTCAGCGACCTCCTGAGCGGAGTTGGCGCGCTTGCTGTCGAAGTCCCGCTTGGCGCTCTCCATCAGGTTGGCGTAAGGAGCGCCGGCGGTGTCGGTGGAGACCGCACCCATCGTCTTCTCGACGTGGAGCGCCATCGTCTCGACGAACAGCTGTCGCAGTTCGTCGGCGTGCCCCTGGTGCAGTGCGGCGAGTTCCGCATTGGCCTGACGGCTCAGTTGTGCGACCTGCGATCCGAGCCAGTCGGTCGCGTCGGCGGCGATCTCCAGTTCGATCGCTTCGGGCTGGGTGCCGAACACGGCCTCGAACTCCGCAAGGTCGACCACCAGGTCGAGGTCGTTGCTGAGGAAGCGTCGGGCGATGGTGTCGCGGACCTCCTGCTCGTCGACGACGCGATCCTTGTTCTCCACGAGGTACTGGAAGTACCCGGTGTCGGCGGTGGGCTCGTCGGCTTCGGGCTCGTCAGGTGTGGCGGGGATCTCGCCGTCCCATTCGTTCTCGAAGGGGTCATGCTCGTCGCCAGCGTCGGCTGAGTCCGCGAACTGCTGCTCGAACTGCGCCTCGTCGAACGGCAACGGCTCGTCCTGCACCTCGGGCTCGGCTTCGCTGACGACGCCGCTCAGCGGGTCGATCACGGCGTCATCCATGTCGGGGAAGTCGAAGGTGGCGCCCCCGGCGTTGTCCATGGCGTCGGCCATCGGGTCCGCCGTGATCGCCGACCTGCCGGACTCTGCCGAAGCGGCACGCGCGGTCGCGCCGACGAGAAGGCGATCGAATTCGCCCATGGACTCCGAGCCCCAGGACCAGACGTGCGGGAGCACCTGCTCCAGCGTCCGCTCCCCCCGGGAGATCGCCACTGCGGTGGCGTAGCTGGCGGCGACGTCCTGCACCGCGTCAGCGATGAGGGTGTTCCCGTTGTCCTCGGTGCGGAAGACCACCCAGTAGTAGGGCGCATCCGTCAGCAGGCGATACTCGTCCATGCGCGTGAGCGTGTCAGGGTTCGGGATCAGGCCGAGGAACTCCTCGTCGAGCATCGCCTTCGTGGCGACCACCTGGATCTTGTCCGCCGCGATGAGCTCGATGATCGAACCCTTCGTGGCGTCGTTCTTCTGCTTCTGGCTCAGGCCGCCGATCTGGTCGACGGACAGCAGCAGTCCCACCCACGAGGTCCCGTTGGGAAGGGCGAAGGGGTCGTTGCGCTTGAGCAGGTCGATCGCGGCGCCGGTGGCGCTCTCGTTCACGACGCTCGACAGCAACTCGGCCGGCTTGCGCTTCTTTCCCTTGCGGCTGGCGGGCGGCTCTGCGGCCACCGGCTCGGGTGCTTCTGCGGCGGCGGGCTCGCCCTGCGCCTTACTCTTCTTGCGACCAAAACCCATGGTTCAAGTCCTTCCTGATCTGCTCGATTATGAGCATAACAGGCCGATTCTGCTTATTTATGAGTGAAAGCGAGAATCTACAAGACGCGGAAGATCTCACTATTCAGGCGGCCCTCGCGACGGCGGGGAGGCCGACGACGACGCGAGCGTCGCTCTTGAGCAGCTCCTTGTCGTCGGCTCGAAGCGAGCCCTCGACGCTGACCTGGATCGCCCGCACGCCGGGGTGGTTGTTGAGGAACTCGGCCACGCCGGTGGCGACCTCATCCGTGAGCCTGGTCACCGCGGCACGTGCACCACCGGCATCCGCGTCAGTGTCGACCTTGTCCTCGATCAGATAGTCGATGACACGCTCGGCGATGAACACCCGAGCGCTGTGCTTGGTGAGCACCTCCTGGACGAAGGCGGCGAGCTTGGCGGTGACGATCTTGCGCTGGGTCTCCCGAGACAGAGGCTGGAACGGCACGATCGCGTCGATACGACCGAGCAGTTCCGGCGGGAACCGGTTGTCCCCCTGCGTCGCGGTGATGGAGCGTTTGATCTCCTTCATCTTCTCCACGAGCTGGGCGCCGGAGCCGGTGTCATCCACGTTGTATTGCGCGATGGTCTGGTAGATCTCCGACCCCGCATTGGTGGTCAGCACGATGTAGGTGTTGAGGAACGACACCTGACGCCCGTTCGCATCCGAGAGCCGACCGTCGTCCAGAACCTGCAGCAGCATGCGTGTCACCAGCGGCGACGCCTTCTCGATCTCGTCCAGCAGGACCACCGAGTGGCTCGTGTGCCACACCCTGCTGGTCAGCTCCTTGCGGAACTGCTCTGCAGAGGAGTCCCGCGCGTACTCCGACATATCGAACCGGATCAAGTGCTTGCGGGCGTCGCCGAACATGAGCCGCGCGAGCTGCTTGGTCAACTCCGTCTTGCCAACACCGGTCGAACCGGTGAACAGGAACGACGAAGCGGGCTTGGTCTTGTCGTGCAAGTCCGCCACGCACAGCTGGAGGCGACGGGCGAGTACGGACGTCGCCCATTGCTGGCTGAGCACCGTGCTGTCGAGTTCCGCCTTGATCTGCGCCGCATCAACGCGGAAAGCCACGTTGATGCCGACGGACTCTTCGAGCACGTCGGCCAGCAGCGCCCTATCCATCGGGCGCTTCGTTGCACGGTGCCAGCCGACCATCGCGTCGAGCACCAGGATCGACTTTCGCGGCTGGGTGGAGGCGGGGATATAGCGCTCGGTGTACTCGTGGATGAGTCCGAAGATGTGGTCGTCGTAGAACTGGTCGGCCACGCCGTATCGCTCGGCCATGCCACGCATGATCTTCATGGTGGTCGCCTTGTCGGGCGGGTTCACGATGATGCGCTGCAGCCGCTCGACGAGAGGCTGGTTCGGCTTGATGAACTGGTCGAACTCGTCGTCGGTGGTCGCTGCAATCACACGGATACCGCGCGCTCCCGACGCTGCGAGCACGGGCTTGAGCGCTTCGACGGCTGCCGGGGACAGCTGCACGATCTGATGGAACTCGTCGATGAATAGCACCAGCTCGACGTGCTCGTCGGCGCAGTAGCGCTCCGCCTCGTCGAAGAGATCCTTGAGCTTGGCGGCCATCTTGTCCGAGCTGTCCAAGTCGGCGATCATCTGGGCGAGATCCACCTCGAGGTACTTTCGCTCGCCGTCCGACTCCATCGCGGCCTGCACCAGCGCGGTCTTGCCGGACCCGGGAGGGGCGAGCAGCAGCGCGTTGCACAGCTCAGGGCGGCTCATCGCGGCCATCAACTGAGCGATCTCCCGCTCACGACCGACGATGGGTCGCGACGACTTCGGAAGCGGTGCGCTGAAACCGAAAAGAGCGGGGTACTTGGCATTCTCATCACTGACGTGGAACATCCCTGCGACCCTCCGTTTTCGCTTGTAAACGAGTGAAAGCGTATCACGCGACCTCTTCGGAGCGACGAGAAGGGCCGCTCCCCCGGGATGGGAAAGCGGCCCTCGATCCGTGCTTGCTCAGCGCCGTTCGTACTCCTCGTCAGCCTCGGCCGACTTGTCCTTTGCCGGCTCTGGAGCCAGCTCCGGGAACTGCGCTGCAGCACCCTTGGGAAGTTCCACGTCACGCAGTTCGGGGAACCGTTCCATGCGCTCGTCGCGCTCCTTGCTGGTGAGGCCGGACTCGAACGATTCCGCCACCTGGATGAGCCCTCCGATGGGCGACGCTGCGCTCACCTGGTCGTTGCTCCCGTTCGCCGCCTCGGCGACCTGCCGCGCGAGCGTTGCGGTACGGGCCAGTCCCGACAGCGAGGGTGCGCGCCGGGCGGCCGCCGTGTCTTCTTCGCGCTCGTCGCGTTCGTAGTCGATCGTCATGGTGATCCTCTCAGTCAGTGCATCTGGGGCCGTTCAACGCGAAGGCCCCGCGCAGAGGGTGAACCTCCAGCACGGGGCCTTCGTCGTCGGATCAGCCGAGTTCCGGCTCGTCCGCCGAGGGAGCGCCGGCGCCGACGAGGACCGGAGCCTCCGCAGCGGCCTCGGGCTCCGCGGCAGCCGCAGCCTTGTTGGCCTCGCGGGCCTCCTTCGAGACCTTCATGGCGGCGAAGATCTGCTCGCGGATGTCCTTGCCGTCGGCGTCGGGGCCGACGGAGAGATCCGTGGACTCCAGCGTCTTGGTGTTGGCGATCACGTCGCCGTTGCTGATCAGGAGATCAGCCTTGACGCCGTAGATCGTGCCGATGACTTCGCCGGCCTGGTTCGTCAGAGGGGCCACGTTGTCGCCAGCGGCCTCCTTGATCGCCTCGAACTGGCCGACCGAGTAGCGGGCCGAGTTGTTGTACCCCGAGGGCGACTTGTCGTCCTTCTTCGAGACCAGAGCGAGCGAGGTCTGGCCTGCAGCGCGACGGTCCGAGGGGTGGATGCGGGCGTCGAGGTAGTGGGTCGTGATCTCCCCGTCCTTCTTCGCCACGCGGTTGTCGTACGCGATGACGACGAGGTTGACACCCTTCATCGAGCCGGGGCCGTAGGTCTCCTTGCGCAGATCGACCATTTGTTCTTCTCCTGAGCGTTCGGGTCGGTGAGCTCCCGCCCGGTCCGACCATGTTGGTTTAGGTAACGCCTCCGAGATGCCCCCTCGGGATGACCATCACTTTACATGGAAATGGGGCCGTTGTCACTTCGTTCCGGCTCATTTACGAGCAGATTTGACGAAACAGCGCTCTCTACCTCCGCGGTGAGCTGTTCGGTGAGGGCTGCATCGAGTCGCACGGTCCTGCTGCGCTTCACGACGACGTGCTCACGAGCGAGCTCGGCGATGTGGCTCGGGAGCGTCGGCGCCTCGGCCGTCTCGATCTCCTCGGCCAACCGAACCATGCGGCGGATGTCGTCGACGGGGAGTTCGCTGATCGCATCTTCTTGACCCGACGAGACGAGGTAGAGGCCGGCGGCATCCAGCGCATCGGCGCGACGTCGTGCCGCTTCCACGAATGCGCGGAGGGTCTTCTTCCCAACCGGGGAATCCTGGGCGAAGTCGAAGCGCATGTGGTGGAGGTCCAGCCCCTTCACCTCCTGGAAGTCGTGCTCAGCGCCGTGACTGATCTTGGGGGTGTCCCTGCCAGTCGCCGGATCGGTCGCCAGCTCGAGGCGGAGCCCCCTGGCAGCGAGCTTCACCCGTAGATCCTCGACCTTGTCGCTGTACCGCTTTCGCATCTGCCGCAGGCGGGTCTCTAGCACGCGCGTCGATGTCGCGTCCCCCGCGGCCACGAGCCGTCCTCCGGACTGGCCGTAGATCTCGCGGCCGAGCCGTTCCGCCTCATCGAGGTCCTTCATGCGTCGCAGCGACTGGTCGCGCCGCATCGACTCCAGCGAGATGACCCGTTCGCCGTACTCTGCGACCTCTTCCCACCCGTCGTGCCAGGTCTCTGACGCGGGCACGAAGTTGAGGAAGCGGCGGTACTTGGATGCGACCTTGGCGTGGTACTCCTCCTCCTCGCGGAAGAACTCGTACACCGCACGCGACGCGGCCGCCGCGCGGCCCTGCGCGTCGGAGGCTTCCCATTCGCGTGCGCGCTCGTGGAAGTGCTGGCGATTCTCGGTGTGGTGCTGCAGCCGGCTCGCGTAGGACCGCATGCGGAAGCCGAAGCTGATCAGGTCCTCTTGATCGTCGGTCTTGGCGTGCGCGCGCTCGGCGAGCGTCTCGTAGTCCAGTCCCATCGCGTCGAGCATGGGGGTGCGAATCCGCAGAGCATCAGCCGGCAGCTGTCGCAGCATCGCGTAGACCGCGTTGACGCTACGCTCCATGATCCGCTCTTCGCCGGTGTGGACGAGCTGGCGCCACTGGTCGGCGTTGAGCCCTTCCTTGCGGCGCCGGTGATCGGCGTAACTGCGCACTTCTGCCATCACCTGGCCGTACGGTGACCCGGGGCGGTCGAACACCTCCCGAACGAGTTGGCGCACGATGCGGTTCGGCTTCCGCATCGCCTGGTTGTTGGTGCTGTAGCGCCACAGCCTGCGGTCGGCAGGCAGGCATGCCAGCAGGAACTGCGGGAGCGACTCACGGAGCATCTGCTGGTGCGCCCACTTCTTCACGAACGTGGTGACGTTTCGGCGCTCGTAGCCCACGGCACTGGTCAGGTGACGAACGGTCTGCTTCTCGTCGAGCCAGCTGTCGATGCCCCGTCGAAGCAGGCTCCTGGCACGAGCGCTGATCTTCCCCTTCTGGGTGCCGTCAGCGGCCAGGTTGCCTCGGCCGGCGTCCACCATCGCGAGGTGACAGTGGACGTGTTCGGTGTCGACCTGGATCACCGCGACATAGCGGAGGTCGTCGTAGAGCCCGCGCCCCATGCGCTCGACCCCGCGCATGACAGCCAGCCGGAGCTTCATCTGATCGAGGTGTCCTCGATAGTCGCCGCGCTTCTCGCAGACGAAGTCCTCGGGGATCACCCTGTGCTTGCGGAGGTACTCCTGGTCGAACGAGATCACCGTCTTCATGACGGTGTGTCCGCTATCGAAGAGCCGCTGGATGTCGGAGCTGGCTTCGAGGAGCTGGTCGTGCGAGAGCGACACCTGGCCGTAGCCGAACGCCACTCCCCCCGCGCCTTGGGCGGCGGCCATCTTGCGCTTGAGCACGCGGCGGTCACGCACGGTCACCGCTTCGGTCGCTTCCTTGCGAGCCATGTAGCGGACGATGAAATCGTCGGTGCGCTGGCGGCGGATCGGGGCGAGGGATTCCGTTGCCATCTCGCGCGCCATGTACCGAGTGACGTAGTCGCCGGGCGTGCCGCCGCGGGTGCCGGTGCGCCCCTTCTTGCCAGAAGGCACGGGGATCGAGAACTCGTTGACGATCACGAGGTCCTGCTTCAGTCCCATCGTCTCCCTCTTCCTTCGCGCCGGGGTGAGGCTTGCTTCTGCGAAGGGTCCGCACCCGGGGTGGAACCCCAGAGCGGACCCTTCATGCGACCCCGCTCATCGCGAGGCCGGACCCTCAGAGATCGGCCTGAGCCTCGTCCTCGGTCTCGACGTGCTGTTCGCCGGCGGCCACCGCTCGCAGACGGGCCTCGCGCTGCTGGACTGCCTTGAGGTGGTCTTCGACAGTGGGAGCCGACGTTGCCGCGAGGTCGAGGTAGCCCTCGAGGTCGTACGACTCTGCGTCGGCGGGCTCCTCGATCGCTTCGGATTCAACCGCTGCGTCGTCGGCGCCCGAGTCATCGGCCTGCGGGACCTGCTCGAACTCGTCCTCTTCCGCGAAGCCTTCCGTGAAGACGTGGTCGACGCCAGGGGCGATGCGCGAGAGGTAGACGTCCTCAGCGCTTCCAGGCACGACGCCTTCCTCGGCCTCAGCTTCGGTGGGCGCCGCGGGGAGCACTGCCGCGTGACGCTCTTCGATCTCGGCCAGGAGACGGCTGAAGACCCCGTCAGGCACGACGGCGCGGGCAGCTGCGGACTCCTCAGCGAGGACTGGCGTAACGGCGGTGGGCGCGTCGACGTCGAAGTTCACGTCGGCGAACACATCCAGCGCCGCGTCAACCGCGATCTGCGCCTGCGCGGTTCCAACGTGGTCGACGTCAACCTGAGCCTCCGCTTCGGCCACGACGTCGGGGAAGTAGGCAGTGAGCTCGTACCCGCTCGTGACCTCGTCCAGCGCCATGCTGTTCTGGTCGTGGACTCGCATGAACACGAGCGGGGCTTCGTCTGCCAGCTCCGGCGCTACCACGAGGAAGTCGGCCTTGCCGGGAAGGTTCCACGGGATGCCGGACATCGCCTCGGGCACCTGGAACGCGGGGCTGAAGTAGCCCTTGGCGACGAGGTCCGCCAGCTGCTTGTGGGAGAAGTCGTAGAACGCGTCGACAGGGACGCCGGCGCCGGACCGCAACGCAAGCTCGTCCACGCCGTACGGCAGGGCGACGGCGGGGACCGCGCTGGTCAGTTCTCCGCGCAGGTGGAGGTACGGACGGTAGTTGCTCTCGGCGTCACCGTGCAGAAGCTCGACGAGCTCCATCTCGACAGTCGTCTCGATCGGCACACCGGAGAGGGTGTCCGAGTCGATCTCATCGTTGTTGACGATGCGGCCGTACCACGGGTCGCTGGTCTTGAGAGGGGCGATCTTCATGTCGTGCTCCTGGTGGTCGGTCTATCGCTGGTTGAAGGTCAGGCCGTTGCAGTCTTGGCGGCGAGGCGTGCACGACCGACGAATGCGGGCGCGGGGGTGGTGTCTGCGAGCCCTGCCCACTCGGCGATGCGGGTGATGACGCGCTTGCGGCCGCGGTAGAGGGCACGCATAGTCACCAGCACGAGTGCGAACAGCAGGGCGATGAGGAACAGTGACGGCGCGATCCACACCGCAACGACCGTCTCGACGGGCATGTCCATCGTGACGCCGGTACCGCTCTTGACGAATCCCATCGTCAGCGGCACCAGCTGGACAGCGGAGAAGAACGCGATCACGTAGTAGGCGATGACCAATCCGAGCGCCGAAGCGACCCGCGCAAACACAACCAGTGCGACCCGCCCAGCCTTCTTCGCTTCCGCCGTCTCACGATCGTTCTTGGTCATCGCCTGATCTCCTCATATCTACGAGCGAAAACGTCGTTTCTGCTCATCTATGAGGAAAGTCTACACCGCGCACCTATTGTTCCATCCTGTTTCGCGGGCAAGGAGACGCGCAGCGTTTCCGCGGCAGCCGCGTGCGTGCACGCCCGTCAGTCGGCGGATCTGACGGGGCTCGTGGAGGCGAATCCGGAAAGTTCGGAGATCCCGCCGTCACCGTCGACCGTGGCGAAGATCGTTGCGACGTTGACCGCCGTGCCGAGTCCGTCGCTTGAGACCGCCTGGACGTCGACGAGTGCCATGTAGCTGTAATCGGTGCCGTTCACTTCCAGCAACTTCACCGATGTAGAGCCGATCCGTGAGTTGAGCCCGGCCGCGTCGATGTACGGGTAGGCGTTGCCCTGGCTGTCGTAGTTCACGGGAGCCTCCGGAAGGA
The DNA here is from genome assembly GCA_937925595.1 of uncultured Demequina sp. Next base: position 30,140 of record CALALQ010000493.1, on the reverse strand, counting down.
AGCTCTTGATGAACGAGGACTTCTCCGAAAGGTCGTACAGGCGCATCGTGCTCGCGCGCGCGTCCTCATACGAAGCATGGCTGTCCCAGGTCAGAGCCTTGGCGGCCATCGCCTCGATCTCCTCCGCGTCCTTCTCGACGCGCTCCGACCGCGCCCCAAGCGGGTCGAGGGCGACAGACTCCTCCAGTTCCGTGGTCGTCGCGTGCGCGAGCTTGATCTGATCGGTGAGTGACGCCAGTTCGTCCCGCTGCGATTGGAGTGCCGAGTTCTGCGCCGTGGAGGTCACCCCGGCGACGGCCAGCGTGCAGATGAGCACACCGCCGGCGATGAGGGGGAAGATCGCGTTCTTCATCTGCGTCCTCATGGTCACTCCCCCGTTTCCTGGAGCTGCGTGGCGGTTTGCGAACCGACGGTTGTCATTCCCACCCGCAGCCGCGTGAAGGACTCGTCCTGCACGTAGTAGCTCGCACTCGCCCAGGCATTCAGGTCGCCGGTCATGAGGTTCTCGTTGAGCCACACCGTCTCGAAGATCCCGTCCGAGCGGCTGGGCATGACTGACGCCAATCGCCAGACGTCCCGTGTGGGGTCTGCCACTTTGCCGTCGTCGAAGCCGACGAACCAGGGGAATCTCGGGTCGATCTGATCGAGGTCGTATGGCTCGATCGACAGCGGCGCGTAGGCGGCCGCCCCGTCGACGAGGAAGCCCTCCTCGAGGAAGTACGGAGCGAGCTTCTTTCGGTGTGCACCGGCCTTCACATTGGATTCGCTGGCCCCGCCGTTCTGTGCCGACTCTTCGTTCCCTGCGAAGTAGATCGCGGTGAACTCCTGCTGCAGCTCGGCGACCTCGCGCGCCTTCTGGGCGGCGATCGCCAGCGCGGTCTGCACCTCATCGGCGTACACGCTGGCGGCATCTTGCTGCGCGGTGGGGATCGCACGAAGATCACCCTCGGCCGCCGCGATCTGCTGGGCCAGCAGGCGCGCCTCTTCATCAGCCGCGTGCCGCGCGGCGTTGGCGCCCACAGCGACGCCGCCGGCGCCGAGGAGCAGCCCTACGCCGAGGCACAGGCTGAGCGTGCGTGCTCCGCGCCCGGCCTTGCGGGTCGCACCGCGCTCGTCCAGCCGACGGCGCATGTCGTCCGCGGTGACCTTGTGCTGGCGCCTGGCCCGGTTCGCCTCCTGCAGTGCGGTGAAGCGCGCGTCGACGGCCTCCTTGTCCAGTCGGTCAGTCCTCTCGGTCGACATGTTGTCTCCTGTTCTGTTTTTGCTCATTTTCGAGTCTAAACGGCGGCTCTACGAAGACTTCGGGTTGTCGAGCATCAGGTCCGAAACGTCGACGAACTCCCATGTCCCGTCGGTGAGCTCAGCCAGCGGCATGTACTTCGCGCGGGTGTACTCGTGGTGGCTTCCGCACTGTGCCTCGCCGATGACAGCCTGGTCACCCTCGATGCCGAGCACGACGAAAGTGTGCCCCTCTGGCCAGCGTGTGGGGCCAGAGGCGACCGAGTAGACGGTCGGCGTGTGACTCAGCGTCTTTCCTGTGCGCTCCGCGATCGCCGATGCCGTCTGAATGCCGTTGCCCATCGGATACTCCTGGAAGGAGGTGTACTTGTTCACGAAGTAGGTGCTGAAGCCGACGCAGTTGTCGGACTTGTCGTTGACGCCGCAGGACCCCGGTCCGCTTGCGCCCGGGTAGCGCCCATCGAGGAAGGTCTTGCCAGTCGCGAGGTACTCGGCCATGAACACCTCGGCCTCCTGCAGCGTGAGCCCACCCTCCTTGGCTGCGACCTGCCCGAAACCGACCTGACGGCAGTCCGACCGCAGCGATGCCGCTCGGCCGGTGTTCGCTCCGTCGACGCTGGTCTCGGCCTGCGCGAGGATCGAGTCGGCCAGCGCCTGGTTCACCGTCCACCCGCCGAAGAGTCCCATCCATTTGGTGGCGTTCTCGCCGCGGGTCGCGAGCTGGGCGGCATCGTCGTCCGAGCGTTCCCAGCGATCGTGGAAGAAGCGCGCCGCTTCCGCCGGCGTGCCCTTGGAGTCCTTGATCATGTCGCGGATGACGTCGGCGTTCTCCCCTTCCTTGGCGGAGATCATGAAGCCCAGCTGGACCTCCAGCGTCCACCAGTCCTTGCCGAGCTTGTCGGCGTAGGCGCGCAGGTTCGTGTTGCGCGTGTACGTCCACTGACCGAGGCCGATGCCCTTGTCGGTGTTCTCGGCATCCGCGAGCTTCTGCTCGTTCATCACGTGCGGCGAGCCGAAGATGTCCTGGACCGCCGTCGGGTCGATGCCCGATTCGTCGTCCCAGTTGCCGAGGATGCCGGCCACGTTCTCGTCCGGCATCCCCCACGCCGACAGCACGGAGTAGACGATGCGGGCGTTCGCCTTGGTCTTGAGGTTGACGGTCTCGTCCGCGCCTGGAAGTCCTGCCAAGGCTCGGGTGACTTCCACCTGGCAGTTCGCGAGGCGAGCATCCCGCAGGGCGAGATCTCCACCCGCCCACATCGTCACGCCCGTCACGGCGACCACTGCGACTGTGAGTGCGCCAGCGATGGCGGTGGTCACTCCGGCGGCGACGGCACTCACCGCTCCCCCGACTGCGGAGCTGACAGCGCCTCCAATGCTCATGACCACGCCCATCACCGACTTGCCGATCGCCAGCAGGGCGCCCATGGCGAAGTTCCACAGATTCACGGCCGCTGCCATGAGTGTCGCCACGAGCCCCTTGAGCCAGTTCACGAACATCATCACGACGGCCAGCTGTGCTCCCACGGCGGCGGCCGGGACCGCGGCTGCAACCCCGGCGACCTTGGCGCCGGTTCCTACCCCGGCGCCCGGCTCCTTGCCCGCCGCGTCCTTCTCCAACCGCTCGGGGGCAGGGGCCGTGCCTCCCACTCCGAGCTTCTGCTCGCCTGCGACCTCACCCTTATCGCCCACCCGTTCTGCACCCCTGGCGCTCGACGGGGACTGCTCACCCCCACGTCCGGGGGTCGCGTGGTTCTTGGAAGGCAGACCGGAAGGCGTGAACCCCGCGGTGCCGCCGGGTGTGGTGTCAGCCATAAGAGACCTCTCCCGCCCACCCGGGTGCGGGTGGGCAATCGTCGGTGTGGACTCAGTACGTGAAGAGCGCCTCGTCGGACGTGTTGGACGCCGCCCCAGCGCGAACGGTGCGCAGCCGCACCTCGAGATCCACGAGCTTTGAGTACGACGTCGTCTGGTACTCGAGCTTGTGGGTGAAGTAGTCCCGGTACGCCTGCACCAGGTCGTTGCGGATCTCGAACAGCGGCTGCATGCTCGTGTCGTCGCTGGTGAAGTCGCTGAGCAGTCGCCCGTTGGACAGCGCCCAATCGGTGCTGCTGGTGCCGAGGTCATTGCCCTCGCTCGGTGCGGCGGCCTTGTCAGCGAGCCACAGCACATAGGACTCCCCCGAAGGGACCAGGTCGTCGAGGTAGCCCTCTTCGACGCTGCCGCTTCGCCAGTCGAAGTCGTAGCCGCGCGGGCTCACCCACTCGGTCTCGAGCCTGAGCGTGGAAGGCTCACCGTCGATGCCAGGCTCGCCCACGACCCGGTCGCCCGCGATCTGCACGGGCATCTCGGGCAGCTGCAGCAGTGCCCCGTCCACGGACGTGCGCGATGCCTCTGCAACGCGCTCGTCGATGCGGGCGAGATCAGCCCTCATCTGCTCGAGCTGCTTGTCCATCTCGGCGCGGAGCGTTGCCTCTTCCGCTTCGATCACGACCTCGTTGTAGATCGCTCCGGCGTCGAAGCTGTCCGCGTCGAGCGCTTCCAGCACGGTTGCCTCGGACGCTCCGGGGTTGAAGTAGAGGCGCCACTGGTCGAACTCGGCGAACGACTGGTCACTGGCGAGGTCCGCGCGGACGGTGCGCGTCTCGGTCGGCTTGTAGATGAGCTCGGAGTTCGAGCGCATCGTGAGGTTCAGGATCTGCTGACGGAACGGCTCATCGCTGTCGAGCACGACAGCCAGATATCCCGTCGACCCGAAAGTGACGAGCTGCCCCTCGATGTTCGTCTTGAGCGGCTCACCGTCGAGCTGCATGGTCGAACCGGTAAGGAACGACTGATAGTTCTCGGCGTTGGCCGACATGGACGACGCGCTCTCGAACCGCATCAGCAGCATCGCTCGAGTGCGGTCGGGACTGACGTACACACCCGTGACACTGCCTGGCAGCTGGGTCTTGGAGGTCGAGAACGACGCGGTGTAGATCGCCTGGGCGTCGAGTTCCTTCGCCTGGTTCGCGATCGAGGACGTCGTCGCGCCCGCGAACAGCAGAACGCACGCCACAGACAGTGCGCCGAACAGGACGCCGAATCGCTCGATCGCGTGATGCGAATCCAGTCGCAGGGACGAGCGGATCTGCTTTGCAGTGGACTTCATGCCCATGGGCGGGACCTCTCTCAGTGGCCGATTGGTGTGCGGGAGTGCGTGTGTGCCGCGCCTAGAGACACGAGGCGGGGTCGGCGACTGATGCCACCGACCCCGCTGTGTCGTCGCCTGGCGACGTATGTGTCAGCGCAGGAAGCTCAACGTGCTCTGCAGGATGATCGCGCCGGTCCCGGTGCCGAGCTCCTTGATGGTCTTCTCGCCGCCACCTGCGATCGCGGTCATAAGAGTGATGCCGCCGGTCATCAGCGCGCCTCCGACGATCATCATCACCACGATGGTGACCCAGGACTTGTCGTTGCCGCTGCGGCCGTCCCCGAAGAACTTCTTCGCGATGAACACCGCCGCCACGATCACGACGATCAGACCGAGCAGCGTGATCAGGCCACCGCCGATGTTGTTGGCGTACGTCTTCGCGTTTTCCAGGAACGAGACGATATCCCACGCCCCAACCGGGAGTGCGGGCGCTTCCGCCTGCACGATGTCTGCCGTGAACTTCATTCGCAATCCTCGCTCTTATCCGGGGTAATCGGTCTCGTGTGGGCGGAGGCCCATTACCCAAGAGAATACACGTTTCGTCACATAAATGAGCGGTTTTGCTCCCCGTCGGACAACGAAAACGACCCCTTCACTCGAAAGTGAGGGGCCGTTCTCTGCCGGTCAGGCGTCGCTGTCGCGGGGTCGCTCTCCCGCTCGCGGTGCCGGCTGGGGCTTCCTCGGCGCAGCCTGTGCGAGCCGATTGGCACCCCGTGCTGGCTGAGGTGCTCGCTGCGGGGCAGGCTTGGGGACCTGAGTGGGAGCGGGCTTGCGACCAGGTGCCGTGGGGGCTGACCGCGGCGACTGAGTGGGCTGTGGCTTGGGCGCTTTCGCGGGAGCGGGCTTACGAGCGGGTGCCGTCGCGCCAGAGGGTGCCGCCGTGGGAGCGGCGTGCTGAGGGCGAGGTGCCGGTGCAGCCTGCGGCTTGGGGGCCGAGCCCGCGGTCGAGCGCTGACCCTGAGGCTGCGACGGGGTCGACTGCGGACGCGGCGCGGGCTTGGACTTCGCGGCCTGCTCTCCGGCCTGCTTGCGGCCGCGTGCCTCTGCTGCCCTCGAGGTGTTCGCCGCCTGTGCCGACGACCCTGCGCCGCCGGTGGCACTCGCCACGCCTGCGACACCGGCGACGGTGCCGCCGACCTGCGAGACGCGCTGCGCCCCCTCCTGGGTGCGCGAGCTTCGGGGCTTCGGTGCGTCGAGGCTGCTCCGCGAGGCTTCCGCTTCCGCATCCTTCGCCGCCTGGCCTGCCGAGACTGCGTTCCCGCCAGCCTGCACGGCCTTGCCGCCGGACTCGATGGCTCCGGGAGCGTCACCGGCGACACCACGACCGATCGCAAGACCCGCATGACCGACTGCAGCCGCGCCCTCGGTGCCCGCGGCCAGTCGTCGCCGATCTGCCTCGCGGTAGCCCTCTGCGGTCGACTCCAGCGAGCCGGACGCAGCGCTGAGCGCATCACCCTGCACCTCTGCGGATCCCTCACCCGGCTTGGACAGGCCCTGAGCCTCGACCTGACGACCGAGAGCGACCTCGGACGCGACAGTCTCGCTCGTCGCAGCACCCGAGCCGCCACCGGACGGAAGCTCGCCGACGGGAGCGCCGGGGTCGCCGTTGCCGTCTGCCCCGTCGACGCGACCGGTGATCTCGAGCGTGCCATTGCCGCCGCCCGGGGTCGGACCGCCGGGCGCGACACCGCCGGCGCCGACGATCCCGGCAGGTCCGTTCTTGCCGTCACCCTTTGCGCCGGCGATCGCAGCCTTGCCGCCACTCTTGTTCATCGCGCGGTTCGTGAGCGCAGCGCCCGCACCTGCCGCCAGACCGCCAGCCAGCGCACCGCCCTTACCGCTACCAGACGGCATGCCGACCTGGCTGTCGAGGAACTTCTCGACGATCTTCGTGACAGCCTCTTCGACGGCCTTGACGAAGCCCTTCCGGACCCGCATCGCGAGCACAGTGAAGATGATGATGCCCGTAATCGACAGCAGCGTCACCACCATCGAGAAGCCCCACCCGTTCACGAGGAACGCGATGAACCCGGCGAAGTCACCGGCTGCGCCGTTGTTCAGGACGGCGGCGAACGGCATCTCGATGATCTGGGGAAGCGAGGTGAGGAACTCCTGGACCATCTTGTAGATGAAGACGGTCAGCAGCACTTCGAGGATGAGCGCCAGCGAGTAGACGATCACCTTGGCGATTGCCGCCAGTGCGCCGATCGTGGCGAACGGGACGGCGGCGACGATCTGGAACGAGCGGCGGATGCTTCCGAACAGCAGCGCGAACGCGTAGCCCAGTCCGATCAGCACGAACGAGCCGAGCAGCACGACTGCGTTGATCCAGTAGATGAAGCTCATGGCTCCGGTGCCGACCTGGTTGACCGAGTTGTGAATCGACCGGGTGGCTTCGGAGGCCACGTTCGAGGACGAGTACATCTGCATCGACGTCGAGCCGAAGTCGGTGTTCAGGAAGTTGTAGAGAGCGACCGGCGAGAGGTTGCAGGCCCGCGGCTCTCCGCTCGACAGGGTGATGCTCGTGCCGGTCACGCTGCAGCCCGCGGTGTCGGAGCTGAACTTCCGGACGACTGAGCCATTGGCTCGCAAGCCCGTCCCGTCCTTGACCGCCACGAGCGGGTTCGTGGTCGGGTCGATCTCATTGAGCCCGTTCGCGTCCTTGGTGAGGTTCTCGAACCAGCCCTTCACGCTGTCGCGGTTGCCCGAGTAGTACGTGCTCTGCGACAGGTCACCCTTGGCGATCGTCTCGAACGAGGCGGCCGAGACCTTCGCACCGCCGATGTAGCGAAGCAGCATGTCCGCCGTCTTCACGAAGGTGTTCTCGCTGGCCTTGGCGTCCTTCTTTTCGCCGTCCATGACCTGCTTGGCGAAGCTGGCGTCGAACGAGTCAGCGGACACGATTGCATTGAGGCTCAGGCCCAGCGACTTGTTGTTGATGGCCAGCGCCGTGTTGCGCACGCTCCCCTGCGCCTTGCCGCTGGGCTGGTTGCTCGAAGTGTCCCACTCGATCGTGGCCCCGTCCGGGACCGCGAGACGCGACTTCGTCGCCCACGACTCGAAGTCGACATAGGTGCTCATGACCACGCGGGACGATCCCGCACCCGATCCCTCGGTGGCCGCCGTCATCGAGTCGAGGGTGCCGGTATACATCGAGCCGATCAGTGGCAGCCCGATTCCGATGAACAGGAGGCGGACGATGAACTTCTTGACCGCACTCCCACGGTCCAGCTTCTTGAAGAGCAGCAGGCCAACGATCAGAACCGCGAGGAAGATCGGGACCATCACGCCCCAAGCCAGGGAGCTGAGGGCCTTGTACCAGCCGCCGATCCAGTTCACCAGTCCGCTCAGTGGCCCGACGTCGACGGTTTCGTCGCCGACCATCCCTGCTGCCAGGGTCGGGTTGATGCTCTCAATCGCAATGTGGAAGAGCTTGAAGGGGTTCAGCATCGCGAGCACCGAGATGATCGCATTGAACACGAAGTCCACTGCGCCACCGAGCATGAACAGGACGAGCACGACACCGCCGCTGAGCCAGTTCATGAAGTCGAGCGACAGGCCGGTGCTGGTTCCATCGAGGCCCATCCCCTTGAGTGCCGCGCCGAAGTAGGCGTAGTCGACCATGCCCTGGAACGTCGAGCCGATCGCCTCACCGTTCTCATCCCGCACGAACAGCGTCTCGTAGCCGATCGCGTCCGACGACCCCGACAGCTTCGACATGAGCCAGCCCGACACCGACGACATCTGCGGGTCTGCGTAGCCCAGCAGCGATCCGGCCGAGCCGGGGTCTGCGATGAGGTCCACCCAGTCGTCGCTGAAGCTGGAGGCCGAGTCGGGCTCCTGGATCGTCGAGAAGAACGCCGTCGTCGAAGAGGCGATCTTGTAGAACGAGTACTTCAGGGTGTCGTCGTCGGCACGGGCGACCGATGCGCCGAAGATGCTGACCGTCGCCGCCAGGGCCGCCACGATCGCAACGGCGATCACGCGTCCGCGCCGACCTGTGGTGCTCGTGCGCCGACCGAGGATCGTGCGCAGGCCGCTGAATGCGGCGCGGATACTCGTCTTCTTCACGGTGTCGTGTCCTTGCTGGTCGGTCGGAACGTTGGTGATCGGCTGTACGGTCATCGCGATCGCACCAGCGGCTGCGTGTGGGCGGGCAACCGTGCAGGTCCAGGCAGAGCCCGTCGCACTGGCTGTACGCCGGCGCCAAGGCGCGCACGCTCACGCGGGGCCTGGCGCGCACCCTGCGGTTCAGAGGCACGCCGCGCTTCGATCGCTTCGCGATGCTTCGCGCGGGCGGGGTCGATGCCCAGCGCGAGTTCGAGGTGGAAGACGACGTTGCTCACACCGCGGCGCAGGTACGTCAGACCCGCAATGCGCTTCTTGATGAGCGTCTCCAGGTCGGGCGGGATGTCCTGCCCGAGAGCCTTCTGGTAGCTGGCGGCCGTCGTGTCGGTCATCGGACCGAGCACCGTCCAGTCCGCACGGTCGAACCGGTTGAACTGGCGATCTGCGAGCATCTCGTCGACCTCGTTGTAGAGGAAGGCGACGCGGCCGCCGCGCGCGAACAGACGCTCGAACTGGGTGTTGATGTACCCCTTGACGCCACTGTCGATGTGCTCAGCACCGTGGATGATGACCGTGTCGCCCAGGCCCAGGCTGTCGACGGCGAAGCCCACGGTGTTCACCAGCTGCGCCATTGCCAGACCCTTGCTGCGGAGCAGGATCTTCGAGAAGTCGAACAGCACCCGTCGCGCCTGGGAGACGCCGTCCACCTCGTCAGAGGTGTACGTGTTGAACAGGTCGCCGTTGTTGTCGAGCAGGTCCTTGAACACCAGGCGCAGCACGTTGTAGGCGTGCAGCATCTCGTCGTCGCGCGCGGTGCTGTTCGCGAGTGCCTTGTACTGCGTGTCGAAGTAGGTGACCAGGTCCTGCAGGCGGGGGACGTGGGTGTGGTCCAGGTTCACCAGGCGCAGCCGCTTCCGGTTCTCCTTCGCGTTGCGCGCCCACATGCCCTTGTCGATGTAGAACTGCGTGAGCGTCTCCTTGAGGGAGCCCCGGATGATCGAGCGGTCGTCGTCGGTGGTCTCGTACGCCTGCTCGGCCATGAGCACGACCTTCTCGAGGTGAGCGGGGAAGAGCGAGAGCTCATCCTCCTGCTTGCCGAACAGCTCGAACATGTTGATGTCGCCGGAGTTCATGTCCAGGCGAGCGGTGAGGCCAGACAGCTTCGGGCCGAGGGTGTCCATGTCGGCGCCGTCGAGAATCAGATGCACCACGCGGTGGTTGTTCAGCAGTGCGCTCTGGCTGACCTTGCTGCCCCACATATCGGGGATGTGCGCACGGTTGAGATATACGTTCACCGAGGAATCCGCGACCACCACGTGGTGCTCGTACCCGTTGACGTCGAAGAGCACGGCGGAGTTGTTGACGTCGCCGTCCATCGAGCCGACGTACTCACCGGTCGGATCGTTCAGGCCGTTCGTGACCAGCGAGTGGGAGCCGGCGAACTCAGCCGAGGTGAAGTGCTGACCGCGGCCGCGCTTCTTCTCGTTCTTGCGGATCACGCTGGCCAGCTCCAGGCGCTGCTCGCCGGGGTAGGTGGCGACGCTGATGGTCGAGAACCGCTCGATGTAGAGCTGGCGAATCTTCTCGATCGCAGCGTCCAGCGCATCGAGGTCCGGCGCCTTCACCAGCAGACGGTTGTGCACGTGGAGGTAGCTGGCTCCGTCGGCGATTTCAGCTTCGATCTCGTTGACGTCGGAGTAGACCTTGGCAGCCTTGCGCTGCGTGCGCGCCGTGCCCGCCGTTGCCTGCTCGCCGGCGTCGAGGTTCTGAAGGCGCTCGGAGTTGGCGATGTGGCTCTCGACCCAATCTGCGCCCATGCGGCGCACCTGCTCAAGCAGGACGACGCTCACCCCTTCGCCGAGACCGGCCGGGATGCGGTCGATGCCCCAGAACGCCACGAACTCGTCGCGGGCGCTCTCGTCGTGGAAGTAGCCGAGGATCGTGGCCACTCCCCCATCGACCTCGAAGTAGTCGCTGTGGAAGACGTATCCCTCGCGAGGCTTCATCGCGACCAGGTGCGGGTAGTCGGCCAGCTCACCCTTCAGTCGGCGCTGTTCCTTGTCCGCCTTGGCAGACTTCGCCGGCTCGGCCGCGCGCTCCGTGGAGACGCTTGCCGCGTCACCGCCACGCAGTGCCGAGAAGTCACCGCCCGTGCCGAAAGGCACCGCGCCCGGAGTCCACTGGGTGCTGGTGCCTTCGCTGTGCGAGTTCGCTGTCATGTGCGTTCCTTCGCTCGTATCTGGACGATCAGGTGGGCGCTCAGCGAGTGCCGGTGTAGACGTTCTTGAGGACATCGAGGGAGTCGGCCCCATCGAGCCGCTGAAGCTGCTTGATCATGAGGGCGGACTCTTCGGCTTCGGCCGCCAGCACGGTGTGCGCTTTGCGGAGCGCTTCGAGGTTGTCGGCCTTCACCACGAGGTACTGGTGGATGGAGTTGAACGACCGCCCGACGTAGTCGGTGAGGATCGCGTGCTGCTCTTCCAGGAGTTCGTGCAGCTCGGGGTCCTGCACCTCCAGAGCGCGGTTGCGCAGTTCGAGGTGGGCCAGCTGACGGTAGACGCGCTGCGGCTCCTTGGTCGTGAGCCAGATCAGCTCGACGGTGCTGTCGATCTTGCGGTAGAACGCGTCGACGCGGTCGAGGATCGCGATCTTGTCCTCGGCGAAGACGAGGATCGAGGCCGAGCCGACGACCAGGTACGCCTGCCCCACCGTCCCGTCGCCGAACGAGATGTAGCCGTCCTCGTCGACGTCATCGATCGAGGCGATCGAGTAGAACGGCACTGGGTCCGAAGACGTGCGCGTGACGACGTGGCGAGACGACTTCGGCAAGTAGTTCATCAGCGGGCCGATGCTCTTGAAGTTCATCTCCTTGGCGGCCGAGTAGCGACCGAGGAACGCCGTGGCCAGCAGCCACCAGATCGCGATGAGAGCGAGCAGCCAGAAGTCGGCGTGCTTGAGGAAGGTGCTCGAGAGCACCCAGAACAGCGCGAACACCGAGCCGACCCAGAACAGAATGACCTTCACGGGGAGCGGCTTCATGCTCCATCCGCCACCCGAGAGCGCGATCTCATGGTCGAGCACCGACCGAGCGATGGAAGCCGGGATCTTGTAGATGTTCTTGGCCACGAGCCCCACCTTCTGCGTTTCGGCTACGGGCGCGGACCGGCCCTTTTCTCTTCGATCCTACATCAGCGATAGCGCGTTTTCTGCTCGTTTTTGTGTGGAAACGCGCGCGCAAGATGCCAAGCGACGGCGAGAATGCGGGCTCCCGCTTCGCTGTCGCGGACGCGCTTTGGGCAAGACGAGACCCCCGCCGGCATCCTCCTTCGAGGGGGCGCTGACGGGGGTCGCGTGTAGGTGGGGACGGCCTATCCGAACTCGGGGATGATCTTCTTCTCGGAGCCTCCAGGCTCGGTGCCGAAGTGGACCGTCGCGGCGAACGACTTGCCGGCTTTGCTGGTGAAGTCGTCGATGTAGATCTTCTCGCCGGCCTGCAGGCTCTTGATCTCGTCGGGCGTGAAGACGTGCTTGCACCAGCTCTTGGGTGGGATGTCCTGGCCCGATGCATCCTTCTTGGGTGAGAAGTCAGGCTTGAAGCCGATGAACTTGTACGTCTTGCCACCCTTCTCGAACACCTGGTCGGCGAGCTTGCCCCGGGCCTCGAACGCGTTGCCCTTCGACGACGTCGCGGCGAAGGCAATCTCCTTGCCTGCCAGCAGATCCTCCAGTTCCATGTCGGTGAAGGTGTGCCCGGACCACTCGCGCTTGAACGCGACGGTCTCGCCCGTCACCGCCCACGTGCCCTCGAACTTCTCTACCTGGGGTGACGTATCGCTCATACCGAGCTCCTTTCGCATCGTCGCAGCGTTGCGCTGCATGATCTGGATGTCGTCGCTGACCCACTGGGCCACCACCGTGAGGGCGGCATCCGCCGTCACCTTGCCCGCGGATACGGCGCGCATCGTCCCGTAGACCCACTCGGTGAGTCCGAGATCCCCGATCCGTGTGCCGGGCAGCAGGTGGTGGCTCATCTGGCCGTACTCGGTCATGGTGAGCTTGCCCCGTGACTCCGACAGCAGGGGGTACTTCGCCTTGGTGCTCGTCACGTCGGCGTAGGTGCTGGTGCGCGTGGCACCGGTCCCCACGTCCCGCTTCTCGAGCTGCTTCATGAGCCACTTCATCGACGGGTGCTCCGGGCGGGGCGGGATGATCTCGTAGACGATCGGCTTACCCACCGTGCCGAGCCCCTTGGCGTTGTCCTCGTCCTCTTCGCCGTCCTTGCTCTTCTCGTCCTTGTCATCGTCGGGGTCGTGGAAGATCTGCTTCCAGCCGAGGCTGATCGGGACGTTCGCGCGGCCGACGAACGCAGGGTACGACTCGAGGTGCCCCTCCTGAGCCTCGTACAGGTAGTCCTCGGCCAGCATGGCGAGGTACGAGCGTGCCAGCTCCTCGTAGATCAGCGGTGCGATCGCCCCGAAGTTCGCCTTGAGTGCGTCCATGCTCGCGGGCACCTTCGGACCCGGCCGGTTGGCTCCGTGCGCGCCGGCGTCTTTGACGTGGGTCTTGCGCGGCTGGCGGTGGGTCAGCAGGGCGACGTCGACGCCGACGACAGCGGCGATCTTGTTGACGAACGGAAGCAGCTCGTTGAACTGCTCGGTCGTGATCGTCTTGTCCTCGGTGCGCGGGTACGAGACCACCTGAGCCTCGTACATCTTCTGGTACGTCGCGAGCACCTGGTTGGCCTTCACGCCCTTGCTCGAGAGCCGGGCTGACAGCCCTGCCAGGTCGAGCAGCCGACGCGGGGCGGTGGACTTGTTCGTGCTCTTGTCGTGAACGACCTTGGACGGGCCGTAGATCTGCGGCACTTCCTTCGCCGTCGCGAATCGCGGCTCCTCGGGGTTCGTATAGAGCACCCCGTTCTCGTCGCGGAATCGGTTCTGGAACTGCGAGACCTTGACGTAGTTCTTGTGCGCGGCGAGCTGGTCGCCGACGAGCTTGACCATCGCCGACTTCAGCCGTCCCTGACGAAGCACGACTCGTTGACCGGCGACGAGGGAGGCGACTCGGGTGTGCTGGATCGTGAGGAAGTCGAACCGGTCCCGGAAGTTCGCCATGAGGTACGAGCCTTCGCTCATCATGCCTGCGACCTTGCGGCGCTTCACGAACGCCTTCTGCAGCGATGCCGGAGCCTCGTCGGTGAACTCCATCCGCGAGAACCGCTTCTGGTGCAGGTTCAGCTCGTCGATGATGTTCCACGCAATCGCGTCCCCCTCCCCTGTCGGATCGAGGTCGGTGGCGATCACGATCTCGTCGACCCGAGAGAGCACCGATCGCAGCTGCGTGATCATGTCCCGCGTGCCGTCGATGGGAACCCTCGTCCAGGTGAAGCGCGAGGCATCCCAAGGCAGGTTCGCCAGATCCCAGGACTTCATCTTCGGGGCGTCGGCCGCCCACTGCGGCGCCAGCTGCGCCTCCGGCTGCGCGAGCTCGTAGAGATGTCCACGGGCCGACACGATCACGTAGGACTCTCCGTTGAACGTGCCCTGAGTGCCGCCGAGTGCCGCGGCGAATGCTCGTCCAGCGGAGGGCTTCTCCGTGAGGATGGCCAATGTCATGGACGACTCCTTGCGTTACGTTTCTGCTCGATTATGAGCACAATCGTATCCCACAGGGTCCACGAAAAAGCGGTTCAGCGGCGATGCGGGCAAGACCGCTCACCGGCGCAAAGTGCGCCGGCACCGTCCGCTCCGAGGGGCTACTCGTCGGCTTGCAATGTCCTCATGAACTCGTCGAACGCAGCGTACGCAGCGGTCTTCTCGAAGTGCTCGCCGAGAGCCACTCGGTAGAGCGGCATCCCCTCGACCTTCACCTCAGCCTCGACCACGGTGCCGTTGATGCCGGCCCTGTAGAGCGCCTGCACAGACACCAGATGCGCCGGGTTGATCCAGAGCGGCGGACCCCCGTGGGCAGCGGGGAGTGACAGCAAGCGCATGCTCAACCTCTCGACATCGGGAGTCCGGTCCTGTGCCGAGTATATTGACGGGCCTCCTCCGGCCTCCTGCGCCCCACCACGACCCGCACACACAGAAGAGGCCCCGGAGACTGGCTCCCGGGCCTCGTGACGCTCTGGGCCGCTCAGGCGGCTGCGACGACAGGGTTGCGGATGTCGAAGAGGATGACGGCCGACTCCATCTCGCTCTCACGCCCCTCAGCGTGCATCGCGAGGTCTAGGCGACGCGCGGCGTGACGGAGGCAGATGCGGTTGAGCTGCTTGCACTCGAGGCGCACGCGCGAGAGCGCCGACTGCACGCGCTCGGGCAGGCCCTCGCCGGCGAGCGTGTATGCCTCGGCCTCAGCCTCGCGCAGCTTGACCGCTTCCTCTGCGATCGCGCGGAACGACTGCGCGGCCTGGTAGTCCACTTCAGCCAGCAGCAGTCGCTCGATGTGTCCCTTGCTCATCCCGCGATCATATCGGTGTCAGACCACAGGGTCCTGGCAGCGACGTGGCCCCAAGGATGAATCACCCCCGGGGCCACCTCCGCTCTCCGCTCAGTCGATCTCCGCGCTGAAGACGTAGACGTCTTTGGCGCTCGTCCCCACCGTCAGCAATACCGTCTTGCCGTCCGGGGCGATCGTGAGCTTGCCGCCGGAGGCATACGCCGGGAGGGGAACGGTCGCAATCTGCTGCCCCGCCTTCAGGTCGAAGGCGACCAGGTCCGATCGGTCTCCGGACCAGTACTTCACGCCGTACACAATCGAGCCGTCCTGTGTGAGCGTCGGGGCAATGAAGGTAACCCCGGTGTTGAACGGTTTCGCGATCGTCATCGACTCGAGGTCGACCAGGACCATCGAGCCGGAACCAAGAGCGACCCACGCGGTCCCATCGCCGTTATCGGTGAGGGCCTGGATTGCCTGGCTCGACGAGGCTGTGACGGAGGTGTTCTCGCCGGTGATCGGGTCAACCACGAAGACCGTTCCGCCGGACGCCATCAACACCGTGCCATCGGCGCGTTCGCTGACGAAGGCCGAGACGCTGCTTCCGACGCCGATCTCGTTGAGCGGTGCCCACGAGCCGACTTCCCACACGGCGAGCATCTGCTTGACGTTCTTGTCGTAGGTCCCGTATATGCGCGCGCCGTCCTTCGACCATGCGATGCCCTGGGCCGTGCTGGTCGTCGGCATGCTGAGCTGAGCGACCTGCGTGAGGGTCGCCGTGTCGAAGACGCGCAGGTTGTTCTTGGCGCTGCCCATCGCAGCCAGCAGGTATCGACCGTCAGGCGAAATCGCCATCTTTGCGCCGTAGACGGCGGATGCCAGCGGCTCGGATGCGAGGACCTCTCCGGTGAGCGGATTGATCTTCTGGAGCGCGCGGGGGGACGCTGTGATGAGATACGCCTCAGTGCCGTCGGCCGTGAAGGTGATGCCGCTCGGCCCGGTCCCCACCGTGTACTGGCCCATGGGCATCACCGCCGGGTTCGGCTCGACGGAGATGTGCACCACTGCGTCGGCGTACGCGTCGGAAGCGTCGGTCGCGCGCAGGGTCACGTTGTGTTCACCCGGGCTGGTCGGGGCGCCCTTGAGCACGCCCTCGCTGAGGACGACGCCCGCAGGCAACACCCCATCGACGACCGAGTACCGGTACTCGCCGTACCCGAGCGTTGCCGCCAGGCGCGTGTTCACCGAGGCGTACTGCTTCCACACGAAGTCGTCGACGGCGAACTCGATCGGCTGCGGTGCGACGTTGACGGTCACCCGCTCGGCTGCTCGGGAGACGATGGACGAGTTGACGTCCTCGACGATCATGGAGACGGTCTTCACCCCGTGGGTGCTGAACACCACTCGCAGTACGTCACCGTCGATAGTCACCCCCGGGGCGGGGTTCATCAGCTCGAACGTGAAGCTCGGATCGAGCGTGCCGTTGCTGGCTCGCAAGCGCAGTTCGGCCGGCTCCCCCGAAATCGCATCGAGTTGGCTCTGCTCCAGCTGGATGAGACCAGGCGCGACCGTTACCGAGACGTAGCGGGTGATCGTGTCGCGCCCGGTCGTGGCGGTCACGGCGTAGGCGTGCTCGCCGGTCACGCGGGGTGCGACGCCGGTGATCGTCTCACCGTCGAGCGAGAGCCATTCCGGCAGGCCGGAGGCGCTGAACGTGATCTCGCGCCCCAGGCTCGAGCTGGCAAGGAGCGGCTCCTCGACGACCTCGCCCACGACCACGCGGATGTCCGATGGGGCGAAGCGGAAGTCGTCGAACTCGGTGCCGCCACCGCCCGGGGTGATCTCGGGGTCTTGCGGATCGACGGCGCCGTCACCCGGAGTGCCAGCATCACCCTCGTCGCCACCCTCGCCGTGCTCGCCGCCTCCAGTGCCGCCGGGCTCCTGGTCGTCGGGATTGCCGCTGCCGGGCTCGCCGTCCTCGGTTGAGCCGTCGCCGGGGGCACCCGACTCTTGGTCGTGGTCGCCGTTCCCATCGCCCGGCTCGTTGCCAGGGCTGGGCTCGCCCGGCTCGCCGCCGCCCCCATGATTGTCGTCGCCGTTGCCTTCGCCCGGATCCTGGTCTTCACCGGGCTCACCGGAACCCGGCTCGCCGTCGGAGGGGTCTCCCCCGTTGCCGGTTCCGTGGTCACCATCGCCCGGGCCTTCACCCGGAACGGTCGTGGGCGCGACCACACGGATGCTGAACCATCCCGACAGAGTGACGTCGCCGTTGGTCACGGTCAGGCGGAAGGCGTAGATGCCGAGGGCGTCCTGGGCCTCGCCGCTGATGGTGCCGTCAGTGGGGTCCAGCTGGAGATCGGCAGGCAGCGCGCCATCCGTGATGCTCCAGACCGCGCCCACGGGGTCGAAGTCGCCGACGACGCTCATGAGCGCTTTGTAGCTGTAAGTCCGCACCGCGTTGCCCAGCTCTATCGCCTTCTGCTGGCTGTCTCCGCCGAACTCCACGTCCGGCTCCGGCGTCGCAGACGGGGACGGCGACGGGACCGGAGTCGCGGACGGGGAGGGAGCAGGGGTAGGAGACGGGGACGGCTCGGGGGTAGCGCTGCCGGACGGGGTCGGCGTGGGAAGCGGGGTCGCTGTTGCAGACGGTCGCGGCGTCGCGCTGGCAGTAGGGGTGGGGGTCGGCTTCGGCGTCGGCCCGATCGACGGCTGAGGCGTCGGCGCAGGACTGGGCTCCGGTGAGGGCTGCACGGATGCGCTGGGTGTGGGAGACGGCGACGGCGCAACGCCGGTCGCGGTGGGAGTTGGGTGCGGGGCGGGAGTGAGCCACGGCCCGAGCTCCGGTGCAGCCTCCGCGTCGATCGTCTCGGTCTCCGACTGCGCATCAGCCTCGTCGTCGAGCTGGCGACCCGCATCATCACCCGCAGCGATCCCCTGGCCGTTCCGGTCGCCCTGGCTGGCGTCCTTCTCCACCCCTCGGGCGGATGACGCGGCAGGGTCAATGCTCGACGCCTTGGCGCCGAAGATCCCGAGTGCAGGAGCAGCCGCAGCTGCGCCGAGGATCACGGCGACCAGGAGCAGCAGCAGCGCAACGATGATTGCCCTCTTTCGTCCGCTTCGGTTGTCGGCGGCTGTCTGCTCTGTCATGCCTGGTCTCCCCGGTCGAAGTAAGTCCCCGCGCGCGCGAAGGACCGCCTCAGGCTAACTTGCCTGTCGCTGTTTTCGTTCATAAACAAGCAGAAATGAACTCCGAGGCCCAGAATTGGGCGCAACTAGGCCGGAAAGTGGCCACTAGCGGGCCTTTTGTGGCCACAACGCACCCACGTCGCGTCCCCGCTGGCTCGCTTGAACGCTCATAAATGTGCAGATTCGGAACTTTTCGGCTAACGTCCTCCCCATACGCGACCGCTGGAAGCGTGGGGCGCTACCCCGATTTCCGTTACGGGTGGCGCGAACCGTCTGTGATCAGCCCATCGAAGAAGGTGTGTTCAACCGTGACTCTTCATGGCGCTTCGCAGACCCCGATCCGGGGGGCCGGCGCCCCCTGCGCGACACGCGCCGCCGGTTCCCCGGTACGGAACAACGGTTACGTTACCGTTCCGTTCATGGCTGAACGACAGCGACGCCCCCGGGGGCTCACCAAGGACTGGCCCTTCGTTCACGGCAAAG
This sequence comes from uncultured Demequina sp., assembly GCA_937925595.1. Next base: position 11,536 of record CALALQ010000493.1, on the reverse strand, counting down.
TGCGCCCGGACGCAAAGGCGATCGTCGCCCATGCCGCAGACACGCTGCACGTGACCGAAGCTCGGGTGATCGAGGCAATCCTCCTCGCCCTGACCCTCGACGAGCGTGGTGTGCCGTCGATCATTGCCGACGAGTTCCACCGAGAGGAGGAGCTGCAGCTACCGGCCGCATAAACGACTGAACCCCCGCCGTAGCGGGGGTCCTGGGGCTCGATGCCCTAAGTATCGGTTCCTTCACCACCTGCAAGTCGCCAAACAGGTCAGGTCGTGAAGTTGGAAGAAGAAGCCCGGTTGCCGCCGGGTGCCTTCGTCGTACCCCCGTGAGGAGGTATTCGTCATCGTAGCGCACGATGAATCGGAATACACGCATTTCTACGCGCACGACACGCCGGGCGTTTCCGCCGGTGTCGCAGCAGCGTGGATGCTCACGCGTACCCTCGCGACGCGTCGATACGTCAACACGATGATCGCCGAGGCTGACGGAGTTATCCGTTCCAACAGCTACCCCCGCAAGTTCCCCACGATCGGCCACATGCCGCCGAACACCCCGTGGACGATCGACCTCACCGACGAGGTCGACCACCTCTTCCGCTTCGCCGTCTTCGATCTGGACGCCAAGACACCCGAGGCGTTCGAGCAGGCATCCGAGGATCTCGGTGTCCTCGTCCGCGTGCTCCGGTCCGTGAACATCCCCCACGTCGTCTGCCGCTCGAGCCCTACAGGCGGCTTCCACGTCTGGGTCGCCCTCACCGGCGTTGAGAAGAACGTCATGAGCGAGCTCGCCAGCGCCGCGCGCGCGGTCCTGCCCAGCCTCGACCACGGCCTGCTGTGCAACGACCGCACGGGTGCGGTACGGCCTCCCACCTCGCCGCACTCGCGCGGCGGCTTCTCCGAGGTGATGGGTGGAGCCGACGGCGTCGACGTCCTGGTCTCCCCCACCGTCACGGCCGCCGACCTGCAGCGCGTCATCGCCGCCCTACGCGAGCTGCGCCCCGAGGTAGATCCGCAACTCACCGTTCCCCACGGCGAGACCGCGGCCCGGCACCGCTTGCACCGCGAGCTTCCCTCCTGGGGCGTTGCAATGATGGCCACTGTCGCCGGCGGCTACGACCCGTCACGCACGGGCTATATGTGCCTACTGGCCGCCGCGGTAGCGGGCTGGTCGTTCGACGACGTCGAGCGCGCCGCGCAAACCGCACCGGGCATGGAGCACTACCGCACCCGCAACAACGCTTCAGGCGGCCCCAGAATCCCACGCAGGTACGAGGAGGCTCGTGCACGCCTCGAGCGGCAGTGGCAGAAGGCGCAGGAGCGCGTCCGGCTGAACCGCTACGCGCCGCAGAACACCGAACCGCGCGATCTCACCGAGCTGCACGGCATCGTCGAGAGCACCGAAGGGATGCTCACCGCATTCCGTGTCTCCCCCGGGCGCTGGGCGCGCTCCGAAGCCGCTTTCCACGACGCGGCGGTGCTGACGGCCCTGGCGTGGCTTGCTCTGCGCTCCGGCCAGCGCGACGTCTCGGCCGCGCTCCGGACCCTGGCCGGCATCACCGGCATCCCCTCGTCGTCCGTCCACCGCTCGTTGGTGCGGCTGCGGGCTGACGGCTGGGTTCTGCGCAAGCGCGCAAGCGAGGGCATCGACGCTGCGGTTTATCGCCTCACGGAGAGGTTCTCCACACCCTCCGCACAAGACGGGCCACATCACAAAACGACCGCCCGCCCCCCACACCAGCTTTTCGACGATCGCATCCGCCTGCTCGAGGACCTCGAGGACCGGATCGCAGCTGGCGCCCACGATGTCTTCACCCGTTCCGGTCTCGGCCCCACCGCTCGTCGCGCGTACGAAGCCCTCCGTCCTGCGGAAGCAGACGAACGTGCCGTGTCCGAACGCGCGGGGCTGCCCCTCGGCCGAACCCGCGCCGTCCTGGCGAAGCTCAAGCGTTACGCCCTTGTCGTTGCGACCAAGGCAGGGCAGTGGCGACGAAGACTCCGGGATAACCGCGCCTCGGCTGCCCGTCGTCTCGGAGTGGAAGGCACCCTGGCCCGCCGGCAGCAGCAGTACGCGTGGGAGCGGGAACTCTGGGCTTGGTGGAACGCCGAGACCACATTCCGTGGCGGCCGCACTCCGAAACAGCGACGACGACCAGACCCAAAGCAGGGCGTCATGTTCAAGCTCCGAGATCTCCGAGGCGACGACCTCTCGTGGCCGGCGTACCCCAGGGGTGCCGACGGCCGTGCCGATCATCTCCTCGCGATGCGCTACGTCCGTGAGGGCATGCTGCAGCAGCTGCGCGATGAAGAACTGGCCTCGTGGAGCAGCGCAGCCTGACCCCCTCCCCCACTCCTCGCTATGCTCAGGCCATGACACGGTCCTGGGGAGCCGCGGCTGCCGGTGCGCTCGCGCTCATCACGCTCGCACTGTCGTCGTGCTCAGCGTTCGAGCCGGAGGCGAAGCCTGATCCGATCGCTCGGGACTGCGCAATCCTGGACGAGATCATCGCGGCGAACAACGAAGAGGTCGCCGATCTGAAAGACTTCCTGGCTTCGCACGAGTACGTGGGGCCTGCGATGAACGAGCGGCGTTGGGCAGCATTCGACCGACTGGCCGACGATCTGCTTGTGCCGTCGATCGAGCACGAGCTCCGACCAGCGCGCAATCGCCTCGTCGATGCTCTTCGCGAGGTCGCATCGGTAGGTCGGCTCTTCACCTCCGACCTCGACGCGGGGGTCACTGACTGGTCGGCGATCTCTGGCCTCCCCTCGTGGGAAGAGAGGCTGGAGCAGCGACTCCTGCTAGCTACCGACGAGGGGTACGCCGCCGGCTTCGACCTCGAGCAGATCTGCGACGAGCTCTCGACGACGTCAGGCTAATCGGCTCCCCCGCGCAACGCTGGCACGGCCACCCAGCAAAGTGAACTGTTCTGTTTCGCAATTGAACCGTTCGGTTTGGGTAGGCTCCACCCTGGCACGGATCTCACTCACCCCCTCGGCCCTGCGCGCTCCCGTCGACGAGACCAAGGAACCTGAACAGTTGGGCTTGCCGGCGCCTCGTCCGGCCACCGCGGCTGAGGGCGGCTGCCCGCTGCCACTCCCCCGCATTCATCAGCTACCTCGTGTGCCGGGAATCGAACCGTTCACTTTCTGACGTAACCGAACCGTTCACGATGAACCGTTCGGTTCCTGACCCGGCGATTCGGCGGCGCCGCCCGAGCGCCTAAGGCTGCGAAGTGAACCGTTCAGGCTGAACCGTTCACAACGAATAGATTCGCTTTCCGAGGGCCGCGCGGCGGTGGTCTCCGCATGATTCCGCGGTAGTAGGCGTTTGAATCAATAGAACCGTTCACCCTGAACCGTTCAACATGAATCTATTCACTTCGAGCGCAAACCTCTGAGCAGACAATGCGCGGATAGCGTTCCAGGAATAGAACCGTTCAATTGATGCAACATGAACCGTTCGATTACCGCGTGTCATCGGGGGAGTGGCGCGTCGCGCGCGCGATAGTGGGGACGTCGGACACCATGCCGGCGCCACGACTTCGATCTTGTGGAGGGGCAACCACCGTGACTCACATCTCCGTCATCGCTAACGACAAGGGAGGCGTCGCGAAGAGCCAAGTGGTCGTGCACCTCGCAGCGGCTCTCGCTCGAGCAGGGAAGCGCGTCCTCGTCGTCGACATGGACCCGCAGGCCAACGCCACCCGGCGACTTGGCATCAAGCTCGATCGCAGCAATCTGTATGTGAGCGTCTCCGAGGTCATCAAGGCCGACGCGGAGGCCGCCGGCCACGGACACACGATCGCGTGTCGCTGGATCAACGACGAGACCAACGAACCGACTCCAGAGGCTCAGATGATCGACGTGCTGCCGTCGCGTCAGGACCTCGTGAACCGCGAGAGCGAAGCTGCCGTCCTCGGCTCGAACCGTCGTCTTCGGAAGGCGCTCAGTGGCGGATGGCTTGAAGAGTCCTACGACGTCGTCCTGATCGACACTCAGCCCACGCTCGGGCCGCTCACGCAGATGTCGATGACCGCAGCTCACACCACGCTCATTCCAGTCACTGCCGCGTACGACGCCTTCGAGGGTGCCCTTCGCGTCCGCGCCTTCGTCGAGCAGCACGCGTCCGACCTGGCGAACCCTGACCTCCATGTCGGGGGAGTGATTATCACTCGCTACCGCGCTCAGCTCAGTGAGGAGGAGTTCCAGGCCGCGAACATCCGGGAGGAGTTCGGCGATCTCGTCTGGCGACTCACGGGCAAGTACAAGCTCACCCGTTCGGAAGACAGCCAGACCGGTCTGATCCCTCGCTACATCCCCGAGTGGACTCGCTTCGGTGAAGCGGACAGCGCTGCCGCCTCACTCACCGCCTGGAACGACCTGAAGGGCCGACAGTCGGTCGCAGTGTTCGATGCCCTTGCTCGCACCTACATCGCGCGCTTCCTCGACAAGGCGAAGGAGCAGGTCGCGTGAGCAAGCCTCGTCGTCAAGCGCCGACCCGGGACGGCTTTGCAACCGTCCCGCTGAAGCCCGAGTTCGAGCCGATCGCCATCACGCCGGCGGACGAGAGCGTCGCACAGCCGGTCGCCTCTCAGGTCCCCGCACAGACACACACGGCCCAGCAGCCGAGCGCTCAGGAGGTTGCTGGCGGCAACGTCGCGCACTTTCCCGTGCAGCAGCCGGTTCCGCCAGCCGCACCCACGCACGCCCCGGCGGTCACCCAGTCCGCGTCCGCCGCGCCTGTGCGCAAGAACGTGACGGCCTACATCCGCGAAGACCTGAAGAAGGAGGCGGAGACGGCGGTCCTGTGGACCGGCCGCTATGAGGACGGTCACCGCACCTGGGCTGCGATCGTCGAGGCCGGCGTCGAGCGTGAGCTGCAACGGCTTCGTGACAAGTACAACGAGGGCAGGCCCTTCCCGCTCAACGAAGGCACTTTCCGCACCGGACGCTCGTCCAACAGCTAACTGGTCAGCCGGGGGAGTGGTCGGACACGCCGAGCGAACGCCCGACCACTTCCGCTGTCCCCGGAACAATGAGCAACGACGCAGTACCACCCGGGCCTTGCCCGTTTGCGTCGCCGATCGCAAAGCCACCCAGGACAGGACTCGCAGATGTCTGACAAGACTCCTGCTTCAGACGAAGCATCCGAGCAGCCGAGCACGAAGCTCGAACTGCCCTCGAACGTCGCGCCGGTGACGCCCTTCGGTGTCAAGGTCCGCAACCCTCACATGCGCGCCAAGCTCGTGGCGTTCGGCCACGACCGTGAGACTGACCCGACCAAGACCTTCCTCGATCAGAACCTCGGATACTCCGCGCGTCTGTTCGCTCAGGTGGCGGTGCCGATGCGCAACCCGGGGGAGATCCCGTACTACGAGCGCCGCAACGGCAACATCGTCCTGACGATGCAACCGGCCCTGCTGACGCAGTCCGACGGCTCGCGCATCTCGCGCTACCCCTACGGGGTCTACCCGCGACTGGCTCTGACTTACGTCGCAACCGAGGCTGTGCGCACGCAGAGTCCCGTCATCGACCTCGGCAGCAGCATGCGCTCGTTCCTGTCGAAGCTCGATGTCGAGTACAGCGGCCGCAACGCCAACATCGTCAAGTCGCAGCTGGCGGCCCTCTTCGGCGCGCGCCTGCAGGTGTCAGGTCTTGCGTCCAACGAAGCCGGGCACGGCGTCGCCGAGCACTACTTCCAGATCGCCAACAGCGTCGCCCTCTGGTTCGCCGGGAACAACCGTGACGACCAGGAAGGGCTCTGGAGCTCGGAAGTGACCCTGTCGCAAGAGTTCTTCAAGTCGATCATCGACGCGCCGGTGCCCGTCGACCTGAAGACGCTGCGTGCTCTCGGCGGCAGCAGCCTGCGCATCGACATTTACCTGTGGGCCACCCACCGGGTCTACTACCTCGAGAGGGTCACCCGGATCAAGTGGGAGGACCTGAACAACCAGTTCGGCGCTCAGTACGGCCGCCTACGGGCGTTCAAGGCCGCTTTCAAGAGCGCCCTCGAGGAAGTCCAGCTCGTCTACCCGCAGCTGCGCGCTGAGGCCAAGGACGACTACCTCATGCTCTACCCGTCGCTCACCCACGTCCGCTCGAACAAGCGGCTGAAGGCAGTCGAAGGAAAGCCCGCCGCGTCCTGACGGTCGGCATCTGACACCCCGCTCCGCGGTGGGGTGTTCTTGTGGCGCCCATCGCCGCCCGTGGGGACATTTGGTGGCGCACGCGCTCCCACCCCTCGTCGACGTGGGGGAGTGGGGTCATTTGGTGGCGGTCGCTCGCGCATCGTGGGGTCATCTGGTGGCGCGCCTCTGCGCTGAAGCGGGGTCATTTGGTGGCGCATCTCGCTCGGCCAGATGGGGTCATTTGGTGGCGCATCAGGCTGGCCTCGGTCCGGGGTCATTTGGTGGCGCCGATCGTCGCCCCGATGGGGACATTTGGTGGCGCTGATCGCGACGCGACCCGGGTCATCTGGTGGCGGGCTCGCGTCGATCAGTCGGGGTCATCTGGTGGCGCTGCCGCGCTCGGGATCTGGGGACATTTGGTGGCGCGCCGAGGCTCGTCGCCCGCACCCGCTCCGCCACCAAATGTACCCACGACAGCGGGGACATTTGGTGGCGCTGCCGCGCTCGGAACGAGCTCGGGGGAGTGGGGACAAAATGTGGCGCCTCTGCGCTCGGCACGCAAGCCTCGGGCTGCGCCGACGTGCTTCCCGATACCGCCATATGCCGCCAGCAGATGTCCCCGGGTTTCCCGGGATCATTTGGTAGCGATTCGGGATCATCTGGTGGCGCTGCCGGGGTCATTTGGTAGCGGTTCTGGGGTCATCTGATGGCGCAGTCGCGGTCGTCGAGGGGCTCGGATCCCAGTCGGGGAGCCGCATCTCGGGCTGTGGATAACTTTCACCCTGTAGTACTTTCCTGTAGCACTACCTGTAGATCTGAATACCTACAGAGGTGACCACAGACGGCCTCGGCGCAAACCCAGCCGCTCGGGTGGGCTTTTCCTCATGGCGCAGGTCGTTTTCGGGGGAGTGGCGGGCGCTCAGCGCTGAACGCATCCGGCGCTTTCGCATCCTCCGATGGCGCTCGTGGGAGGCGGCGTTGCCACCTCCGGGGGCGGGGTGAGGTTTCTCACGAGATGTCGACGAACCCATCCAAAATCGGTCCCGTTCTGGGAGAATAGAACCATTCAGTCTGCGAAGGAGGTGCCCTCGATGAAGCGACCCGAACCGATGCGGCGCCTGCCGCATCTCACCGCCGAGGATCAGCTCAAGATCCGGCACAACCTCCTTGCCCACAGATCCCTCATCAACACTTTCGAGGGTCGTCGCGACTTGGCGATCGACACGATCGCCAGCTGGGCGCTCGAGGACATGAAGCCGTCGCCGACGGCCGTGGACGCAATCCGCGACTATGTCGAGGGCAAGATCTCGATCGAGGACTACATCGCGAACGTAAAGGCTGACTTTGCCCACCCGCGATGATGAGTTCGTCGACCCGTACACCTACCCGGACAGCAGCGTCCTCCGCAATCGACTCGGCCTGCGCACTCAGCGAGAGCTGACCGAGGCTGAGTACCGGCTCACGTTCGGCCGACGCGTCGAGCTCGTGCGCGACCCGATCGAGGGGTCGTTCGATCTCACCCGGCTTCAGGAGACTCACCGCCGGCTGTTTCAGGACATCTTCGAGTGGGCCGGGCAGCTTCGCACGGTGGAGATCGCCAAGGGAACGTCTCACTTCCTTCCGTTTTCCCTGATCCACACCGCGGCAGACGACACTTTCGGCTGGCTCGGTGAGTCGGGGCTGCTCCTTCCCGACATCGACGATCAGACATTCATCAGGCAGGGGGCGTCCCTGCTGGAGAAGGTGAACTACATCCATCCGTTCCGAGAGGGCAACGGGCGGACTCAGCGCGCATTCCTGGATCAGGTGGCGGCGGTGTCAGGTCGGAAGCTCGCCTGGCGCAACATCGACACCCATGACCACCTGCTCGCTTCGATCCGTTCGTTCAACGAGGCTGACGGTGCTGCGTTCGAGCCGATCCTTCGACGAGCGCTGCAGCCCCCGCTGGACGGCCTGGATCCGCTCGACTCCGGGCTGTACCTCGCCACCGGCGCGTCGGCCGCCAGCAGCGTCGCACGCCACGAAGCGATGCGCCGCAGGTTTCCTGAGCTCGCCGTCAATGACGACCTGCCTGAGCCTCCGACAATGTTCGACGACAGCCCTGAGCTGTGACCTCATCAAGAACCCCCGTCGCCATCCGGCGCGGGGGTTCTTCTTTTGCGTCCGCCACCACTTCCCTCGACGGCAACTCACGGGCGTAGACCGTGAGGCGGCAGCCCCTGCGTCGCCGTGCCGGCGACGCGACCTCGTTCTAACGACTATCCGGTCGTGCTGGCGCTAAACTCACACTCGAACCTGAGTTGCATGGCTTTGCAAACTGGATCCGCCTCTTTAGCGGAACGGAAAACCCCCCGGCGTGGTACCCGGGGGGTTTCTCGTATCGCCTGCGGCGCTCTCAGCCCTCCAGGGCGTCTTGGAACGCTTCAGCGACCTCCAGGTCCATCCGGGCGCTCTCGACGCGCTGAGCGAGCGCTGAGGTGTCCTGGCCGGCTTCTCGCGCCGACTCCAGCGCCGCTTCCTCGCGATGCAGGAGGTCGCGGCTCCAGTCCGCCTTCTCTTCGGCTGCGCGCACATCCGCGGCCGCCACCGGAAGGAAGCCCGGGTCGGCGCTCTGCTGTCGCAGCTGGTTCTCGTTCTGGTCGCTGCTCATGCAGTGCTCCGTTCTTCGCGGTTCTTCTCGATCGTACGTTGGGCCTTCGACCTCGATCGGATGGCGTCTCGTACCGTCAGCGCCTTGGGCTGGGTCACGTCGACGTTCGTCTCGTTGACGTCGGAAGTGCTGAGGCCGGCGACGCGGTCGGCCACCAGGTAGGCGGTCGCGTACTCCACGGTCTCGGCTGCGTTCGCCGCGGTGGTCGCGCGAGCAACAGCCACTCGACTCGTCGCCGCGACACGGTCGATGCTCGCAAGCGCCAGCTCGAGCTTCTCCTCGATGCCGAGGAGGCGCGGGTCCGTGGTGCGGAACCCGTCGATCGCGGCCGCGGTGTTCTCGTCGACGTTGAATTCGATTCCGAGGTTCGCGACCAGAAAGGCTGTGATGAGCGCCGGCGCCGAGATCGCCTCGGCGAAAGCGCCGCTCGTGGATGCCGCCAGCTGAAGCCGGAGCTTGTCGATGATCGGCTGCGGGAAGCGAGTCACGGTCGTGTCCTTCACGCCCTTGTCGTAGGAGAACCCCACCCCACGCTTGAAGGCTTTGGGATCGGTCCCCTCGATCGCCAGCAGGTCGGCTGCGGGGTCCTGAGGACTCGTGGGCGCCTCGTCCTCGACTTCGGCGGGTTCCGGGTCGGCAGCCGCCTCCTCGGGGGCTTCCTCGGCCGTCACGCCCGCGGCGTCGACTTCTTCCGCTTCCTCCGGTGCCGCGGCCGTCGCGCGAGCGAGTACCTGCGCCTCTGTCGAGTCGGTGTGCTCGCCGTCATCCGGCTCATCTCGCTGGGGGACTGGACCGCTGTCGCCCCCGGCTACATCGACGACGCCCTCTGCGTCGGCGGGGGTGCCTTCGCCGCCGCCGCCGTGCTGACCGAGCTCGAGCGCATCCGTGGGTGCCGCCACGTCCTTCTTCGGCTCGCGACGGACCGGGAACGTCATGTCCAGGTCCTCGGACGTGGGCAAGGTGTGCTTGTCCAGCATCTGCTCGAACATGCTCATGATGAGTCCTCTGTGTGTGCGTGGCGTGTGACGTCGCGGGGGAGGGGCTACTCCACCAGCGAGGATGCGTGATCGTCGAGCCCGGCAAGTTCGCCCGTCTCGTCGTCAAGCAGGTAGTTGTCGCCGCGTGTGAGCCCGAGCAGCGAGTCGAAGCCGCTGGCGGTGACCGTCTCCAGGTTCGCGACGTTCGTCGACAAAGCGCGGATCTCGTCGATCAGCTGGTTCAGGCGTTGCTGCTCCAGCGTCGGCAGATCGTAGTGACCGTTCTCGCGGGCGATCTTCTCCTCGACAGCTTTCTCGTAGTACTCCGAGTCGCCCATGCCGTGGCGCTTGCGCCAGTACTCCGCCTGCATCGCCGTGTCTGGGTGCAGGCGGATGGTCTTACGAACGCGATCAGGCCCTTGGGCCTGCGCATCGTTGCTCATGTCAGCACCTTTCACCGCGAGAACGCTTGAATATGAGCATAATCTTATCAGTCGACCAGCCAATTTGACCGGGGAGGCGCTGCTGCACACTCGCCGGGCGATGGTGGCAGGCGGTGTTCACGGCAGAGCCGTGTCGGGGATGAGGTGGGACCCCGCGCGGTAGACCGCGCCACCATCTTCAGACCATCGAGCCCGCAGGAGCGATCATGACCACCAACCCTGGCAGTGACCCCGCAGCCGTCGAGCGCCTCCGCTTCGCTCGGAACGCCCGCCGTGCCGCGGACCTGGCATACCAGGCCCGCGTCGAGACCGCACTCACCCGCGCCACGCGAATGCTGGGTAGGGCAGGGCTCGTCCGTAGCCGCCGCGGTGCCGGTCTCACCGAGGACCGCTGGGTCTCGCTCAGCCGGTCCGCACACCACGCGCGCTCACCGTACGAGTTCCAGGCATTCGCCCGTGCGCTGCACGTTTCGGCTCGCTGGCTCGCCATCGGCGCCGGCCACCACTTCGACCCGCCTGCAGGGTGGGCGACGTTCGGCACCAACGGCTATGGGCTCGGTGTGCAGCTCGAGTTCTCCGCTGAGCTGGGGGATGACCTCATGCCGCTGTGGGAGCGCGCCGTCGAGGGCGTGGTCGCGTGACCGGCGGCGCCGCTCGCGTGCTCATGACTGGCAGTCGCGACTGGACCAACGAGCAGACGACGCTGGATGCCCTGAACGCTGCCCTCGCACTGCTGGGCGCGACGCCGAGTCTGTCCGTGCTCGTCCACGGTGACGCCGTGGGCGCTGACAGACTCGTCGCCCACATCGCTGAACGCATCGGCATGACGGGGGAGGCACACCCCGCCAAGTGGGATCAGCATGCTAACGCCTGCCCCGAGTGGGACAAGCCGCACCGCACCTGCAAGCTCGCCGGCCACCGTCGCAACGCCGAGATGATCATGCTCGGCGCCGACGTCTGCCTCGCCTTCCCGACCCACGGCTACCACCTGGCGCCGGGGGAGGACCGCACACGCACCTCCCGAGGAACGTGGAACTGCGCCGAGAAGGCGAAGGAGGCAGGGCTCCCGACGCTCGTCGTCTGGGGCCAGCACCTCTTCCCGTTCGGCGCTGCCGGCGCGCAGCTGCTCGCGGCCGACGCTGACCGCAAGGGTCTGCGTCTCGGCGCAGCCGGGGAGCTGCCCCTGATGGAAGCCTGGCTCCCGTTCTGATCCGACCAATGAAGAGCGCCCCACACCGGAGTGCGGGGCGCTCTGTGGTCAGCGAGAGGCTCAGCGCAGCAGCTGCAGGATGCCCTGGTTCGCCTGGTTCGCCTGCGCGAGCATGGCGGTGCCGGCCTGCGACAG
>CALALQ010000492.1 GCA_937925595.1 uncultured Demequina sp. | reverse complement strand
CGCCACGGTAGGCGACACGCGCGATTCGTTTTCCATCAACTGCGAGCACCTGCTGGGCGTCTTAGCGTCCGCCCCTTAGAAGACCGGCCAGGCTCGAGTCCCCCGTGAACCGCGTGCGGGCGATTGAATAGTTTGCCTGGCCGGGATCGTCGAACCAAGTGATCCGGCGCAGTAGCCGAGAATTGCGGGGGTGCGTACCGTCCGAGAACCACCAGGTCAGCTGGGGCGTTCTGTCGGCTCGCCGCGCAATTAAGTATTCAAACGTTCAGTACGCTCGCTGCCAGAGCGTCCACTCAACGGAAACGAGCTTCATGCACCTCGAGCGGTTGGTAATCCAAGGCTTCCAGAGCTTCGGTCCTGAGCGCACCGCCATCCGCTTTGATCCCCGCCTGACAGCATTTGTGGGCACGAATGGCGTCGGAAAGACTTCAGCGTGCCAGGCGCTGTTGCGCATGTTCAGTGTCATTGCCGAGCAACGTCGCGTGCGCGTCTCTGACTTTCACGTTCCTCACAACGAGAACGAACCACCGACATCGCGGCAGCTGCGACTGGAAGCGGTCTTCGGATTCCCTGAACTCGACAGCGGCGACGTCTCCGCTCAGCTGAGCGTGCCCGAGTTCTTCCGGCACATGACCGCAGACGATGATGGTTCGCTGCGTGTGCGAATCGTCCTGGAAGCTGAGTGGACTGACGACGGCACGCTCAGCGGAGCCGTAGCCTCGCGAATGCTGGTCGTTTACACCTTCGATGAGGACTACGGGGATCTCTACGCGGAGCTCCGAGACCGCGCCCGCATTCAAGCGGTCTATGTCCCCGCAACGCGTGACGGCGCCAGAGAAGTGGCGGCCTTTCTCCGAGGAAGGATTTGGCGTGCCGGGCAGTGGTCACCAGAATTCGGGGCGCACCTCGCCGGCGCGGCCGACGAACTGGCAGCCCGATTCCAGGACGAGAAAGTTGTGACTCACGTCACAGAAGTCATCACCGACCGCTGGCAGGAACTGCACCACCTCACCTCCGAGACGAACCCGAAGTTCCAACCGATCAGCCGCGAACTGCAGTCGCTCGTGACGAACGCAGAAATGCTCTTCGAACCGGCGCCCGGTGGACGCCGGAAGGTCGCCGACGAACTCAGCGACGGCCAACGCTCGCTGCTCCACATCGCCCTCACCGCGGCGACCTTGGACATCGAAGACCAGCTCGCCCACGGAGACCATGCCGACATGTTCGATGTGACCCCGGCATCGCTACCGGCTTTGACGCTCCTAATTCTCGAGGAACCCGAGAACAACCTCTCGCCCTTCTTCCTCTCAAGAGTCGTGCAGCAACTCGATTCGGTGGCCGAGTCAGGTCGCGCGCAGGCTGTGATCTCCAGCCACTCCTCCAGCGTCGTCACGCGCCTCGACCCCGAACGGATCCGACATTTCCGTCTGCGAAACCAGCAGAGGACGACGTGCGTGAGGGAAATCCTGCTCCCAACGGACGAACCCGAAGCGGAGAAGTACGTGAGGCAGGCGGTCCGTGCTTACCCAGAGCTCTACTTCGCCCGCTTCGTCGTTCTCGGCGAAGGCGAGTCCGAGTCCGTCGTGATCCCGCGGCTCGCTGAAGCCCGCGGCATCCACATCGACCAGTCCTTCGTCGCAGTTGTCCCCCTCGGCGGGCGACACACACACCACTTCTGGAAACTGCTCACCGATCTGGACATCCCCCACGCCACCCTCCTCGACCTGGATTGGGGACGCGCGGGAGGCGGGGTAGGACGTCTACGGTACGCCTGCCAGCGGCTACAGGATGTCGGGATTGACGTCTTCACGAACGCACCGCACGGGGCAGCAACAGTGAAGGACCTCGACGCCCTTGAGCAGGATTTCACGTTGATTTCCGCCTGGCTGGACCACCTCGAGCGGTTCAACGTGTTCTACTCATCACCCCTCGACCTGGACATGAGCCTGCTGCACACATTCTTTGGCTTCTACAACGCGCACCTGGCTCCCGATGAGCGCGGCCCATCGGGACCGGGAGATCCGCGCGAGGCTGTCCTGGGTGCGGTGGGTACCCGACCAGGATTCGAATACTGGGAAGACGATGCGTTGACCGACTACCTCCGTTGGTACCGATATCTGTTCCTGACGAAGTCGAAGCCAAGCCGTCACATGATGGTGCTTCCACACATACCTGCGGTGGAGCTCGCTGCCGTGGACGGCGGGATCGGCAGGCTCATCACCCAAATTGGGATAGCGGTGGGCGACGCATGAGCATCTCTCCCGACGACTGGCGCCCCGACGGCATCGCCGGGATGGAGGACGCTGCTTGGGCTGCATTGAAAGCAGGAACCGCGTGGGTGACCGCAGGCCCAGGTGCCGGCAAGTCGGAGTTCCTCGCGCAGCGGGCGAGCTATCTTCTGGAGACCGGGCTCTGTCGGTACCCCCAGCAGATTCTCGCGATCTCCTTCAAGCGGTCCGCCGCGGCGAACCTGCACGACCGGGTGTGGGCGCGAAGCCCGGACCACGCACTACGTTTCATGTCGATGACGTTCGACGCGTTCACCAAGAACCTCGTCGATAGGTTCAGCGGCTTGCTTCCGCAATCATGGGCCTTGAGTGGCGCCTACCGGATCGGCTACGCAAGCCGCGCTGAGATAGCAAGCTTCCTCGACGACATCGCTCCGACAGCACCCATGCACTTTCGACGCGGTGTGCGAAGCATAGAACCCGGGCGTTTCATGCAGCACATCATCGGTCGAATCCCCCTGTCCGCCGAACTCCCGGAGCCGAGCGATGCGAATGAGTGGGCTGCGCAGCAGTGGTGGCGCACCCAATACCTCGACGTGGAGCACCCGGTGCTGGACTTCACGATGCTGAACAGGCTCGCTGACCTCATCATCCGATCCAGTGGTCAGCTACGCGCCGTGCTCTCTGCGACCTACCCGTTTGTTTTCGTCGACGAGTTCCAGGACACAACGTTTGCGCAGTACACGTTCCTTCGGGACGTCTTCGGCGACGGCCGCGCGCAAGTCACGGTCGTCGGGGACCGCAACCAACGGATCATGGGCTGGGCGGGAGCCCTCCCCGACGCGTTTGCGGAGTTCGAGGCAGACTTCGATGCCGACGGGTACAAGCTCACTTCGAACCACAGGTCGACCCCCGAGCTTGTGGCCCTGCAACACCGGTTCGCTCAGATTCTCGCCCCCGAGACTGCGGAGCAGGTCTCCCGCGTCCTGCGTGACACCGGGGATACAGCTGCGCAGATCTGGTCCTTCTCGAGCACCGACATCCAGGCAGAAAAGATCGCGGCATGGATAGCCGTGGACGCCGACACGTCTGGGCGTCAGCCCAGCGAGTACGCGCTCCTCGCACGACAACGCGTCGACGACTTTCACGCCCAGCTTCGCGATGCTTTCGAGCGTCACGGACTCCGCGTCCGAAACGACGACGCCGAGATCGGCGACTCGAAAGTGCGCCTCCAGGAACTCCTCGCAGATCAAGTTGCACGACTCCTCATCTCGATGGTCAAGCTCGCCAGCTCCGTGATCGGCGAGCCGGCCGCATGGCATCACGCGAAGCGGGAGATCGAATACCTCATCGCCTCCGAAGGCGAGTTCCGATTGAGCTCCGCTGCCGACGACACGCTCTCCGCGTACGTCGCGGAACTTCGCGAGTGGTTGAACGCACACTCGGGAGAATTCCCAAAGGTGTCAGACCCCGACGACCTCGCCGCCCGCCTCATGGAAGAGCTAACCCGGCTGATCTCCGTGGAACGCATGTCAGACAGCCGACTGATCCCAGACTCCACCGACGAGATCCGTCGCAAGGTAACAGCCACTCAAGCACGCATCGCCGAAGCCCTCACCCGTGTGGCATCTTGGGCTGAACTCGCCGACGCCTTCATGGAGGACGACGCAGTCCCCCTCATGACCATCCACCGCAGCAAAGGCCTCGAATACAACACGGTGTTTCTGCTCGGACTAGATGACGATCAATGGTGGTCTCACACCCGAGACGCCAGCGAGTCGACGATGACTTTCTTCGTCGGTGTCTCGAGGGCGGCGGAAAGGCTGGTACTCACGCATGTTCGGGATACCAGTATCCGGAAAGTTAAAGGCTTGTACTCCGAGCTGGAAGCTGCTGGCGTGCCAACGCTGGATCTTGGGTGACTGAGAGCGGGGTGTCGGACAGAACTGCAAACAGACCGGACTCGTCGTCGCTAGACGTGTGAGCGTTGCCCTGGACGCGCCCTCCCTTTCTGCATCCGGGGTGACGTCCCAGGGGTTGGTGTAGTTTCCCGGCTTGAGTGTCACGTCGATGAC
>CALALQ010000491.1 GCA_937925595.1 uncultured Demequina sp. | reverse complement strand
GTGGGCTGTTGGCAAAACCCGTCCTGGTGCGGATCACGAGCCGGCCGTGTTCCACCCTTTCCTGTAACGCGAGCACGATTTTCCTGTGATCCGACGATGGACGCCGTCCGCGACGGGCTTGTGGGCAACAGCGCTTGCGCGGCGACGACAACCGCGAGACGCCGAATCAAGCCTCTGGGTCGCCGCCCGCCTCGGGATCCTCTTCCCCAAGGAGTTGGCGCTGACGCGCGAGGAGCTCGTACGGGCCGCTGTGATCGCCACAGAACCACCCCTCCACCAACTTGCGGGTGCCGGCTTTGACCGCGCACTTTCGCTTGGTAAGGCGATCTACTTCCTCGCAGGGATGCTCTTCCGGGGGCAGGAGTACGGCGGGGGCCTCGTGGCTGCGCGGCGCCCAGGACCGCTTCGGATGAGCTTCGCATCGCCACTGCCACTGCCCGCCCCGTTCGAACCGTTCCGCCTCAGGACGATAGACGCTGTCCGTCGTCCAAATCCGGTACACGGTAACCTCCGCGATCGGATACCAGGGGTCACCGTCCTGCACACCGCAGTAGGTGCATTGCTTCTCACTTTCGTGACCTGGCGTGAGTCTGCGATCTTCCACGTCGACTAGTCGATATGGCGTCTCTACAAGCATGTCCTCGTACTTCACCATCAGCGAATCTCCTTAAGCTGCGGCTGGACTCGACGCCACTGTTCGGCGCATGCGGTCGACACGCGATAGTGAACCTCACGTCCACGAGGGGGGTGCAGCTTGTCTCCTCGCTTGGCGGTGAACGGCGCGGTCGTCCCTGCCGGCAGGTGCGCGCCAATCCATCGGTAGAGCTGGGTGCGGAAGTTCGCGATCAGCGTGGGACGCTCCCCCACCCATTCGGCGAGCTGAGCGATCGACACCCATGCCCCTACCGCGTCGCGGGCGAGGATGGCGTCCATAATCCGCCGGTAAAGACCGGATGTGGCGGTCCCTGCGTTCGCGAGCGAGATCACATCCTCATCCGGCCACAACGGGTAGTCCTGAATGCCGTCGTACAGCGACTCCGTGCGCGAGCCAGAAGCTGCTCGATCAGCCATGAGGAACGCCGCAAAACGTCGAACCTCATCCGCGATCTCCGTTGGGACCGGAACGTTCACCGTAGTTGTCATACCGCCGACACTACTTTAGAAGCACGCTCTGCGCAATGCTCAAAGCAGTGCTACATTCACCGCTTCGAGCGCGGTATGCGGGCCGCCCCTTGGCGCACCCGGAGAACGGAAGCTAGGCACGAACAACATCACCGAGACCAGCATCCTCCCCGCGATCGTCGCGGGCGCAGTCCTCCTGTCGGGCTGCACCTCGAGGGTCACGGACACCGCCCCCAAGCCCGCTACCACGCATTCGGCCGAGACCCCTGCCACCGAGACGCCCGCCGAGGAGAAGCCGGTCAAGGCCGATGAGGTCGTCGCCCTCGAGGTCGGCACCACGCTGACAGACGATCAGGCCGCCGCCATCAAGCGCGACAAGTCCGTCAAGGCGTACACGCTCCCCTCGGGCGAGAAGGTGCTCGTCAAGAAGGACAAGCCACTCCCGGAGGCCGTGGAGAAGGCTGATGCCGAGAAGCTCTCCGCCATCGACATGCCCAAGGGCGGGTCGGAGCCGGAGCTGTCGGAGACGATGAACAATCTCGACGGTGCCGTTTCGGCTTCGGGCTTTGCCACCGGCAAGCGCACCTGCGTCGCCATGCAGGCCGAGTACACGATCCTCGACCTCACCGGCCCGCTCACCAAACTGCAGTGCGTGGCCCCCGGCTGCCCGGTCGAGGATTACACCTTCCCGATGGGCACGAGCAAGTCGTCGGTCGTGGCCGAGGCGAAGGCTCGTATCGCCGCTCAGCCTGATACGGACAAGTGGGTGCTCATCGTCGAGGACTGCTCCACCAGTCCAGACAGAAGAAGACCCCGGCCATGGCCGGGGAGCGCAAGCGATCGCTCAGCTTCCGGCGAGCGGAGCGTCGCCTCACTCGACAGCCTCCTCCAGCCCCAAGATCTGACGTGCGACGGCCGTCAGGTCGCGATCCCCTGCCCGGTAGAACCCGTTGGCGCGGCAGTCTAAGAGCAGACGATCCCGTTTCGGGATGAGCTGGTGGACTATCAGTGGCATCGCGCACCAAATCTACCGAGGATGTCGCGTGAGAAGCCGATGACCCGATTGTCTTTGGCGAGCCGAGCGATGCGCTGCACAACTTCGTCGATCCGACGGTGGGTCTTCCCAGGCTGTAGTCCTCGCTCGGGGCGCGACGTTAGTTTGTGGACTTATTTGGCACCAGGTAATGCGGCCCCACAAGACCGACGTGGACAACGCCAGTTGCTCCGCCCGTGTCATCGTAGAAATAGACGCGGGGCGCGAGAGGCCCGCCACCTTCCGCGATCTTGAGATGTGCCAGCATCGTGACCTTCCCGGACTTGTCCACTCGCTGATCGACCTCGAAGACACGGGTACGCGCGAGCTTGGGTGTCCGCTGGACGGTGTCGCTCTCGGTCATCGACAGCTTCTTCGATGTCGCCGGCCATCCAAGCAAAGGGCCTGACGCGCACCATTCCCAGAATCCTCCGGCGTTCCAGCCGTCCGAGCGGTCTTGGGCGTATGCGGCGAGAGCGCGTAACCCGCGCCATGTCGTGTTGCCCCATGAAAAGCCATTGGGAGAGTTGTCGAGATCCTCGAGTTCACGGACGGCCGAGTCCGGAAGCGTCAGCCATTGCCCGAGGTAGGTCTGCGCGGCAAGCACGGCTTCCGAGAGATCCTGGACCTGATCCGGGGTCGAGGTGTGATCCTCGTGCTGCGTGCCCCAGATCAGGTCCGCGAGGCCTCTACTGATCAGTTCGTCCTTTAGCCGCGCGAGATGTCCGGTCGCGGCTGACAACTCGATCTGAAGGGCACTCTGCTCATCGCGAGCAGCTTCAAGCTCCGCCTCGTAGGCGTTGCGCTCCGCCTCTAGCTCGGCAATGGGAGTTCGGCCTTCAGCCGGGGAAGCCGGAGCATTGCGGTCGACGAAAACACCGAATACGGACGGTACCCGTCGCCGGGTCGACAACTGTGAGACCGAGTAGACAATGCGGTTGATCGTCGGTAGCGGCGCCGTGTCAAAGAGCGAGCCCAAGTAGTAGCGGTGGCGCCAACCGTCCGACTCCGCGGTAACAGGTTGCGGGGAGTAGACCCTAACGCCGCCGTTCCATATGCCCAGCGATCCGAGCCTGTCCTTGAAGGCACCCACCGCTGCGCGATCAAGCGTGACCACCACAGCAACGCCTTCCACTCTTCGAGCGATCTTCTCCGCCGTCCGCAACCAGGCGTCGCTGTGCTGGCCGCCGGGTTCGGAACAGACGATCACGGGGAGCGCGCGCTCCGGATCTGCAAGGAGATCGGTGAGAATGTCGATGCCGTTGGCTGGTATCGCGTTGGGGATGCCGAGGATCGCACTGTGACCGAGACGAGGCCTGCTTGATTGGGCCAGCAACTCATGCACGACACCCGGCCGACCCACGGCGATGCGCTGCGTCAGGTCATCCGACTCCATCAAGTTCTCGACCAATACGTGCAGGTTGTCGTCGAGCACTACCTGGATCTTGACGGTCCACTTCGCCGGGCCACCAGGAACCTCATCGGTCACGAGAACCTCGAACGCGCCGTCCCCCACAGCCCGATAGTCGATGCGACGCCGGCGACCTTGAGAGACCTCGATCTCCGTCGGCTCCTCATTGAGCGGTAAAGGTTCTTCGGCCTCCCGGGACCACACCGCCACACTGTGCTTAAGTCCGTCGAGCACCTCCTCGGCACCTGTGAGCACGTCGGCCGTCCAAAGCGCGCGATACAAAACGGTCACTGACTACCCCCAAGACGAATCACCGACGGGCGTGCTTGTTCACACTCTACGCAGTGTGTGCGAGGCCATGTGATCTGCGACCGTGACCTAGACGACGGGAGCCACAACCTCGCTACCTGTTGGGCGCCGATCGCACAAATCGTGCCCTGTCTTGGCGATCCCCTTCGTGCGGGTTGAGAGTCCATGCATGGATCTAAGGCGCCGCATCACGGTCTTCCCACTCGTCGTACGTTGGCCCGTTAGGAACCTTCCACGCGACTCGGCCGTTGGCGGCCGCCAACCCTTGCACGACGGCGGCTGCTGCCGAGGGAGATGAGAAGACGACGTCCCGAGTGAGGGTCGCCGTTTCATCCCCGCGGGGAGTCGTCGCCCCGTCCGATAGGAGCGACCGCAGCAACTGTTCGCGTGCTGCATACTGTCTGGCGGTTTGCTCGTTGTGCTGGCGCGGGTCTCGCATACGACTGACAACAATCGAGCCCTCGAGGACCGTGAACTCGCCGTCGACGACCTGCGCTCGAGCGTGCACACCAGCCTTGCGATTAGTGAGCTCGAACACGGGTGAAGCGAGCTTCTCTTCAGGTGAAGCCCCGGCTGGTGGTTGCGAGAGATCAGGGCGTGCATGTTCACGATCTCGTCCTCGAAGCAAGTCGATGCCGACGACAGGCAACAAGACCTGGAGCTGTTCGAGGA
>CALALQ010000490.1 GCA_937925595.1 uncultured Demequina sp. | reverse complement strand
AGCCGCGAGCGGAGGGTCGGGCCGGCGCTCGAGCGCCCGCTGGACGAGATCCGGCTCCCAGCCGCTCAATTCCGCGAGGCGCTCCAGTGGCACGCCGGCGCGGTCTGCGCGTTTGAGCACGAGCGACACGAGTGCGACAGCGCGTGCGACGGCCTTGACCGCCGTCCGCTGCGCGGCCTCGGGGCGCCCGCCGGCGTCCACCATCGCGGCGAGCACCTCGCGGTGACGGTCGCCGGCTGCGCTGAGTTGGCGCTCGGCCTCGGGCACGGAGAGCGGCGGCGTGCTCACGACGTCGCCGCCGGGTAACGGCTCGCCTCGCGCTCGCGCGAGATCCTCCGCACGTCCCACACCAGTCCGGTCGCCTCCAGCGCGCGGATGACGAGCGCAGACGGGTCGACCTCCCACCGGCGCAGGCCGTGGGAGGCGGAGGTGGGGAAGGCGTGGTGGTTGTTGTGCCAGGCCTCGCCCATCGACGGCAGCGCAAGCCAGGCGAGGTTGCGCGACTCGTCGGCGGTCGCGAACCGCCGGCGCCCGAAGGTGTGGCACAACGAGTTGATCGAGAAGGTCACGTGATGCAGCACGAGCAACCGCACGGCGCCGCCCCACAACAGGCCAGTGCATCCCGCGCTGAGCGACCCGCCGAGCACGTAGCCGAGCGCGAACGGCAGAGCCAGCCCGGTCACCACCCAGACGAAGAACGTGCGATCGACGAAGCGCAACGCCGGGTCGGCCAGCAGGTCGGGCGCGTAACGTGAGCGCTTGCCGCGCTGGTCATGCACGAACAACCAGCCGAGGTGAGCGTGCCACAGGCCTCCCAGCGCCCCCCGCCAGCCGTCGCCGCGACCGACGTGCGGGCTATGCGGATCGCCCTCCTGGTCGCTGAACGCGTGGTGCTTGCGATGGTCGGCGACCCACGAGATCACCGGCCCTTCGACCGCCGCCGAGCCGAGAACCGCGAGGATCACCCGCACGAAGCGCGTCGTCTTGAAGCTGCGATGGGTGAAGTGACGGTGAAAGCCCACGGTCACGCCCAGCGCGGTGACGACATAGAGCACGAGGAACAACAGCAGGTCGGTCACCCGCAGCGCGTGTCCCCACAACTGCCAGCCGACGACGCCGAGCGCCAGGAACGGGAGCACAACCGCCGCGCCGGTCACGAATCGGTCCACGGACTCGTGCGCGACAGGCTCGATGTCGTCGCGGGTGGGCGAGCCCGCTGGGGGCGAAGCGTCGATTCTGAGGCCGGGCATCCGGCACCTCCGAGAAACGTGATGGGCGATCCTGCGGAAGTCAGGCGAGGCAACCGGGCAGACCCGGCGTCGACGTGCGATGCCCTCCGTAACCGATTCTAGACCGCGCCGGCGCCGTCGAGCCGGAAGAGCTCCACGGCCAGGTCGGGACCGACGTGGAGGTTGGAGATGAAGACGAGCACGGTACGGCCGGAGAGCTGTTCGCCGCTTCGATGAACTTGTGGCGCATCGCGTGCTGGAACTCGCCGCGGGTCTGGAGAACGACCCGCGTGCGGCCAAGCTCGATCAAAGTCTTCTCGACGTCGGTGTAGACACCACCGAGCACACACGCCAGGAGATCGCCACCGAGCAGCCGTGTCTTGGCGGAAGCCGGGATGCGGTTGTAGTAACGCACGCGCAGCGCGACGACGGCGTCAAGGAGTGCGTCGCCGGAGAGCGGACCGGTCGGTTCAGGGGAGGGCAGGAGGCCCCGCGCAGGTGAGGCAACGCTCGTCGTGCTCGAGCAGCGCTGCCGGCGCGGGCGTCCGCCAGAGGACCCCGCAGGGACCCTGGCAGGGGAACGCCGATGCGGTGGCCGGGGCCTGCGGCGGGTCATACCAGCGTTGGTCGACGGCCAGACCCGGACACGGCTCGTGCCATCCGTTGACGGTGTTGTCGCCGGCCAGGTATCCGAAGTTCGACCAGGCGGCCGCCGCCGACACGGCGACCCCCTGTTCAAGCCCTTGACATCAACAGTACGCTTCCGCGCGGCGGTAGGCTCCAAGCGGGATGCCCGACGATCCGCACACCTTTCAGGGCACGCACGGCGACGTGCTGACCGCGGTGTCGGACGGCCTGGTCGGTTTGCTCAAGGAGTTCTACGGACGCGGCCCGACGCAGGCGAAGACCTACTACCAGGACGACCTCGTGGTCTGCGTGCTGCGCGGCGGGTTCACGCGGGTCGAGCAGACGCTGCTCGACGGCGGCCGCGGCGAGTCCGTGATCGAGCAGCGGATAGCCTTCCAGCAGGTGATGCGCGATCGTTTCACTGCCGTGGTCGAGCACGCGACGGGCCGGCCGGTGATCGGCTTCATGAGCGGCAACCAGCAGGACCCCGACATGATCTGCGAGGTCTTCGTCCTCGGCCCCACCGACCTGGTCGACGGCGGCGAGCTCCCGCCGGGCGAGCTTGCCAAGCGCTGACAGGTTCGGTCCACCGCGGGGCGGTAGCTTCCTCGTCGATCGTGAGGCGCGAGATCATGGCGCAGCACCACCGGGTTCGCACGGAATCCGCACCAACCGGTTCGCAACCGTGGACGCGCGCCGAGTGCTCGGTCCGCGCTCGTCGGCTACGCAAGAAGGCTTCGGGCGATTGTGTGGCTCCGGCGCAGGGTGGGCTTGCGTGCTGGCCACGGTGTCGAGCCCGGCGCCTGGATTCGGACCATCAGCCAGGTGAGGGCGTGGGGCGGGGGCGGCGCGACCGGAGGTGGTCGGCGCCCGCCCAGCCCGCGAAGCACAGGCCGCCGATGGTCCCGGTCACGGTCAGGAGCACACCTGCGGCCGCGGACGCCGCCACGCCGTTGCTGCCGAGGATCAGGATCGTGGCCGTGGCGCCGACGGTCGGGCCGATCGGCAGCTGGCCGAGGACCGAGACCGCGATCAGCAACGCGACCGAGTCCAGCAGCGAGACGTCCACGCCGACCGCGTGCAGCATCAGCCAGTTGCGGAGGATCTGGGCGAACACGGCGACGAGCACAAGCGCGACCACTCGGCTGCCGGCGCCGCGGCGACGCAGCACCGCGAGCCCGCGCCAAAGCTCGCGGCCCGTGCGCAGCGCCAGCCGCCGCAGCCCGGTGCTGGCGGTTGCCAGCACCACGACGGCGACCACGGGCACCCACCAGGGCAGTCCGAGCGGCTCGAGCAGCGTGAAGGAGGCCAGCGCGGCGAGCGTGGCCTCGACCGTGAGGATCGGGACCTCGGCGGCGAGCAGCGTCGGGACCTGCGGGCTGACGTCCGGCGAGGACCGGCGCAGCGCCGCGATCCGCGCCGCGACCCCGAGTTGCGCGTTCAGCACGCCGCCCAGCACCTGCGCGCTGGAGGCGCGGTAGAGGGCACGGCGGGAAACGGTCCCGCCTGCCGCTTCGATGCTCAGATGCCACGCCTCGCTGCGCGCGAGCAGCGCAGCGGTCTGCGCCAGCACGCAGACGACGAGCGTCCACGCGCCGACGTGCGAGAGCGCGAAGGCCAAGTCGTGGCGGCGTCCCGCGAGCACGAAGGCGAGGACCGCGGCCACCCCCAGGGAGGCCGCGACCGTCAACGCCGTGCCGTGCCGCCGCGCGAGCGCGCGCAGCCCCGGGGCTCTCGGGTCAGCGGCAGGCGGCGTCATCGGCGCAGCGCTTGGCCTGCAGCCGTCCGGGGCTGGGCTCGACGACGTCCCAGGCCAGCCCGCAGCGCACCAGCGCGCCGATCAGCCACGCGCCGGGATCGAGCTGCCGGCGCTCCAGTCCGTGGCGCGCCGACGTCGGGAACGCGTGATGGTTGTTGTGCCACGCCTCGCCCAGCGTGATCGGAGCCAGCCACACGAGGTCGCGCGACTCGTCGCCGGTGGCGAACGGACGCCGGCCGAAGAAGTGGCACAGCGAGTTGATGCTGAACGTCGCGTGGTGGAGCACGAGCACGCGGACCGGCCCGCCCCACAGCAGCCCCGTCAGCCCGCCGGCGACCGACCCGGTCAACGCGAAGCCCAGGTCCTTGCCACGGAACATCCAGCCGACGTGCGCGTGCGCGAGGCCACGCAACGCGCCTCGCCGTCCGGGCGCATCGTCGAGGTGAGGGCTGTGCGAATCGCCCGGCTTGTCCGAGCACTGGTGGTGCTTGCGGTGCGTGGCGACCCACTCGGTCACCGGGCCCTCGACCGCGGCCGAGCCGAGCACCGCCAGCAGCACCCGCACCGCGCGCGCGATCTCACGCACGATTCGTTCCGACGTTCGTTGACGATTGGGATCGTCTGCGGCGGACGGCGGGGCGTTTCGACGGCACCGGCCGCGTCATCGGCAGCGGTGGACATCCGGAACC
Source organism: uncultured Demequina sp. (assembly GCA_937925595.1). The sequence goes on along the minus strand of CALALQ010000490.1, from coordinate 7,191 downwards.
TCCGATTCAAATAGGAATCGGAAGTCAGAAGGTGCTGCCCAGGGTGGACCCCACGATGTTGCCCTCCACCAAAGACCTTACCCATCGAGCGGTCGTCGTCTCAGGTGCTTATCCGCGGCGTCGACGATCCGGTGTCTGATGAGGCAGCACGGCCACGAGGCCGAGGGTCACGATCGCGCACACGAGGCCGACGACCCACGCTGCCGAGGTCTGTGAACCCACGAGCACGGCGACGGCGACGACGACCGCGACGATGGCGACTGACGTCAGGCTCCGCGCAAAGGGCCTCCGCCGACCGCGTTTCGGCGCGGCTTCGGGCCTTGCGGTTCGAGACCCACGACTCGCCTCGCGGGCTTGGCGCCGTGTGTCGCGCTCGGCGGCGGGATCCCAGCGGGGCGGCCCTGGATCGGGCCGGTGCGCATCGTCCGCCGTCGCGTCGTGCGGTTCGGTCGGCATGTCAGCGACCCCGGGCGATCGCTGGCCGCTCACGTGGCCGTTCGGGCTCGGCGGCTTCGGCTTCCGCGACCTCTCGAATGCGCAGCACTTCGCCTTCGACGCCGTAGATCACGACGCGCCCCAGGTGATTGTGCTGGCGCGGCAGCGAGGCGCGCAGGTGTGGGGCGAGCACCCGCTCGAGGCCGTCGAGGGCGCTGTCCGGTACAGCCTCCAGGAGTCGAACGACGAGCTCGGCCACGGCGCTCCGCCGCGTCCCTCGCTCCGTGTCTACGTGGAGCTCCCAGCCGTCGTTCCGCAACGCCACCCGAAGCACTCCGACGAGCCCTTCCTCGCCGAGCCGAGCCGATTGCGACGTCAGCAGGAGTACCGGGACCGTCGCTCCGCGCTGGAGCGTCTCAGGGCGGCTCACTCGACGTCGCGATCCCGGCTCTGGTACGGCCGCTCTCGGTCAGCGGACGCCTCGTCGCGTCTGCGCGCCTGCTCGGCCTTCTGAGCCGGAGAATCACCGGTGCGCGCCACCTTCTCGCGTTCGCGCTCGGCGCGATTGTCGCGCCGGTGCAGCTTCGCTGCTTGCTTTTCTCCCATGACGGTCTCCCATCTCTGTTCGGTTTGCGTTCAGGGACTGTCGGAGTTGCGTCGTCGCTCGCGCTCCGCGTCGTGTGCGGCGATGGTCTCGCGGATCTGCTGTGAGATCCGCTCGAAGTGGTCCGCGGGATCGCGGTGCGACGCATGGGGGCGCACCCGTAGCGCCCGGAGGCCGACGAGGTCGGAGAGGTCGCTGACCACCTCGAGTTCGCCGCTGCAGCGTGGGCAAGGATCGGGCGCCGACTGGTCCGGTGAGTCCTCGCACCAGACACGGGCGCGGCAGTATGCGCACTTGAAGTGGGGCATCAGGTGCGCACGCGCGGATCGGACGCTCGTGTCTTGACCGGTCGGTCGCGGCGGACGCCGTCGGCCTGCCGGCGAGCCCGGGTGCTGAGGACGTGCCGGGTGCTTTCCTCCAGCGATTGGCGCGGCGGCTCGACCGTCGCCACCGATCTGGCAACGTGGCAGCGCCAGCATCGGTCCGACTGCCGCGCCATCGGCGCGTCGCACCCGCGGCACAGGCGCGGTTTGTGTCGGTCAAGCATCGGCGCTCCTATCCGAGCTCCTTCAGAGTGACCAGAGACGCAACGGCGAAGGGGCGATGCCCTTGCGTCCTGCGAGCATAGCCCCTTCGGAGCGTGCTGTGGTAAAGCGTCCGCCCGCCCATTTCGCGCGCGCCGTGCTGACGTTCAACCACGGAGCCCGCCTGCCCAGGGACGGTGTGTTCCGTCGGGCGCCGCCGCCTGCTCGTCGAGGCACAGCACACCGCCCTGCTCGAGCAGGTCTACGACGCTTTCGCGCACGGGTGGCTCGTATGTGGGGCCGGGTGAGACGGGTGCGGCGGGCCCCGGGGGCGGCACATGCAGCGCGATGCGGGCCCTGGGGCGGCGGGGCGCGCGCTTCCGCTTGGGCAAAACGGCCTCGGTTACCGCCCTGCGCGATCGCTCGGGCGTGGCGAGGATCTCGAGGTTCGCTTCGTCCTCGGGCCGCGCACGCATCGCGGTCGGCGTCGCGCCGGTCTCGACATCGACGGCACGCGCTCGAACCTCGCTGAGCATCCAGTCACGTGCGGTTGACGGCGGCGTCCGCTCCAGCCGGGCAAGCAACGCGCGCAACTGCTCTAGCCGAACACTTTCAGTCATTTGCTCCCCCTGACGTGCTCCGGTGCCGAGCAAGCCGCCCCGCGCCGCATGAGGCGTGTCGGCAGCTCCGCGCGCCGGCTCGAGACCGCGAACGCGCCAGCCTTCGTGCCATCACGACGGGTCAGCTCAGCGACGAGATCCCGAGACGCTGAGCGGCAACGTCCACCTCGCGCATCGCGTCCTCCGAAGTCCGGCCGAGCGCGAACGACGCCTCCGCCGCAAAGCCCTCGCGCGTCACCGGCACACCTTCGACCAGCGCGCGGCGCACGACCGCGAGCGCGGCGGCGGTGACGCCGTCCTCGCGCGGGCGGGAAATCGTCGGCGAGGCCGACCGTACGGGTCCCATTCGAGAACCCCCTTTCCTCGTTCCGCAGCCGCCCCGAGGATTCAGTGTGGCGTGCGGATCGTCTGCTTCACCGTAGCGAAGCCCGGTCCGCCTCTGCCACCGATGGGCGACGGTGCTCCCGCGCGTTACGCTTCGTTTGCGAAGCGCTTAGGTCTTGAATCCCTTCTTCCTTGGCGATTGCATCCCAGAAGGGATACGGAAGCGAGGGACCATGGTCCTGATCATCAACTCATGAAGCGACCTGTGATGTCGTTCTTGCGCAAGCGCGGCGGAACGAGCTCCAAGGACACCCCGGGGATCCTCCCGTCGCGCGAAGATCGTCACGCGACCCCGGATGTCGCCGCCGCCCGCTACGACAAGCTGAGCATCGAACAGTTGCTCGCGCACCTTGACGAGCTCAAGCCCGCTGACCTGACCCGCCTGGGGGACTATGAGCGTGCGCACCGCAACCGTGTCACGCTGGTCGCTCAGATCGACGCGCGTCTGGGGCACGAGCCATGGCCAGGGTACGACGCGCTGGACGTCGATGGAGTGCGGTTCGGTCTCGACGGCGCGGACGGCGATCGGTTCGTGCGGGTACTCGCTTACGAACTGGCGCACAGGAACCGCGCCGGCGTCGTCTTGGCGGCCCAGCAAACGTCTAGCTGAGCGCCGGCCTTCGAAACGAGGGGCCCTCTGGGACGGGCGCGCCTCCGGTCCACCACCCGATGCGAGCGGCGCGCGCGGCCACTGAAGCCGTCCGTCGCGGGGCGCGAGCGAGCGGCAGCAGCGGAGAACGGACCCGAGGCGCGGACCACTCACCGTCGTGCCTGCGACGTAGGCGGCACGCGAATCCAGGCACTCGTGCCTTCATCGCCTGGCTCGGCGTACGAGGCACCGGCTCGCTCTACCCGGGGGCGCGGTCGGTGCCGGCGTGCCCAGCGATCATGGGGCCAGGAACGTGTGCTGGACCGCGACGGCGTGCGTCTTCGTCCCGATCGTCGCGCACGGAGTGAGCGCTACACCAGGGGCCGGCGACCTACGCCTCGGCGGTACTTGCGCTCCGCGGCGTGAATGAGCGCGCCGCGCCGCCCGAGTAGTCGAAGCCGCGTCCGCCGATGCCGCTCTGGGGGGGGATCGCGTCGAGGTCCTCGGCGGTCAAGTCGAGATCGGCGGCAGCGAGGTTCTGCGAACCCGGCTCCGTGGCTGCGTGAGCCCGGATCGCAACGACGTAGTCCTTCCTCGCGAGCGCCCGGCCAAGGCGAGCCGGGACAGCGTGGCGCTCTTGCGCTCGGCGACCTGGGTGAGCTGGCCGACCATCGCGAGGTTCTGATCGAGGCTCTCTCCGGGTGCCCATCAGGCAAGTTCCGGGGTCTCGTACCGAAACCTCCGCGATTGACCGCCGACCGCTGGAGGCGTGGTGTTCCAGGCGGCGGCGGTCGGGGGTAGACTCCAGTCGGAACCCTTCGGGTTCGGCCGTGTCAGGTCTTCTCACCCTTGGCGCGTCATCGATTGAGACGACGGAGGCGGAGCCTCTGATGGTGCTCTGGACTGGTGTCGCCGAGGCTTCGGCTGTCGTCGAGGTTCGTGACGTAGCGGCTGCATTCGCCAGCTCGGTCGGGTTTGGTGGTCAAGCGTTGGACGACGTCCGTCTGGCCGTCTCGGAAGCGTTCTCGAATGCCGTGATGCACGCGTACGACGGCATCGTGAGCGGCGCGGTCGAGGTGTTCGGCGCTCACGAGAACCGCCGCCTCGAGATCAGGGTGGTCGACCACGGCACCGGGATGCTTCCACGCGCCGAGAGCCCCGGACTCGGGATCGGTCTGGTCATGATGGCCACGGTGATGGACGGCCTCCTCGTTCAGTGCACACCCGGGGGAGGCACAACGATCGCGATGTCCCTGGCACGGCAGCCCACGGACGACGCTCCGTAGCGCCCAGCGTCACATCGACGGCGGCAGAGCAGGACGCGGGAGCGTGTCCGGGCTAATTGGCGCCACGGCGGGGGGACGCGCGGACAAACGACCGACAGCGCTGAGTGCGCAGCGGGCCTAGACGCTCCAGGCTGCCTGCCTGGTTTTGACGTGCCTGACGCGTGCCGCAGGGTCGAATGCGCCGTCGCGTGGTCGCTCTGAAAGCAACCGGGCCATTTGAAACAGAAAGCCTGGTCCGAGTTCGCCGATCGGCAAAGAAGAGACTCGCATTTGCGGGTCTTTTCGAGTGCGCCGAAAGGGCTCGAACCGAGGCGCAAAGGATGGTTGACCCGTTTTCAAGTCGTTTCAACGCACACTCCGCGGTCCGGTGGGGCCGCCCGAAGCTTGGGCTATCTGAAGTCAGCCGGCGATGCCGGCGCCTGAGATCGTGCTGTCCCGCAACGCTGTGGCCGCGCTTCGGGCGTCCTCGGCGGAGCCGAAGGCGATAGGGGAGACGGCTACGTTGCTTCCGTCATCCGCCATGAGGCGCCAGTGGTACTGCGCACCGTTGTCGCGATAGATCACGAACTGCATCGCTTCATCTCCCGGTTGCCGATCGACCGTTCAGGATCGAACGAGCCGCCTTCGTTGTTCCAGCGGTCCTCGTCCGTCCGGCTTTGGGTCGCGAGACCCGCCCGGGCGGCGATCGCGGCCGCGATCCTGGGATGCGGCATCCCAGGACGACGGACGTGACGGACCGTGTTGCCGGCGTGCGACGTCTGGCGGCGCTCGCGCTCCGCCTCGATGGTGCCGCGCGTGTGGCGCGTGTACAACGGCACCGCGACCTCGCGGTCGGACCCCGAATGCGCGCGGCGCGAAGATCCGATGGGGGGGCGAACGGGCCGCGCCACAGGGGAGGCGCGGCCGGTCGCGACAGTTGCGACGGTGAGCTTGGACATGCTTGCCTCGGATCTTCGGGCAAGCGGCCGGGGTAACGTTCTCGCACTCACGGCCAGGGTCGCTTGCGTCGCGGACGGCTCGCCGACGGCGAACACGGAGCCACGTCTACACCGAGTGTAGTCCCCTGCGGACTGCTCAGTGCATGTTGACCGTGCGAGACGGCGTGTCGGGCGCGAACCTCCCGCCAGTTCGGCTGCACGGCGAACGGCGCCGTCGAAGCTGGCTGCAGGGCGGGCCGCCGCGCTCCGGCCACCGGAGATCGCGGGTGCGACCGAGGAGGAGCGTCGGCGTCGCGTGCGCTCGTCGACGCTCCTCCCGCGGTCCAACCGGCTGCGAGCGGCGTGCTCGGCGCCAACGACGGCAGCGTGTCCACGGCGAGCCTCGTCCTGGGCGTCGCGGCCTTCCGCCAAGGCCCGCCGACAACTGCTCAACGGCCGCACCCGCCGCCGGCGCCGGACTGCGGAGCAGCCCGACGCGGTCGACGGCGCTCTCCATGACCTCATGGACGGCGAGCGATGAGCGGCTCCCACCGGCGATCCGCCTAGCGCGCCCTCGCGATCCGCGGACCGGACATTCACGCCCCGAAGGAGGGAGAACCGCGGCTTGTCCCGGCGCGGTCGACACGCGCGCCTGGGCAGCGTCGACGTTGTGTCACCGGGCCCCTTTTCGCGGGCCGTAGTGTCACCCAATTGTCACCAGGAGCCGAAATCCGGCTGGGCGCCACTCAGAAGACGACGGCGGGAAGGCACGGAATCCGCCTTGTAGAGCCAAACTGACTTAAGCCGGAGACGGGATTCGAACCCGTGACCTACCGCTTACAAGGCGGTTGCTCTGCCAGCTGAGCTACTCCGGCGGGGGAAAGCAGTGTAGGGCCGTCAAGACCACCCGCGTTCGGCCGATTACTGGTGCGTGAGCTCGTCTCCTGCCCTCGACTCGGAGCGTGGATCGGCCCTCGAAGCGCTGGTCGACGCCGCGTCCGGCATCCTGGCCGCGGACTCGCTCGACGGCACGCTCGGGCGGATCGCGCACCATCTGCGCGCCCTGCTGCGCTACGACGACCTGACGGTCTACGAGATCGACGAGGCGGCGGGCCTGCTGCGGCCGGTGTTCGCGGTCGGCAACTGGGTCGACGAGGTGCTGGCGAACCCGATCCCGCTCGGGACGGGCGTGACGGGCTGGGCGGTCCACCACCGCAGGACGCGCAATGTCGCGAATGTGACCGAGGAGCCGCTGTGCGACGTCGTCGGCGGCACCCCCGACGACCCCGAGGCCTTCGTCTGCGTGCCGCTGCTCGCCCGCGAGCGCGTGGTGGGCGCGCTGAACGTGTACCGCGACCTGCGCGAGGGCGCGTCGAGCTTCAGCGACGCGGAGGTCGAGCTGGTCGAGCGCTTCGCGACGATGGCGGCGCTGGCCTACGACTCCGCGCGCCAGCGTGAGACGCTGCGCGACCAGGTCCAGCGGGACGCGCTCACCGGCCTGCTCAACCACCGCGCCTGCCACGAGCGGCTGCGCGCGGCGCTCGCGGGCGGCGCGCCGGTCGGGGTGGTGCTGCTCGACCTCGATCACTTCAAGCTGGTCAACGACACGCTCGGGCACGCGGAGGGCGACCGCGTCCTGAAGGCGTGCGCGGAACGGCTGCGGTCGGTCGTGCGCACCGATGACGTGATCGGCCGGATGGGCGGCGAGGAGTTCGCGATGATCCTGCCCGGCGCCGACCTCGAGGCGGCGGAGGACTGCGCGGAGCGTGCGCGGGCGGCGCTCGGCGAGCTCGTCGTGCGGGGCCTGCCGCTCGGCGCCTCGGCGGGCGTGG
>CALALQ010000489.1 GCA_937925595.1 uncultured Demequina sp. | reverse complement strand
ACTTGACCGATCCTCTCAAAGCAATTGGTCTCCAACAAACCCGGGGCGGTTCACATTGAGCAGCTCAGCATTCGTGCCGACCCACTCGATCACCTGTTCCCGATCGAGATCGTCCGCCACGATGTACTCGGAGATCCCAACGGTAGCGGTACGTGAGAGTCCCAGAGCCATCAGGTTGACCTCGGTGATTCGCGACACTCCCAGCTCGAGCATCATGCTGATGTCGGGCTGTTCCGGAGCTTCTTCTCCCAACTGTTCAAGATGAAGGTTGAGTACGTCGGTGTAACACGCAAGATATTTCGGAGCTTCGAAGCGGGCGATCGTCTCCACGTCTTTCATGACGTTTCGGATCTCCTTGGAAATCCTCACCTCCTTTTTCTTCCGATCGAGCCACGCAATGCGGCCGGCGATCAATCGTGCGAGTGGGTAGCCCCTCATCCAATTGTTGATGAGCAAAGCGATCCCGAACTGCCGAGCCGAATTCCCAAATTTCGCGCCCAACTCTTGGTTACAGAGCCCCAAGGCTCTGACATAAATTTTGAGATCGTCACCCGGCAGCCCAAGAACTAGCTCGTCGGGATCGTCATAGGTACGAAACCGATCGAGCAGCCGCTGCATGGAGGACGGGCTGATACCGGCGTGCCGTTCGACTAGAGCAGCACTAATCTCGGAACCATCGGCCGCCTCCGCCAAGGCCGTTTCGAGCTGACTCGCCGATTCCGGTGACAACTCTGGGAGGCTGCGAAGCGAGGCACCGGAAGAAATCCGGGTCGCGAGGTAGCTGTAGACCGTCTCCAACATCGGCGTCTCACGGCTTTGCTCGATCGGGGCGCCAGACGAAATGAACTCCACGACGGAATCGACATCGGCCAATGCCGCACTTGTGGCCCGCTTCACGGGTTGCCGCTCCCGAACCTTCGGTAGTTCAGGCCAGCGTGCCGGCTTGGCGGCATCTACGCAGACGATGTTCCCTTGGAACTCCTTCCCCCACCGGCCAGCCCGTCCAGCCAGGTTCCAGAAGTCCGAGGCGGTCATGGGGTTTCCATTGCCCTTCTTCGGATTCCGAGCGAACAAGTTTCGGCATGGAAGATTTACCCCCTCCAGAAGCGTGGACGTGCAAACCAGGTACTTCAAAGTTCCGTCGCGGAAGAGCTGCTCGATTTCCGAACGGACCAATAGCGGCATGTTGCCGTAGTGAAACGCGATTCCCCGCCGTAGCACCGCGGACAGCACGTATTCGCGATGAATCGTGCGCTCGACCAGTTCTCTGAGGTCTTGAATGCCTTGGTGGTCTGTTTGATCGGCATCGGGACCCAGGGCGTCATATATGTTCTTGGCCGCTTTCTCAGCGTCAGAGGCTCCGTTGACGTAGACAACGTTTCCACCGCTTGACCGGCCCAGTGCCACGGCTACCAGCGGTAGAGTTTGGCTATCGGGCTCGGGACGAGCATCGAGATTGAAGTTGCCAACAGCGTGCGGCTCACCGTCAACGACGACTTGAAGCTTCCATAGAGTTCCCTTTCGAGGAACTTTGTCCGCCCAGAGCAGGTTCTGGTTTACCGTGATCGTCTCTGACGCAACGACCGTCGGACTGCTGCTCTCGTCTGCTCCTTCCAAGAGCATTTCAGGGTTCGAAGAAAGAGGGCTTGCGAAGACAACCTGGGCGCTCGGGTTTCGACGAACTTCCTCTTCAACCGCTTGCTGGAGGAGAATCCCACGTGATCCGTCACCAAATTTCTGCGCCTCATCAACGAATAGGAGGTCAGACGTCTGCTCCGAAAATCGCTGCTGGAGCAGATGCAATCTCTCTTGGGTAACCACCAGAATCTTGCGGTCCCTGTCGGCCACCTCAGCATCCCACGGGATCGAGTAGATGCCGACGTCGTGCTCCTTGAATTGCGTCGCTAGGTCGGTGCTGACCTCTTCGATGAGTGCTCGCGTCGGGACGAGGTACACGCCGGTGAACTGTTCCCGACCGGCAAGTTGCTCCTCAAACCAGCGGCGCACGATGTACGACTTCCCGGCCGACGTTGGAGCTGACACACTCACCCACCCTGCGCTCTCAACCGCCGTCCAGAATCGGCGTTGGAACGGATTGCCTGGCACGATTTCACCGCCGACCATGGGAATCGCGAGTTCTAGCCTCCTTCGAACGATGTCTAGCTGAAAAGGCGCGGGAGCTTGGGTCCACGCGTCTTTCGTAACTCGGTCTCTGTCTGTCGCAAGTTTCAGCGCGGGACGATTGCCCAGACGCTCAAGAATAATTGCCGCTGCTTCTCGCTCGTGATCTAGCGAATCATCAGTAAGCAAGCAGCCCTGAGCAACTCGCAAGGCGAAGTCCTGAGATACAGCTTCGTCCTCGTTGGTCAGGACGCTAGCCAATGACAACGCCCTGTTCCAATTTAGTTCGTTTAGGTCGGCTGCGGGATCCACCTCGGGGAAGTCGCTAAGGACAGCGCGAATGGCAAGATCAGCGCGAAGCGCCACCGTAGTGGGATGGCCCATCATGGAACGAGCAAGGCTGGGCGTCGTCAAGCGCTTAGCCCCAGTCTGTTCTTAAGCTCGTCCCGAAAATCCTGGACGTCCGGCAAAGGCACCAGAAAGACTTCGAGTTCGAAACTCTCGATCTGCTTGCTGTTGATGGCGGTCCCTACTCTCTCCTGCCACGATTCGATCGCGCTGGCAACTTCCTCCCGGATCGTGTAGCCGTCCTCATCGTGAGGATCCGAGTAGTCGTCCAGCGAGAATCCGACCAGGCATGCCCCTCGTACTACGAGTTGGGAGGCCTCTTCCGTGTCATCCGTGAAGAAACGAACCAGTGCCTCGTTCAGTTCAGCGTCGCCAGTGTCAGCGTGATCACGAAGCAGAAGGATGTCTCGTCGCGCGTGGCCATCGCCCGTATCACCTAGAAAGCTGGCCAGCCCTTCCATCGCCGCGTCAATGGCTGAGTTGACGTTTGCGTACAGTTTGGCTTCGCCCCAGTACACGACGAGCTTCCCATCGGGTAGCGCGCGAGCATGCACGCCATCTGCGCCGTGTACGTGCATTTGGTTGTTTGTCTTCAGGGGCATCTTGCAGAGGATCTGCGGGATGCCGAGAGCGATTTCGAGCAGTGCGTAGAGCAGGAGCTCGCCGCCTTCGCCGCTCGTCTTGAGCGTCGTGAAGAGCTCAGAAGCTTCGCGCTGTAGCTGTAGGACCTTCTCCGAGGATCCGGTCTGTTCGTAGAAGTCGAATGCCTCTTGCATTCGACTGCGTGGAATGCAGTAGTCGACCACTTGGTTAGCCAGCATGTTCACCAGCGCCGTCACTCGGGGCCGGCCTTGGGGATCGATCCGGACGAAGTGGCATCGGCAAGTTGCCTGGGTTTCAGCGACGACCGTTGCTTCCCCAACCGTGCTCAGATACGGATCTAGCGACCGATCACCCGTTCGGGCGACTCGCTCGAGTGCGTCAACCAGCCACGAATCGACTCCTTCTTCAGAAAGCTTTGCCGCTAGGTCCGCACCGGCCATCCCTCGTTTGCTCCCTCGTCATCCGTTGAGTAGGCGCAGCTATGGTCGCGAAGCCTACTTGCCACGGCGGGCCGCAAGCTTCACCCTCCCGAGAGTCGCCTTCTTCAGAGTGGGTCGGTTTCCAGTCTGAGTTCGTCGGGCTTGAACGTGGCGATAAACAGCCCGCCGAGCCTTACCCAGTCCCCGCTACTAGCCCGATCATCCTGATGGATGTCCAGGCAATCTTCGATTGACGAATCCTCATAGAGCAGGTAAGGCTCCACCCACTGGTGCATGTGCCAAGCAGCGAATGTTCCCCGACGGCCTCCTGACTTGCGCATGCCCCGCCAAATCACGTTTTGAGCCAGCTGCTTCCCGATACTCGGAAACGAAGATGCTCGATCCCAGCTTCGCCAAGCCTGCGCGAAGCCAAACTCGATGGGGATCTTCCCGCCCCTAACCGCCCCGACTTTCGCCGCCAGGACTCCGAGCGCGAGACCGTCGGTCACGTGCTTTAGTTGTTGATCAGCGGTCGCCATTCGGACTCGATCATAGAGTCAGATACCGATCAAAAGCTCCGCAGCCCAGCTCGCCTCAATGAGGCACAGACCGAAGTGCTGCACTGGATCGCCGATGGTTGCCTCCCCGCAGCGACGAGCAGCTCGTTCGCACGATCGAACACCGGCTGAAGTCATGAGTTGTGGACCGCGCAGATGTTCCAGTCGAAGGGTTTGGGTAGCCCGTCGAAGATCTCGTTGTGGTCTTCGTAGGCGTCGCCAACGTGCCGTCCTAGCGCCACGTGTCCGACGGCGCTAGCTCCGGCTTGTTTGAGGGCGCGGGCCGCGTCCTGGACGCTCGCGCCGGTTGTCCAGGTGTCGTCGATGAGCAAGACCGAGTCTCCGGCCAGGGTTTCGGTGGCGTCGAATCGGCCTTCCGTGTACTGGTGATCCGAAGCGGGAACCGTGGTTCGTACGAGGGTCTCTCGGTAGCGTGAGGCGGTCGGAACGCAGATCCTGCCCACGATTTCGCGAAGGAGAACACGGGGGCGATCGGGGATCGCCTTGCCCGGTGGGACGATCGTGACGACATCGAAGCTACCTACACCGGCCTTCGCGGCCACGCAGCGTTCGTGGTCATCGAGGAACCTCCACAGGACGGCCGCCAGGTCGAGCGTGAACTTTCGTCTGGTCTCGTTTGTCTGCCCGTCTTTGTAGTCGCGTAGAGCCAGGTGCATCTGGCCGCGGTTGAGGCTGTAGGTGATCGGGACGATCGCGTCGCAGTAGGCAGGTTGTCCGGAGCAGGGTCGACAGAGGTTGTAGGTCGTCCGTTTGAACCCGAAGCAGCGAGGACAGACACGATCTCCGCCTGGCCTCGGGTTGCGCATGAAGTACCCGTACGGGTCGCTTAGATCTCCGACCGTGGGGGCCACTGGCAGACTCGAGCTTAAGCGGTGAGAAGCTCGGCGTCGCTGGTGAGCACGTCGAGGCGCTCGATCACCTCGCTGACATCGTCGACCACATAGGTGCCTGGTCGCTCGGCGTAGTCTTGAGCCCAGCCATGGCTGAGTAGCCGTCTCATGAGAAATACCGGTCGTCCGTGCTCGAGCGCAAGCCGGGCCTGTGTCCGGGCGCCACTGGTGTTCGAGGCCTCGATTACGAGCGTCGCCTGAGAGAGTCCGGACATGACCGCGTTCCTCATCGGGAACGTGTATCTCGTGGGTGGCTGATCAGGCCAAAACTGGGACACAACGGCGAACTCCTGGCCCAGCTTCTGTTGAAGCTCCACGTTCGCTTTCGGGTAGGACCGGCGAAGACCAGTACCGATCACCGCGACGGTACGGCCGCCGGCATCTATCGCGCCCCGGTGGGCGGCTGTGTCAACCCCGGCGGCCAGTCCGCTGAACACCGTGTAGCCAGCCTCGGTCAGACCCTGGGCGGCAGCGCTCGCCGCCTCTAGTGCGTCCGGTGATGCCTTCCGCGTTCCGACGACCGCGATGGACCGGGTGTCAGCGTCGGTCAGCTCACCCCGGACGAACAGGATCGGGGGTCGATCGTAGACAGAGCGCAAGTTCACCGGATAGCCAGGGTCCAGCACACCAAAGAGGCGCATCCCCACACCTCTCCACGCTTTGATCGCGGCGGCGGCCTCGTCTATCGCTGTTTCGAGGCGGACCTCGGTGCTCTGAGAGTCAGTGTCGAACAGCGACAGCTCCACAGAGTCGAGCTGCTTGCGAAGCACCTCGACCGCGCTGCCTTCCTCTTGGACGATCTCGGCGACATCGCTCCGGCGCACCTCTTTGATCCTGAGGAGGCCGACGAGCGCCGCCAGTTCACGATCATTGCTCACCGTTATCTCCTGTGCTGGTCGGGAATATCTGCATTCTACGCGGCCAACCGGCGCGATTCCATTCGCGTCCGGCTAGTGCGCCACGATTCAAGAGAGAGACCGTTTCTCTTCCCTGAAGCCACCACGAAGCCAAGTTGACGAGGGACGGTTCAGCCCGGAGCACGGGCAAGCTCCCATCGACCTCTAGGCGAGCCGGGCTTGATGAGCCCCTTGCGGATCAGGTTCGTTCTCGCTTTCGAGAGATGGGTTTCCCAGCGCAGCATGCCACTCGGAACCCGCTCCCGATCGGTCGGGGTCATTCTCGGGCCGAGGTCTTTGCGGACTTGTTTGGCGATCTCGCATCTGGTGGCGCTGCCGCCGAGGTCGGCGAGGACTCTCAGGATCGGCTGCTCGTAGTCGCGTGGGCGAAGATGACGGTCTCTGCCTTTCAGTAAGCGTGTCTTGCCTTCGACTAGCGCTTTGAGACGTGCCCTCTCCTCGGGGTCGCGGCTCATCATGTGGGCGTAAACGCGAAGCGTGAACCCTGGATCGGTGTGACCGATCTGAGCCATGAGCGTGATCGGATCCTCCCCGCAGGCGATCAGGATCGACGCGAATGTGTGACGTAGCTTGTGGGTGGTGAGACCTTTCGGTAGGGGAACCTCTCCCGCGGCGATGAGCAGCTCGTTGGCGCGGTCGAAGATCGGCTGGAGCATTCGGGAGAGCAGAGCACCCACGTCGCGGCGCCCGCCTTCTTCGGTCGGGAAGACGAGATCGTCAGGGCCCGTGTGGTCCAAGTCAGCTACGTGGTCGTCAAGGATTCCGTGGAGGATCGGGACGATCTTGATCTCCCTGAGTCCGGCCTGGGTTTTCGAGCGGCCAACCATGATCCGGTCCACCGTCAGGTCGAGGTCGCGCAAGAGCAGGTAGCAGAGCTCCTGGGCACGCGGCCCGGCGAATAGGAGCGTGGCGACGATCGCGAGCCGGTGAGACAACCGGTAGCGAGGGTTCCGGTCCAACTCGTCTGCCGCTTGGAGCAGCGCCTCGATCTGACGGGAGGAGTCGAGATACACCGGTCGCTTAGGCCGCACCTTGAGTCGGCGGCGCCTGCCAACCGCGGCGTTCTCCTTCACATGCCCGTACTCACGGGCGATCGTGAGGATCGACTGGAGGAAGCCGAGTATCTGGTTGATTGAGCTCGCTGATAGCGGCCGGAGCGGGTTGCCTCTCTTGTCTCGTTTCGGCCGGCGACGCTCGATTGCGCGGCGACGCGACTCGGACTCGGCGACCATATGTCGCCTGAAGCCGTCGACCGCCTCGACGTCGATCTCCGGAAGAGGCCAATCGGCGAAGAACCCGACTAGGTATCCGAGTGCCCATTCCTCTTTCTCGATCGTGCCCTCCGACACCTCACCCTGCCGGGAAGCAACCAGCTTGCGGGCGAACGGACCAAAGGTCGGCACCTCGTCGTCTTCGGTGTCCGGTCTGGACTTCGGGTCATTCTTCTTGGGCGGCACCCAAATACCGCGTCTGACATCGACGAGGACGTTGGCGAGCTCTTCCTCGGCCCGCTTGCGGGTCCAGCCGTCGTGCTCGTAGCCGAGCGTCAGGTACCGGCGCTTGCCGTAGGCCCGGAAGCGGAGCGCGAACTTCTTGCCGGCCTTCCATTCGCGCTCCTTGACCTCGCCTGTCGCCTTCGACATCAGCCTCTCCCTGCCCGATACCGACGAGCCGCTTCCTTCAATTGTTGGAACCTGGAGGACTCTGACGCCGGCATCGCTCCCAGCTCAGGGGCAGCCTCGCGCGCATCCGAGACGAGCGCGTCGAAGACGACTTGCCAGTCCTGATCTGTTGCGGCGTCGATCGTTTCGCTAACGATTTGCCGGAGCGATGTCGCGGCAACCGTTGGGTGAAGGTGTCCGCCGACGACATGGTCGAAGACCAGGTCGTGGACCTTGTCGCTGACCACGTCGTGACTGAGAACCCAGGTCAGGTAGATGCGCAGCAGCTCGACCGAGATCCGGTCGCCGCCGTCGGTCGTTCGCATCTCCGGTCCGTCTGTGTTCGCTTTTGGCATCGGGTGCCTCCTCGCGGTTGTGGCGTCGAGGAAGGGGCGGCACACCGGTCCAGCCGGGTTAGGCTGGGTGTGCGCCGAAGCACATCCTTCGGCGCCCGGCCGGGATGGCGTTGCTGCGCCGTCCCGGCCACACTTATGTTGCTGGTCGAACTTAGCTCTGCTCGCGCGAAAAAGCGAGTCGAAAACCGACATCGCCGACCATCGCCTCCTACCTGCGCCTGCGGGTTCGCGGGCCGGGGGTGCGGTCTTGGCCGCCGAGGTGTTCGGCGACCTCTTCGGCATCGAAGCGAAGCCGGGGTTTCGGTCCGTCCCCGAGACGGCGGGCACCGAGTTCTTCGGCATGCTCGTAGACCCACCGGCGACCGACGTTCCAGCGTCGGGCTACCTCCTCGGCGGAGATGAACCGCTGCTCGGACGGCGGGTCATTCTTGGAATCGATCAGCTCGGCGAGACGCCGAGCCAATGCCTCGATCGACTCCGGTGCCAGCTTGAGTTCGTCCGGTTGCCCTGGATAGCGCGGGCTCATTTCGCGCTCCGGTCTAAAGGGTCGGGATCGTCCTCCGGTTGCTTGGACCAGTGACTGATGCGGGTCTTGGCGACCTCGGCGAACGTCTCGTCGCGTTCGATCCCGAGGAAGCGGCGTCCTTCGAGCGAGCAGGCGATGCCGGTTGTGCCGGAGCCGCAAAACGGATCCAGCACCAGACCATCTTCGGGGCAGGTCAGCCTGACCAGCCACCGCATCACATCGATCGGCTTCACGGTCGGATGTGGATTTCGAACGGGTCGTGATCGTCCCGTCTTGTGTCGCCCCGCTCGGGGGAACAGATCGACCTGGCGGGCTGGCAGGTTGTCGCAGCCGGCGTCGCGTTCGCGGCGGGATGCCTTGGAGCAGTAAAAGACCCGACCGATCGGAACCTGGGGTTTCTGGCGATGCTCGGCTCCTCCCGCCTCCGCCTGTCTGACCGCGCAGTTTCTCGCGCACCGACCTTCGTGGCAGCGGTGGCTGTGGGTGAAGAGCGCGTTGGGGGGCCAGCGGTCGTTGGTCCGGCAGCGTCCGATTTCCAACGCCCCGGTGCCGTGAGCGTCGATCGTTTCTTCGACTGTCCCGTCGGGTGGTTTGCGGGCGAGGAGGATCGGTTCGTAGGCGGGCTTGAGAGCTGTGCCTCGGTCGCCGGGTAGGCGCCTGGACTTCGGCATCCCGCTCGAGTACAGCCACATCAAGACATCGCGGATCTCGAAGCCAGCTTTCTCGATGCCGGTCACAAGGCGGTGGAAGGTTCGTGGCGCGCAGAAGGCGAGCATGTGGGCGCCGGGACGCATGGCTCGAAGGCACTCGGAGGCCCAGTGCTCGCACCAGAGCTCGAACCCGTCACCGAGACTCAGCGGAGCATCGCCTGTGCGGGCCTGGTCGCGGATCGCTTCGGCGTGCCAGGCCTCGTCGCCGCTTTGGAAGTTCGAGATCGCATACGGCGGATCGGTGACCACGGCATCGACACTTTCCGGCGCGATACCGCCGAGTACTTCTACGCAGTCACCGTGGAGGACCTGCCAGCCGGTTCCAGCCTCGGTCCTGTTCTTGGCGGCCGCCATAAGTTGCCCCTCTCTGACGGTTGGCCTAGCCAGTTGACTGGCTGGCGGTCGCGGGGTCCGGTGAAGATCGCTTCGAAGGGACCGTGCTCTCGCAGGTCCAAGTCGAGGCAGAAGAGCACGCTGACCTCGGGGGCTCGGGTGAGCTCCGGGTCACTCGCGAGCAGCGCGATGGTGGTTGAGCGTCGCCTTTCCAAGGCTTCCCGCGAGGCGCCGGCCAGGATACAGAGCACTGGCGGGAAGGCTGGGTAGGTGGAGCGCCAGGCCGGTTCGCCGAGATCATCCTCGGCCCTGTTTAGGCGGGCGTATGCGGTGAGCTCGGCGGCGAGGCGATCGGTCGCGAGTGTGGCCCGGTCGACCTCGATGAATCGTTGCTCGATCAGGACCCCGTCGCCTTCGAGGCGAAGGTAGGTCATGACGGCGTCGGCTCGAAGGAGCTGCCTGCGGTGGCCGCGGCCCTTGCCGAAGGTGTGGGTTACCTCGTGTCGCCAGGAGAGCGGCCCGAACTCGTCGCCGCGCTCGCGGGCTGCCTCGGCGAAGCAGATCATCGAGTCGTTGACCGCCATCGTGTGTTCCTGAAGCTGCCCGGTGACCTGCTCCGGCGAGAGCGTCGCCGGGACCTCAGAGACAATCCCGGACACCTTCGCCGCCAGCGCCCCCGACCGACTCAAGAACCACAGCCGGCGCGGGAGATCGACCGGCGCCTGGACTCGTTCGATCAGCCCGGCCGCCCAAAGATGGGCAAGCAACTGTTGCGCTCGCCGCGAGGACCGGCCCGGCAAATGGAGGCGACGCACCTGCTCAGTGGTGAGCACGCGATGCTGGCCGATCGACGCGAGGATCTCGGCGCTCTTCCTGGGCAGACCAGAGGTGGCGCTCATTGGCTTTCCTCCTCAACTCGAAGCGGCGCATAGTTCGACGGCTCTGGCTCGTCGGCCGCCTCTTCGGACCGGCTGTGCTTGAGGTTCTGGAGCGCAGCCAGGATCCGGTCGTCGAGGGTCTCGAGGTGAGCGAGCGCCTCGACCGGCTCACGGCGCGCGACCGCACCCTTTATCTCGGCTGGGTGGCCGTCACCGAAGAGGTCTTGAACGGCGACGCCACCCAAGGCGAACGGTTCGCTGACCTCACCGTGGTTGGTCACTTGGGCGATGAACCTGTACTTGGGTAGGCGAGTGATCGCGGACGGGTCAGGGCGCCCGCCCCATTCCCTCGTGATCAACGAGGCCGCCTTGGAGTTGAGCGCTGTCGCGATCAGGTGGGAGCGGTTTGTGGTGAGCGCCTGAAGGGTCGCCGGGGTGAGCCGCTCCGGATTCTGATTGAGCAGCACCGCCCGGATCCCGTACTTCGCAGCCTGCTCGAGCAACGCCGCAAGGTTGCCGGACGCAGCGCCGTCAAAGGTTTGGACTTCGTCGAGGAACACCCAGAACGGACGGCGCCGATCCGGGGGCAGGTCGGCTCTGGCCTTGGCGGCATGGAGGAGGTCGAAGACGATCAGGTTGGCGAGCAGCCGGTCGCGGGTGCCGCCAGAGCCAGGACAGGCCAAGACGATTTGTCCTTGGTCCATTGCCTCGCGGATCCGGTAGGTGCTCCGGCTCGCACCGAGCAAAGTGGTGACCGCGGCCGAGGCGCGGAGCCGGTCGACCATGTTGGTCAAAGGTGTGATCGCCTCTTCGGCCAGCCGGGGGAATCGGTCGATCCAAAAGCCCTGCGAGGCTCGCGGCAGGAAAGGCAACGCGGCCTTGCGCCATTTCGAATCCGAGAGCAGCGTCGGCAGTTGGAAGATGGTCGGGCAAAGCTCGGACGGGAGCACTCTGGCGATCGAGGCGAGCGCCATCGCGGACTGCGCGGTGAGGTTGATCGCTCTCGTTGAGCGTTCACCCCATTGAAGCGCCGAGGCGAATGCGTCGACCACGGCTTCGATCCTCGCCTCGGTCTGTCCCGCGTCAGCGGCGCCGAGCTCGAAAAGGTTCCAACCCGGCTGCGCTGCCGCTGCGCCCGGACCGAGGTCGATCTCGATCACCCGTGCTGCGACCTCTGGGTCGGTGAGGTAGGGCTTCATTCTCTCGATCGCATCCTGGTGCGGGTCGAGGAAGAGCCCGCCCTGGCCGGAACGGACCAGGTGGAGGAACTGGCAAAGCGCTGTCTCCGTCTTGCCGAAGCGGCTGCGGCCGGCGATGTAGGTGAAGAAGGTGTCGGCGGTCGGGACACCCACTACCCGCTCGCCAGCCTCGCTGGAGATGCGGCCGATCGGGATCACGCCGGGCTCCTCATCGACCTGGGGCAGGTCCGGGGCTGGGGAGAGCATGGCCCCGGAGCGGACGACGTTCTCGGCCTGCACGTATGTAGAGGGCGGTTTCAAGAACCCGGCCACCTCCCGGACCGTCAGCACGTTGCGCCGGGCAGGCTTGAAGAGGGCCGAGTCGACGCGGCGATCGAAGCGGCGACGACGGCCGGGCAGATCCGAACCGAGGAACGCCAACCCAGGGATCGGGACGCCGGAGGCCTTGAGCCAGTTGCGGTCGCCGAGCGACTCGAACGCGGCGAGCAGGTTGCTCATCGTCGCGCCCGCCCTCACCCGGCTGGCGGCTCGGGTGCGGATCAGGATTTGCGCTTCGAAGAGAGTGCCGCCGTCGCGGAGCTTCGCGTCGAGGCCGCGGCCCTGGCCTCGCCGCTCGGCCAATGTCGCCGGGTCGCTCTTTCGTTTCTTCTGATCTATGCCGAGACGCTCGGCGAGGGTTCCGTGCTCGATACCGAGATGGCGAGCCTCGCGGGCAAGGCGAGCGGTGAGCCGGCCGCGGCGTCTGCCGGCGGCCGGGAGGAGGTCGAGATGGACACTGGCTTCCTCGCCTTCCTCGAGCCCGTCGATCGCGGCGGCGAACGCCTGCAGCGGATCGGGATCGAGGTCGAGGCGGGCCAATGGTTCGACGCTCGGGCGAGCCAAGACCAGTTCGGTTCGCATCGTCACCTGTGCCCTCTCTGACCGGGCCGGAAGCAGCTCGTCCGCCTGTCGAAACCCGATGCCCCGGTAGGAGCGAAGGGCTGAACGCACCAGCTCCATCTGCCGCTCGGCCACACCGATCAGATAGAGAAGCCGGCCCTGCCCGTCGTGTTGGAGGCTGATCCTGATCGCGGACGCTGGCCGGTCCATCCAGCCTCGGACGCCTCGGTCGGCTCGAGATAGTTGGGCAGCGACCCGCAGGACAGATTCGATGCCGGCCTCGAACTCATCGGCGGGCACCACCGCCCAGGTACGGCGGGAGCCGAGCGTGCGGCGGGTAGCGAGGAAGCGTTGTGTAGCCAGCGCCGAGGCGATACCTGTCAGGCCGATAGCGACCGGGAACAGCGACTCGACGATGGAGAGAACCTCTTCGGGACGGAGATTGGAGAGAACCCGCCAGACGGCAAGGCAGATAGCACCCGCGAGGATCGAGAGCATCAGGGTCGGGTCGGACCGCGGACGAGAAGAGTTCACGACCGGACCTCCCGAGACGGTAGAGATGTCGGCAAAATCGAGATCCTGGATCTCCAAACCAGCCGCGATTTCAGGTGAACTTGCTGGGCTTCGGGAGCGAAGGGACGGGCGAAGCAACACCCGAAGCCACGGACGAACCCCCACTCGACCGCAAAGATCCGCAACCGAAGGCCTCTGTCGGGGACCGGTCGCTGTGATGTGACTCGGTTCATCGCTCGCTCGCCTCCTGGTTTGCCTGGAGGCTGGGTTTCATCGCTTCGCGGAGAACGTGCTGGGCGACTGGCGGGCAAACTGAGTTTCCGATCTGGCTGAAGCATTGGCTTCTGGTGCCTTGCCAGGGGTAGTCGGCCCTGAAGCCCTGAATGATCGATCCCTGCTCGACCGTTACGAGCTCGGTGCGCCTCCGGAACCTGTGCCGGCGAGACTTGGCTCCGGCGCTACGTCTCTGTCCCCTCCGAGGGGACCGCCAAACCCGGTCTTTGGTTTCGATCTTCCAGCGGCCCGCGTCACGCATCAACGTGAACGCGGGTCGATCGAAGGAGCGTGGATCGCCGGTCGGGTAGCGGCCAGAGTGGGTGTGGGTGCTCCTCAGCGGGGTGGGCCGCCCACCCCAGCCGAGCGCCTCCGCGACGCTGACCCATTGCCGGAGATGAAGCTCGTGCTCCGGTGCTCTGTGACGCCGTGCGTTGAACGACCGGTGAGTCGGGCTTGGCATCTCGACCGGGCCGTCGAGCGAGGCGATCAGGAAGGCCCGCTTCCTGACCTGCGGCACCCCGTACCTCTCCGACGAAAGAAACGAGACAGCAACCTGGTAGCCGTGGCCGGTGAGCAGCTCGGCGAAGACCTCCCACAGCTCAATCACCGGGGGCACCTGCTCGAAAGCAACCCACCGGGGCCGGAGCGCCAGCACGAACCTAAGCGGCTCAACCGTGAGCAGCGAACGATCATCCAGACACCGGCCAAGCCACTTGGCGCGGGTGTCTCGGCCCTTGGCGAGATCGTGGGCGCAGGCGATCACCGCCGCCTTGTCCTTGCGACCAGCGTAGTTGGCCGAGAGCGTGTAGCTCTGACATGGCGGGGAGGCGATCAGCCCCCAGACCGGGGCGAACCCCTGCGGGTCAAGCGCCGCCACATCGACCACCAGCCGTTCGTGGCCGGCGGCCTCAGCGGTCGCCGATGCGATCTCGTCGATCTCGATCCCGAGCGCCCGGTGGCCGAGCTGGGCGAGGCCTTCGTCCCAGCCTCCGGCCCCGGCGAACAGGTCGAGGACCTGGCGGCGGTCAGCCACGCTTGCCTTTCTTCGACCTGTCCTGGCCGTGGCCGTCGTCCTCGTCGGTGCCGGCTAGTACCTCGATCCAGGTGGCGGGGATGTACGAGTAGCGGGCCGTGTGTTCGGGCATGCCCTCGGATGCCGAGGTCATCCAAGAGATATGGATGTGCGGGCCGCCCGAGCACGGAACACAGTGGGTGGGGTCGCCGTGGTTTGGAAAATTGTTATAGCCCACGAACCGGAACGGCGGATCGGCACAGTCCGGCCGAACCCCGGAAGCGGCGCAGCTTGGTTTCCAGCCGACTGCCCGGGCCAACTGCATCGTGGTGGCCCAGTTGCCGTCTTTCGGCGCAGCGTCTATCGCGGCGCCCAATGGATGCTCGCCCAGAGGGGTGTGGCCGAGCCCGTAGCAGTCGGTGACTATCTGCCGGAAGCGTCGGGCGAGGTAGATCACGTCGGCGACGATCCGGGAGTCGCAGGCCTCCGGGGTGCCAGGTGTGATGTCCGGTGGAAGGGCTTTGAGCTCGGCTGGACCCTTGACGCGCTTGGCGCCACCGAGCCCTCCGGCACCGGACGATGGCGCGCCGCACTCTCCGTCCCCGGCGGGGGCAGGCATGGCGCCAGCCGGGTCGGAAGGCTCCGGACTGCCGGCGCCCTTGAACCCGTACTGCACCGCCCGGGCCATGACCTCGTCGGCGTAGGAGACGATCCCATCGGCGCAGGCCCCGTAGTAGCGGCAGGCGGCTTCCCGGTAGGCGGCGTATGAGCCGCCGGTTCTAGGGGCGCCCATCACGGGCCTGAGGATTCGCGCACCCGTGAAGATCGAGTCGGCGGGGCTGGTGATGGACGCTTTGCCGTCGCCGTCGGCGTCTACTCCGTAGCGCTCCCAGAGCGTGGGAACCGAGGGATCGGGGCTGCATGCGCTGCCGCGTACGGCGGCGATCTGCATCGCGCCACCGCAACCGGACGAGTTGACCTCGGGACAAGCTCCGTTCCCGCACTCCTGATAGCCGATCGAGGCGAGGAAGGTCCAGTCGATGTCGTAGCGTTTGGCGGCAGCGCGGTAGAGCTTGAGCTTCCAGGGTGCGATCTCTTGTTTGGCGGTCTTGGTTGGTGCGGCCTGCGCGGAGGAGCTGCCGCCACCGAGGCAGCCAACGTCGGCGCCGAGCACAGACATGAACATTCCGGCGACCGCGACGACCACCACCGCGGCCGGGGCAAGAAGGACCGCTGCCAGGATCAGTCGGGACAGAGGAGTCGGGTTGGCAGTCATTCGGCCCCCACTCGGGTTACGAGCCAGCGGCCCTCGATCAGCCCGAGGTGAAGGATGACCGGGAAGACGAGTTCGCCGGTTTCGACCGTGGCGGTGACGGTCGCCTGGCCGGCTTTGATCGGGCTGACCTGGACGTCGACCAGCCGTGGGTGTCTGTGTCGGGCGGCGGGCGGAATCCGCATCGGCCGGTCCAGCCGGTGGATCAGCTTCGGTGAGGCTGCCCTGAGCTCGCTTGGATCACCGTGCCCGGAGGTGAGGCTCAGGTAGTCGTCCATGAACCGGCGGGCGGTGTCCTCGACCGTGTTCTCGAGTTGGAAGGTCGGGTTGGGATCGGCCGGTGCCTCGGTTACGACCTGCTCCGTGGTCGGTGTGTCGATGGTCGGTCCGGGGATCGCCATCAGCACCGCCGCCGTGACCAGCAGGATCACCGCAATGGCCGCGAAGAGAGCGAGGCTCCATTCGGCTGGGATCGGGCGGGCCAGTATTTCGCTGAGCCGCCTCATCTTTTCCCTCGCGAGGGAAGCCGGTCCTGGACCCAATGGGCGGAGCGTTCAAGCCCACGTCGGGCTCCTGACGATCTGAGGTAGGCCAGCAGCTGTCCGGCACCGGAGTCGCCTTGCGGCGTGTTCTTGCCGACGGCCAGGTTTGTGAGATGGCGCCGCTGCAAGAAGACCATCCATGCGAAGACCGCCTGCAGCCCAAACGACATAAGCCAACCGAGCTGCGAGGTAGCCGCGGCCAACGCCCCGTTCACGGCGAGCACGACGGCGAGCATGAGCGAGTAGACCGCCTTGCGAACCAAGAGTCCGGCGAGGCGGGTAATCCAGCCGCGGAAGAAGTCATGGCCGCGACCGGGAATGACCGAGGCGACCATCACCACCGGGGCGAACGCGAGCAAGAGCAGCAGGAGGATCTGGGCGAGGATCACTCCGACCGAGAGCGCGCCGACCAGGATGAAGATCCCGAGCTCACCAATGAAAACGACGATCGCGACCAGCAGCCGCTGGTACTGGCCGCCCTCCTCCATCGCGTCGGTCGCCGGCCTGTCGGCGATACCTAGCTTGTAGTAGCCGCGCTCAGCTGAGGGGTCGGCGTCGGGGAGCTTGTCGGTATCCCCGGAGTTGAGAGCGTCGTACTCATCGTCGCGCTCATCCGACCCGGTCGCGTACGGCAGGAAGTGCGACGAGTACTTGTTCAGATTGTTGACACACGTCTTGCCGTCGGCCTGAACCTGGTTGCCACGACGAAGCGCCCGAGCGAGCGCAGAGTCCTTGCCCGGGTCCTTCGACAACGGCCTTACCGGAACCGATTCGGGGTCGGAGTCATCCGAGCCGGTGCCGTCCTTGACGCAATGCTCAAGACCACCGAACTGCAGCACCGCCCACGGCTCTTGGATCAGCAGCTTGAAGAGCTGATCGGCCCCGGAGAGCTTCGCTCCCTCTCCCTCGCTGACCGATCCCTTGTTGGTGATCGACAGAAACGCCCCGGACATCTGATTGGTCCAGCTCGACGCGGACCCGATGGTCGCGGCGGGTTGCGCGACGAACGCCAGGGCGACGATCAGGTAGATGCTGGAGATGGCGAGGGTGCCCGCGGTCTCCGCATACCGGCGTTGGATGAGTGCCCGCCACATCGCCCACATCCCCACCACCACAACCGCGACAACCAGCCACGGCCGCCCGAACACGTCCGCGTAAATCGTGTGGATCGCCCCGGAGACCGGCCGGAGCGCCCCGGCGCCACCGGTCGCCTCGGAGCCGTTCAACAGGTCGAGGGAGAACGCGAAGGTGAAAAGGGAGATCAGCGTCCGGGCCAGGAACGCGGTCAGCTCCCAGATGATCGACGCGAGGAAGTACGCGATCATCGGTGGCACCCCGGAGACGTCCACCCCGCCGGTCAGGGAGGCCTCGACCGCCTGGAAGTGCTGGTCCAGGGTGTAGTTGCCGGCCGGGTACTTCTCGCTGAGCGACCCGGAGACCTCGGGGGCCGGGCCGACGTTCCCGAACATGTCCGACGCACCAGCTAACGGATGCGCCAACACGACCAGCAACACGGCCAGCGCGACCGCGAGGATCACGTACCTGGCCCTGTAAAGCCTGGACCTCACTTCTGATCCTCCCGACCGGGTGTGGTGTCGAGCGCTTCGAGGAGTGCGTCGGAGGCGAGATCGACCTGTAGCTCGCCGACCCGGCCGCGCAGGTCGCGCATGAGGCAGCGGCCCTGCCGAAACCCCTTGAGCGAGTGGAGGAGTTCGCCGTCGTCGGGGTCGAGCCCGATCAACCGAAGCGCCCGGGCGGCCTCCGCGTCGGACTCCTGACCGAACAGGAAGTAGGTTCCAACCAGCTCGGAAAGATCCCCGAGATCAGCGAGCCGCTGGCTGGCGAGGAGGACGGTCGTGTTGGAGGCGCGTCCGAGTCTGACCAGCCGGTTGAGCAGCATCCGTCCCTGAGTCGAGGCCAAAAGGAACCAGGCCTCGTCCAAGAGGACGACCTTGTGCCGGGAGCGGTCTCCGGACACCAGTTTCAGGGCGAGCGCCGCGACCAGCGAGAGCGTTGCGACGGAGATTCGCTCGGCACGAGTGTAGGTCTCGCGGGAGGCGCCAGGATCGGGCAGGGTGAGCCCCGGGGTGCGGATGGTGACGATCACTCGTCGGCCTCCCGTTCGGATGTGTCGCTGTTGCCGAAGCCGAGCCTGGCGAGCCCGAAGTCGGAGATCACTTCGAGGGCGTCGCCGGCCTCGTTGGCGGCGGTGTCCTCAGCCGCTTTCAGGCGGGTGACGACCGCGCCGAGGTTTCGTTCGTTCGCTCGGATCGTGTCGCGGACCGCTCGCTGGACCGCGTTCTCCCAAGCGGGCGGCGGATCGCGGAGGAGCTCCAAGAGATATGAGGAGGCGAGTTCTTCTCGCAGCTCCGGTAGCCCGATCGCGAGGGGGTCGAGCCGGCCCCGGTGCTTCTCGTCTGCCGACAACTCCAAGACCTCAACCGATCCGGCCATGCCGGGTATCCGGTCGAGGGCGTGGTCGGGCTTCGGGTCGAAATCCACGACAAGTGACCCCCGCCGCTCCGCGCCGTAGGCGATGGCCTGGGCGGTGAGCGTCTTGCCCGAGCCAAGGGTGCCGGCCAACAGGACAGCCGAGGCGCGGGAGGTCCGGGACGCTTCGGTTGGGTCGTACCTGACCGGACGGCCACCCTCGGCCGGAGAGAGTCCTATGTAGGTGCCGGTGTCGGAGCCAAGATCGGTTGAGGCGGTTACGACCATTGCGCCGAACTGCTCGACGGTCATCTGTTGCTCGTAGTCGGCCACGTCCGACCCGACCCGGGGTAGGTGCTCTAGGAAAAGTTGGTGCGGGAGTCCGCGCGGACGATGCAAAGACACGTCCCCGAACCGCTCGCCGAGGGCACCGACCCGGCGTTCCAGCTCCTGCCGGTCGGGTGCGCCGACCGCGAAGGAGATCGATGCCTTGAGCATCGGGGGATGCGAGGTGCCTTGGAGGATCGCTTCGTATTCGCGTGCGAGTTCGCGGTCTTCGGCGGCCATGAATCCGGGGCCGGCGATCGAGCCCTTCTCTTGCTCCCGGTAGGCGTGCTCGACGTCGAGGATGCGTTTGCGAACTTGGGCGAGCGCGTCTCGGTTGCCGATCCAGCGGGCATGGATCACTCCGTCGACCGGGAACCCGACCGCCTCAGCCGGCGCGAACAAAATCTCGGCCTGCTCACCGGGAAACACCGCCTCGGAAGCGAGCGCCCCAAGACAAGTGAAGGCTTGGTAGCTCGTGCCCCGCTCGGCCTCGATCACGAGCGAGGCGGGTTCTGCCGGGTCCTCGACCATCGGCTCGTTCACACACCGGACCAGGTCATGCCCCAACGGCTCGTAGCTGGTAGAGCCATCCGGGGTCTCGATCAACAGAGCGCCGGGCTGCCAGTTCAGGTCAAGCTCGGGTTCGCCAATGCCGCGGGTTGCGCCGCGACGAAGCAACCATTGGATCTCGGTGGTAATGGCGCGGCGGAGTCCGAGCACACCGCCAATCCGGTCGAAGGTGCGGCGTTCTGCCTCGCCCAGCTTTGCGAGGTCCTTGCTGGAGATCGGACGGGGTGAGTCAACCCGGAACAGCTCTTCGAGCCGGCGGCGGGCACGGTCGAAGGAGGAGATCACGCCCTGCCCGAGCACGGTTTCGCCCTGGCCGGTGAGAGTCACGGCCAGATACACCTCGGGCAGATGGGACGGCGAGGAAGCGAGCCGGGTTTGGTGGTCTTCGAGGAACCGTCGCCAGCCGTCGAAGTCGGCGTGGCGCTCGTCAGCCACCGCCTCCAACTCGGTCACATACCTGTCTGCCGGGTAGGTGCGTTGGACCCGCCAGATCGAGAAGTCCGCCGCGACAACATGCGCGAAGCGAACGAGCCTCGCGGCGAGCGCCTGCTTGTCGGGCAAAGGCAGATACGGGTAGGCAGTCGTGTCCAGCCGGTAGAGGCCGGCGGCCTCGCCGGACGGCCCCATCAGGATGTTCCCGGTCGCGTATCGGAGCGGGAAGCGGATCACGGCCTGACCTCCAACACTTCGCCACGATCCAGCGTCACGGTCTGGACGACGGCGCCGCGGCGACGGTGCCAACCGAGCCTGCGAACGATCCGCTTCCGTCCGTGGCCTCGTCTGATCTCCTCGACCGGGTCCGCGAAGTTGACCTCGGCCGGTCCCTTGCCCCGAGCCCGGCGAAGAGATGGCGCGTGCTCGTCGGGGGAGACCCACATCTCACCGGCCAGCGACACGGACCGGCCTGCGGCGGGCAGGGCACGCCCGAGTGACCGGCGACGAGGAGCGAGTCGCAGGGTGAGCCAGGAGAAGGCGAAGCTCTCAGCGCTGCGGCCGTCCGGGGCTCGCTGAGTCGCCAGCGTCGCGACCGCGGCCGGCAACACGACCAAGCGAAGGGGCCAGTCCAACAGACCGACCACGAACCCCGCCACCTCGACCGAGGCGAACGCGGCTACGGCGCCCGCGAGGGCGGTGGCCCGACCGCCGACCGCCAACCCGACCACAGCTGCGGCGATGGCTCCGAGTATGGCAGCGGTTGTGGCCGCGGCCGAGATCAGGATCGAGGCGACCAGCGTGGCGGCGGCGTAGGCGAGCCAGCGGAGCGGCACACCACCGGGGACCGGCAGGGGCCGTCCGTCGATCGAGTAGATCCGCCGATCAGGCCGGAACACGCGCTGATACGAGCGCACCGATTCGGGCTCGCTACTCACGGCAGGATCTGGTCGCCGATCCCGCGAGCAGCGTCAGCGATCTGATCGGCCGAGAACACCAGCCATGCCACCAAGATCGCCGCGAGGAAGAACAACGCGAGGTCGGTGTAGCGACGGTTCAACAAGAACAGCAGCCCGACAATGGCGATGATTCCACCGTAGATCTGCCCGGCGTAACGGCGGAGAAGCGAACCGATGTTCTGGCCCACGTCGTTTCCTCCGGTGGCTGCAAGAGCTTCCGGAGCCAGCCAGAGGACGAGAGCAACGACGATCGCTGGCGCGATCGTGAACGCGATCCGGCGGGTCATGAGAGCACCCCCTGAACGTCTACGACGAACCAGCGCTTGCGCTTGACCAGCTCCAGCCGGTAACGGAGCGGATAGGTCGTGCCGGTCGCCTGGTCCTCGAACCGGACCCGGGCTGCGACCGTTCGGGTCGTTTCTTCGTCGTCCAATTGAGCGAGATCGGGTTCACCGATCAGGGTGAATCCGCTGACCGGTGTGACCTCAGAGCCGGGCGCCACGAAATACACGAGATCGGCCGGCCGACTGGTTGAGGCGTAGGCACCCAGGAACCGGGTAACCAGCTTCGAGATCTCCTCGGCATCCGGGCCAGAAAGCGGCGCTCCCCGCTCAGGCTCGAAGACGGGCGAGGAGGGGCCGGCCACGAGGTACGGGGCGCCCAGCACCGTGACCTGGCCGGCCTCGTCCCGGATCGGGATCGCGAGGTTTTTGACCTGCCCCGTGGTCAGCTCGCAGGCGACCGTCACCACCGACACACCGGAAGCCGCCGGCTTGGCGTCGACTACTTCGGCCTGCGCGACACCCGGGCCAGACCCGGTGCTATCGGCGCTCGAGGTTGGGTGGCCCTGCCGGACTACCCCGCGTGGATCGGCGAAGTAGCTGCGGGCGAAGTAGACCGCGAACGCGGCGACACGATCCTCGACCTGCCGATCTGCAGCCTGACTGGCAGCCGGGTTGGTTTCGTCGGGTGGGGCGATGACCGCCCCGATCCCTCGAAGGAACAAGAGAGCGACCAGCGCCCAGAGAGCAACACGGCCCACGGCTCGAAGCCTGGGACCGACCCCCTGAACCCGGTCGGATACATCAATGGTTACGGCGCACCTCCTTGCGACTCGTCGCAGAACGGACGCCGGGCGCCCCAACCCTGAGGGAAGGTCGAAGCAGCAGCCGTCCACGGGGGAGAGAAGTCCATGGTCGGGGGCGAGACGTTCGGCCTCGCGGCGAGCGTCCGTGGTGCGCACGAGCCGCTGTTTTTCAACTGGTTTCATGCCCGGTTATTCGGGCCGCACCGACCAGTTGCGTCAATACTTCTCGGGCGGACTAAATCGGTGACTCAAACACCGCTTGGCCTCGAATAAGAGGTGAGATGGCACCTCACGAGAAACCTGATCTTCACCTTGGTTCGTTTGCCCTGATGTGTATTCGGGAAGTGGAATTACATGTCGATCGGAGTGGTCCATATGAGATGGACCCTGGATGACGATCAGCTCCAAACCATCAAGATCGCCGTCCGTGGAAAGCTCCGCGCTGCCCACTTCACAGATGCGTTCATCCGGCAGCACCTCGAAGACGTGCTACAGCAAGCACTCGCGGAGTGCGTACGTGCCCAGCAGCGCGGCGCGAAGATCCCAAATCCGGGTGGCTGGGTCGTTCATGTCGCACATATGCGAGCGATCGATCAGCTCCGTCGAGAAAGAGCCCGTGAAGTGGATGACATATCCGACGACTTCGTCGATGAGACCGCACCGCTCCCCGACGAGGAAGCCCTCGGGCACATCGAAGCCGACCAGCTCCACCGCGCGATGACTCGCCTCTCGGTGTCGCAACGCAAAGCCCTGAGCCTCTACTACTTCGAGGAGCAAACGACCAGACAGGCCGCCGAATCGCTCGGATGGAGCGAACCAACTTTCAGGAGAAGGCGAGATACCGCGATCCGAACCCTCCGCGAACGCCTCGGCGTGAGCGTCCCCGAGTTCGACATCGGGCTCGCCGCATGGCTCAGCCTCACCACGAGCGACAGTCGCCTCACGGCGATCGGCGGCAACCTCGCCGGCATGGCGGAGACGGTTCGCTCGGGCGCGATGGCCGCCATCGACCGGGGCCGCGACTTCACGACCAGGCTCTTTTCCACCAGCGGCGGCGAGACCGCGATCGGGATCGGGAGTCCCGCCAGCAAAGCCGCCGCCGGAGTCTGCGCAACCGCTATCGCCGCCTGCACAGCCACCGGAGTGATCGGCCCCGGCGTGGCCGGCGTCGACCTCATCGAACACACCAAGCCGAAGCCGCCCATCGAGAAACGAGTGGAACCCACCAGACCTGAAACGAGCCGACCCCCAGCCGCGTCGACCGCGTCCACCCCTAGCCAGGAACCCGACCGCGCCAGCACCGCGCGAGAAACCAGAAGGCGGAAGACCAACGAGTCAAGCACTAGCGAGACAAGTTCTAAAAAGAGGAGAACTCGGCAGGCCCGCCAAGATGCCAATGCCCAATTCGGCGTCGAATCGAGCGCGCCGGCAACCCCAGCCGCAAGCGCACCCACCGTCACGCCAACGAGTCCGCCTCCGAGCGCTTCGTCACCTTCACCGAGCCCCGATCAAGCCGCGCAACAACAGTTCGGACTTCCCTGATCCCTCACCTTTGTGACGCAAACGGCCACCTCCTCCGAAAGAAGAGATAGAGGCGCCGCCGTACGCGCCGACGCGCCTTGGCTTGTATCAGCGCGAAACGGGTAGGTGAATACAAAATGAAGAAGGGTCTTGGAAGCAAACTCGCCAGGATGGCGGGCACCGGGGCCGTAACTCTGGTGACGTTGATCCTGATTGGAACACCAGCGAAAGCCGGCGACTACACGATGGCACAATGCGCGCCAAGGTTGAACGCCGGAACTGAAGCAAGGTTTTCTTCCTCCAGCGGCCACTTCAAGGGCATGCAGGATTGCAGTCACAACGGGCCGGGC
Source organism: uncultured Demequina sp. (assembly GCA_937925595.1). The sequence continues at coordinate 42,272 of CALALQ010000489.1, read as the reverse complement.
GTACAGATTCGTCATTTGCTTGAAGCCAACGAAACCGGCACGGCCGACAGGCGCTACGGAGCATGGACCTGGGCCGCCCCGGCCGGGGCGGTGATAAGCGGTGGTTCCATTCGCAGCAACCTCAAGAGTTCTGCCGGCATCGCCGGCTACCTTGTCGTTACACCGGACACCGGCGACCCCGTCGTCACCGAGAACCAAAACGATGGCAGCCAACATCTCTCCGCGATCCCGGCTGGCAGGTGGCGTTACTTCGTGGCGAGACTCCAATGCCTCAGATCCAACACGGGCAACCGTTGCGTCGGGGGCACGACCGCTCATGCGTATGTAAAGCAAGTTCGGCTTCGACTGTCAGATCTGAGCGCCCCCAAGCTCGTGATCGGGGGGTCTCTGCTTGATAGCGGAGTCAAGCGAGGCTCGCAAGTCCTTTCCCTGCTCGCCTCTGATGAAGGCGCTGGGATCAAGTCGATCAGCGTCGAGGTCAATGACACCAAAGCAGCCAGTGAGGATCTCGGCGGGTCGTGCTACCCGCTGCCCGGTGGGCTGACCGCCCGCCTGTCGCCATGTCCAAAAGGCATCGCCCGCCACTTCACGCTGGATACCTCCGCACGACCATTCCGGCATGGCGAGAACAAGGTCCAAGTATGCGTGTTCGACTACGCCCAGACAGGGATGCCGAACTTCGCTTGTGACTCCCGGCAGGTCTACGTGGACCGGCTGTGTCCCTCGTCCCCGATCGGCGGTGGCAAGAAACTAAAAGTTCGTTTCACCAGGTCCGGCAAGCGGTTCGCGCGAGTTAACTTCGGCACACCGTCGATCGTGCGTGGTCGCCTTGGTGACGGCCACGGCAACCCGATCGTCGGAGCTCAAGTCTGCATACAAGCCCGGGTCAATACGCCGAACACGAAGTTCAAGCTGCTCGGCACCACGGCAACCAACGCCGACGGAACCTTCGTCTACAAGCTCAAACGTGGCGCGTCCAGAAAGATTCGGGTCGCCTACCGCGACGGCACTTTCCAGATCTCCCGCGGCCTGCGCCTCAAGGTCAGAGCGTTCTCGAGCCTTCGGGCGAGCCGACACCGAACCCGGCCCTACAAACGAGTCCGGTTCTCCGGACGCATCCCCGGACCCCACGCTGCTGGACGAGTCGTCGTTCTCTACGGCACCGTGCCCGGCGCAAAAAAGCGGTTCCTGGTGAGCAGAGCCAAGACCAACGCCCTGGGTCGCTGGCACGCCGCCTACACGTTCGTTCCAGTTTCCGCCAAGACCAGGTTCGTGTTCTGGGCGGTCATCCCGAACCAAAACGGGTACCCCTACAGCCAAGGACGCTCGGCCGCCCGCTACATCCAAGTAAGGCCATAGCTCTCCACCCGAGGAGGAGAAGATGAACAGACACCGCCAGCACCGCAGCATCCCATCCCCGGCAACGATCATCGCCATCATCGCCCTGTTCGTCGCGCTTGGCGGCACCGCGTACGCCATCGGGAGAAACAGCGTCGGCACCCATCAGATCAAACCCCGCGCGATCCACGCCAAAAACCTCGGGCCAACGAAGCTCCGATGGGGAAAGATCCGAGACACCGACACGACCGCCGCTGACGATAAGTTCAACACCGCCTTTGGACACGCCCAATGCCGCAAAGGAGAACGACTCTTAGGCGGCGGGCTCAGAGCCCGCCGCAGTCCCGACTCAGGGCCCTTCCGGATCGTGATGGTCTCCTCCGGGCCAGTGACCCGAAAACGCCAATGGTTCGTCACCATGCACTCCGACCTCGGAGGTGCCGCCCGAAAGCGCTTCGTCGTCTTTGGCTACTGTCTGATGAGATAGCCGCTGCGGCGGATCCTCTTACCTGGCTCAAGGTTGTTGGTACGTCCCGCTCGCAGGTAGGCCGGTCATTGACGCGTGTCCAGAGCACCGAACGACGTGGGACCGAACCAAGTAGAGGTCCGGTCCTAAGACGTTGCGATCGTTAGCGGGGCTCGCAGGCCCAGAGCCCTTCGCGTAAGCCACGAACGGTACGCGCGCTTCAAACGAGTCCGATCCTTCGCCTCCGGAGACGATGGAATCGACTGCGGGAACGTCAATCTATATACGTTCGAGGTGACATCCGCGATCTCTGCCTTGCCTTGCTCGCCGCTAGGAGCGACCGACACGCTCTCGATCCCGTCGGGCACGACACCTACGAGACGTGGGTCTCCCTCCGAGAGCCCGGGTTCGCGAAACCCAGCGGAGACGCCCTCCCCTTCGATCACTTTCTTGACCGGGAGGCAGGTACCGGAAGCCAGTCCGTCTCGGCCACCCGGTATACACATGCTCGATTCCAGGATTGCGACAGTAACTTCTGTCGTGGAATCGAGTTGGCGATGCCAACCTGAGATACTGCTTCGTTGGAACTCTTTGAGAACTTGGAGATGCCAAGCTGAGCCCGTGGGGGCAGCGACGCCAGCGACTTCTCGGTCGCCGGCTTCACCACGCTGAAACCATGCCCGGAATCAGCCGAACCTTCTGCCATCCCTGAAGTTGGCGCGACACTTCCCGGCTGGATCCCCAGCGTCGCCAACAAGGCAGCTCCCAGGCCAGCATTGTCCCCAATGGCGTCCCGCCGGTGGTTGTGGAGATGGTGGCGGAATTCGAGTCGGCGAGAAGGCGACATAGAGCGAGTTCGTAGGCCGCACCGGAGAGATCAAGTCAGGCCAGCCATCTCCTTCAACCTCGGTAGAACTATAGCGTCGGCTCTCTCTCGCCCACCTCGACCGAACTGGAGGTGAGCGACAATCGCTTCAGTCGCTCGGTCGTTGTCGAGGACGTCCCGTGCCTGGGAGGCAAGGTAGGTCCTGAGTTCCGGCGAGCTGTCCTCCGCCTCCCCGGGCAACTCGCTTCTTCCATCGATGAGCGCGACGATGTCCTCGAAGTCCGGGCTACCCAGATAATCGCCCCCTCCCCTACCCGCGAAAGCCTCGAACTTAGTTGCCAGCAGGTTCGGCGGCGGTAGCACCCTGATGCGGGAGTCCGATGGCAAACTCACCCAACGGGCATCCGGCAGGGAGTCCCGCTGCCACGTGTTCTCGAAGCCCAGGATCGAGGCATCGGCTGGAATCACATCCAACTGCCGGTCTTCCTCACCGAACAGGAACCGGCCGATCATGCCTCCATGGTCACGAAAGCCCGCGTCCCGCAGCCGGGCCTCGAACCGCTGGTACTCGAGAAGGGTGAATACCTCAACCCGAGATCCACGTCTTTGGTCGGCCGCGGCGGTGGCGCGGCCGGGTCAGTCAGCCAGAGAGGGATCGTGGCAGCACCCAGGAAGACGACTTCCTCCCTCAATTTGCCGAGCGCCGCGTTCGCGCGTTCCAGAAGCTCAACGTTCACGAGGCATCCGTCCCTGACCAGATTCTCCTGCTCAACTCTTCAGCCGCAAGCTTCCGCTCCCGGGCGCGCCCGATACGAATCCCGTCGATCAAGGCGAACCACCCGTAGAGCCCTGGATCAGCCTTGGAGAGATCAATCACTCCCTCAGCCAGCGGTTCGATGGCCTGTCCTCGAACCTCACCGCGAGGATCGGGCCAGACCGGAAGTGGCTCACCGTCGTCAGCAACTAAAGCGCGCAGAGGCTCGGCCGCCCAAGCGGTAGGCATCCCCCGCACAAGCGCCCCTGGCTCTACCGGAGCAAGATACGCCACAGCGTGGATCAGGAACTCTTCCGCAGCCGAACGATTGACCCGCCGGTCCCCATCCAGAAGCCGCGCCTCCTTTAGACGCGCAACGGATCGATGGACCGCGGCTGGGTCCATACCCAACGCTTCACCCAACGACCTGAAAGTCCACGGTTCCGGGTCGGCCACGAGCCGGACAAGAACCTTTGTGTCGATACCGGAAATCACAACCACATCGTAGCTTGTGATGTTCCGTTGCGCAACACCACAACAACATAGTACGACCACTCCAGCGAGGACCAAGCGTGCTCACCCCTCAGGTGTCAACCAAACTGGGGGTAGACCCAACCAACCTCTTCAAGCTGCTCGTTGCCGTGGACTAAACGCCGATCTGGAAGGGAGCGCATTCGTTCCGCAACATCTCAAATGCAGTGAGGGGCTTTTTATCCGAGTTCCAGACCCCAATTCCGCAAGCTCCCGAGCGCTTAGACATGATCGGCAGGTGCGGCGATGGGAAGCTGCTTCCGGATGAGTGAGGCGTGATTCTGCCGCGCGGCCGGCCGGGGTACCGAGGTGCCCAGCGGCCGGCCCAGACCATCCGCGCTGAGGGAGACAGTGAGATGCGCACGGTCTGTCACGCCGGGTCACTCGGGCGCTGCGGCAGAAGCTCGAAAACCGGGATAAGGCGGGGGCTCGAATCGCGGATCTCAGTCGATCTGCAAAATGGTCGCCACAGCTGCCGCGTACTCACCGTCAAGCCAGCCGCCACCGTTTACGGCCATGGCGGTTCGGGCGTTGGGCAGTTGTCGCCCGGTGGCACGACCCATCAGCTGATCGGTGAGTTCGATGATCTGTGCGCACCCGGTGGCTCCCAACGGGTGGCCTCTGCTCATCAGTCCGCCGCTCGTGTTCACGGGTATCGATCCGTCGAGGGCAGTTGCCCCACTCCGGATCAACTGGTATCCGTCTCCTTCGTCGCAGAGTCCGATGTCGGCGTACTGGATCAATTCGGCGGGGGCCGCGGCATCATGCAGTTCGATCACATCCAAATCGGAAGGCCCAAGACTTGCCGTCTCATAGCTCCCCTTTGCCGCTCTTGCAACCGGAACGCTGCCCTTGCCGCTCCCGCTGACGAGCGTAGAAGCGAGAACCTTCGGAGTGGGACGGCCGACTCTTTCGTGGAGGTCCTCGGCGCATAGGACCACCGCTGCTCCACCGTCGGTCACCGGCGAACACATCGGCAGGGTCAGTGGGGGGACCACCATCCGCGCTTGGAGAACTTCGTCGATTGTCTGGGGTTGGCCGTACTGCGCGAGCGGGTTCCTTGATCCGTTCTCACGGTTCTTGACAGCTACGGCCGCCAGGTCCGATGACTTCGCGTCATGGTCGTCCAGATACTCCTGGGCTTCGGCCGCGTAGAAGTCCATGAGCACCGAGTTGCTGACCTCATCCCCCGATTCGCGCTCGCCGATCTCGTCGATGTCCGTCGAGCCCCTGAGCGCATCAAATGTCCGCTGCTTGTCCACGTGTGTCATCTGCTCGACGCCGACCACCAAGACCGCGTCGGCAACGCCGGTGGCGACTGCCTCCCAACCCAAGAAGAAGGCGCTACTGCCCGATGCACACGCGTTCTCGACGTTGATCACGGGAAGTGTCGCGATGTCCTTGTTCCTGAACGCAACCTGCCCCCGGATCATGACCTGGCTCGAAACGGTCCCCGCTGCCGCGTTTCCGAAGTAGATCCGGGAGACCAAATCTCCGACGCCTGAGGCGTCTTCGAGCGCCTTCTGGGTAGCCTCCTGCGCAAGAGCCTTGATCCCGCGTCCGGGTTGTTTACCGAAGCGAGTCATTCCGACGCCCGCTATCCGCACTCCCCGCGGCGCTCCAAGAGCTCGGGAGACATCGTTCTCGCTCACCGCCCGTCCTTTCGGGAGGGCCGATATTCCTGAGACTCAACGGTTGAAACCCCGCCTCCGCCCACCTTCCTATCATGGCCGGTCCAATACTTCTCTCGCATCTCGCGTCGCATCACCTTTCCGTAACCGCTTGTTGGCAACTCGTCAACAAACTCCACCGACTTCGGCTTCTTGTATCCGGCCAGTTGGCTCCCGCAGAAATCCATGACGTCGCTGGCCGAGAGATCTGTGTTGCCAGCGGCCACTATCACTGCATGGACCGCCTCTCCCCAGTGGTCGTCAGGGATTCCAAGCACCACCGCGTTCTCAATCTCGGGGTGCTTCGCAAGCACCTCTTCGACCTCGCGCGGGTAGACGTTGTTCCCACCCGAGACGATCATGTCCTTGGCCCGGTCGAGCAGGAACAGGTACCCGGACTGGTCGAACATCCCGATGTCCCCGGTCCTCAGCCACCCATCCGGGATCGCCGCCTCGGTGGCCTCGGGATCGTTCCAATAGCCCTTCATCACCACGTCTCCGCGAACCACGATCTCGCCTGCCTGGCCAGCGGTCAGCGGTCGACCGTCGGCGTCGACGGCGTGGCTCTCCACATCGGTCCTCACCGTCCCGGCCGAGCCGATCCTCGGATCGTCCGCCTCCCTGAGCTCGGCGTGCGTCTCGGCCGACATTCCCGTGATCGTGATCGGCGCTTCTCCTTGGCCGTAGATCTGCGCGAAAACCGGCCCGAACAGGTCCATCGCTCTCCGAAGCTGATCGACGTATATCGGGGCGCCGCCGTAGCAGACGGCTTCGAGGCTGCTCAAGTCGAATCGCCCCCTCTCGAAGGCTTCATTCATCATCAGTATCTGGGTCGGGGCGACGAACGCGACATGGGCGATCCGATGACGTTCGATCAACTCGAACATCGCCTCGGGGTTGAAGCTGGGTGTGTCGAGGATCACGTTGGTCGCGCCTCGCGCGATCGCGGGCAACGCGACGATGCCGCTGCCATGTGACATCGGAGCGACGTGGAGGACGGAAGAGCCCTGGCGGATGTTGTAGATATCACATAGATAATTCAGGACTATGGCGCTCACGGTCCGCGCGGTCCACGTGGCCCCTTTTGGGCGTCCTGTGGTTCCCGACGTATAGAAGAGCCATACCGGGTCCTCTATGTCGGTATCCACGGGCTGCTCGAGACCGTTCTCCGGTTCGAGGAGTTCGGCGTAGTCGCTTGCGCCTTCCGCCGGTGAGGTGCAGTACCGCGCGGTGAGGCCGCCGAAGAGGTCGATCTCGCCGGCGATGCCGTCGACATGGCCGGCGTCGTGGATCAGCACCGACGCGCCGGAGTTCTCGACGATATAGGCGACCTCGCGCGCGTGAAGCCTCGCGTTCACGGGGACGGCCACGAGCCCGGCCGCGAAGCAGCCGTAGAGGATCTCGATGATCCTCGGGCTGTTGCCCATGACGAAGGCCACGCGGTCTCCCGTTGACAGTCCTGAGCTAAGAAGACTTCCACCGACCGTCAGCGCACGTTCCCTCATTTCTTCATACGAGATCGATTCATTCCCGCAGATCACGCAGGGAATGTCTTTCGCTCTCACGGCTGACTTGGCGAGTGATTGGAATGGATTCATGGTGCTCTCCCTCAGGCGGTGGTTCCAAACCAGGCGATTGGTTGGCTCCTCGCCTCCTCCTCCCCGACCGGCTGAAACTCCACCGGACCGTCAATGACGTAGCTGTCCCAGGAACCTTGGGAATCCGCGTGAAGTCGGCCCAGGAGTTGGGCTCCCTCCTCCAACTCCACGACGCCCAGCGCATAGGGAAGCTGGTCCTCGTAGCCGGACGGCGGGCCCGCCCGCATCACGGTCATCGTCCGCAGGGTGCCGTTTCCGCTCGCCCGCACCCAGGACAGCGCGCTCTCCTGGCAGAACGGGCAGCGGTATCGCGGATACATGACGTGCTCATGGCATGAATCGCACCGCTGGACGAGGAGCTGACCTTGCTCCAGACCTTCGTAGTAGGCGATTTCCAGTTCCGACATATGTTCCTCAGCTTTCTGCGCGCTCGAGCAACAGCACTTGCGCGTCCATGTAGCTTCCGCCGGTCCCACCGACGATCGCCCTCTCACAGTTCGGGATCTGGCGTTCCTCCTCGGCGCGCCACAGGAGCTGCCTTACGGCCTCCGCTAGAAGCGCAGTGCCGCCCCCAACGCCGGTATGTCCAGCCCCGAGCAGCCCTCCGTTCGTGTTCAGAGGAAAATCACCATCCGGCCCGGTCCGGCCGGAACCGATCCATCGGGCGCCTTGGTTGACGGGGCAAAGCCCCAGCCCTTCGACCGCGATAGCCAGGACGGCCGCATACGAGTCGTACACCTCCGCGAAATCCGCCTCGTCCGGGCCCCAGTCCGCTTGCGCGTAGGCTCGCTCGGCCGCAGTCGGCCACCCCAGCACGGCCAGGTCCCGCTCCTGGCCGACGCTGTAGTGACTTACGCAGCCACCCGACCCCGCGATTCCAACCCACGCGTCATCCCTGGACTCTGCTCGTTCTCGGTCGGTCATCACCATGGCGACGGCACCGTCGGCCAGCATCGGACACTCCATCGCATGTAGAGGGTCGCTGATCATCCGTGATCCGAGCACCTGCTCGACGGTCACGGTGCGGTCCTTGTACATCGCGTTGGGGTTGAGGTGGGCCCACTCTCGCAGGGCGACGACGATGTTCGCCATCTCTTCTGGGGTAGATCCAGACGTCTCCATGTAGCGGCGGGTGATGAGCGCCCCGATGGCGTTGAAATTGATTCCCGAGGGCCGTTCCCACTCGCGCGGTATCCCGTAGCGGCTGAGCATGTCCACCATCTCGGTGAGGTTGGCGGACCCCCATTTCTCCGCTTGGAGGATCAGCACCGTCCGGGCGTTGCCGGAGGCGATCAGGCTCGAAGCGACGCGAACTGCGTTGTCGCTCGTGGAACCCCCGGAGTGGAGCATGAAATTGGCCTTTGCCAATCCGTTGAGGCCAAGCTCCTCAGTTACGCGCGAGAAGATCAGGTCGGCCTGATCGTCCGGGGAGTGCAGGCAGGGGATCAGGAGCACGGTATCGACCTCTTCCATCGCAACCTGTGCGTCCGCGACAGCGCGGAAGGCGACTTCGGTCAAGCTCTCGATGAAGCTCCTGTCGGGAAACTTTCCACTGGGAAGCTCGCCCACACCCACGAACGCGGGCTCGATCATTTTCTTCATTTCCGCCCCTCTCACGCGAGATCCTCCGGCGAATCTGGCCGCTTTCTCGCAAGCATTATTTGGGTAAAGGTCATCACCTCTTCGGAACGCTGGTTTATGACCGTGTAGTTCATATGTAATTCTCCGAACCTCGGATTCTTGTCGCTCACTATTCGGGAGACCTCGGCCCGCACATGAATGGTGTCGCCGGGAAGGACCGGCATGCTGGCCTTGATGCTCTGAACTTCGAGCAGCGCCACGATCGCGTCGCCGAAGGCGCCGGACATGCCGAGCAGCCCCACAGCCATCGAAAATGTGAGCGGACCGTGGGCGATTCGTGAACCGAATCGCTGTCTGTCGGCGAACTCGGCATCGAGGTGCAGGGGATAGAAGTCACCTGTGAGCCCGGCGAATGCGTTGATGTCAGATGCCTCGATCGTCCTGCCTCGAGTGATATGGATGTCACCTTCATCGAAGTCCTCCAGATACCGCGTAGGGGGATCCCTGAATTCGCGCGGTCTTGAATCGTGGTCGCGTTTATCGTTCATGTTGCTACCCTTTCAGCCCTCCGATGAGGGAATCCGATACGCCTTCCCCAACCTCGACCACCGATGCCCGGCCGTCGGCGGAGAGCCATTCGGCCGACCAGTTCAGCGCCCCCAGCACGGTGAGGATCGCGAGCCTCCGGTCGAGCTCGGGATCAAAGGTTCCAGACTCGACGCCGGCATCGAAGATGTCGCTGAAGATCCGCTCGTACCGTGCCCGCTTCTCGATGATCCGCTGCCGGTTCGGGCCCGTCAGGAAGCGCCACTGGTGGAAGACGACCAGGGTTCGCTCTTTGTTCTCGGCGACCACCCTTATGTGGGCCTCGATCGCCGAACGCAGACGATCCTCCGGCAATTCTCCGGATTCCCGGGCGGCCGACTCGCCGGCCTTGACGAAGTCGTCGATGCCGGACTCGACGATCTCGACCAGGAGGTCTTCCTTGCTGTCGATGTGCGCGTAGAGGCTGCCGGGGAGCACCCCGACCTTCTTGCCGATGTCTCGCATAGTCGTGCCCGTGTAGCCGGCTTCGCTGAACAGCTCGGTCGCGGCCTCGAGGATTTGTTGACGCTGGTCGATTCTCGCCATCAAAGGGTCCTTTTCTGGTGATTGTCGAGTTGCCGGGACACCGCTATCGCCTCGTCCATTTCGCGCTCCTTCGGCTGACGATGGCCGCGATCGACACGGCGATGATCAGAGCGGTGCCGTTGAACACCGGCGGAATCCAGAAGGCTGCGCCGGCGAGGTTCAGGCCGGTGATTCCGACCGCCAGGACGAGCGCGCCGATGATGGTTCCCCAGACGTTGAATCGTCCCGGATGGATGGTCGTCGCGCCGAGGAACGCCGCCGCATATGCTGGAAGCAGGAAATCGGGGCCGACCGTGGGTGGTGCCGAGCCGATCCGCGCGGTCTGGAGGTAGCCGGCGATGGCCGCGATCACGCCCGCGATGACGAACGACGAGAAGAGCCAATGTTGGGTGCGGACGCCGGTGAGGCGGGCGGCCTCCCGTCCTTTCCCGGTCGCCAGCAGGTATCTGCCGAAGGGGGTCCACTCGAGGAAGTACCAGAGTACGAGCGCGACGGCCAAGGCGTAGAAGACGACGATCGGAAGCCCTAGGACCTGGGTTCGCGCCAGGTCGGTCAGGGATTCCGGGACCCCGTCGTAGATCACGGATCCCTGCGTCATGAGGAGGTTTCCGCCACTGAGGATCGTCGCCATCCCCAGCGTGGCGATGAACGCGCTCACGCCCACCCGAGTCACGAGCAGCCCGTTGATGGTTCCCACCAGCCCACCGATCATCAGCACGAGGACGAAGGTCGCCCCGATCGGTATGTCGTGCGATGTCGCATAGGCCGTGAAGACTGACGCTATCCCCAGCGTCGCGGCGACCGACAGGTCGAACTCGCCGGCCACGAGGGGCGTGACTATCGCCAGGGCGAGCAGGATCGGGACCGCCTGCCCGCCGAGGATGTTCTGGACGTTCGCCCATGTGAAGAACTGATCAGGCAGTGCGACGCTGAAGCCGATCACCATCAGGATCAGAAACGCGGCGACGCCTCCGTCGGCCGCCAGCTTCGACGCGAAGGCGCCGAACCGGGGCCTCTCCGACCTCGTTTCGCTACTCAAGTTCACTCCTCAGGGGTTCGGTCATTGTCAGTTCGGACAGGCGTTTCTCGTTGATCTCCCCACGCTCGAAGACGCCGACCAGCCTGCCCCGGTCGAGCACCAGGACCCGGTCGCAGAGCTCGCCGATCTCGTCCAGGTCACTCGAAGCGAGCAAGACGGAGCATCCGTCGACCGCCAGGTCCCGCAGGACTCGCGCGATCTCCTTCTTCCCCGAGATGTCCACTCCCTGGGTCGGTTCGTCGACGATCAGGATTTGCGGCTTCAGCCGCGCGTACTTCGCGATGATCGCCTTTTGCTGGTTGCCTCCGCTGAGGAACTGGAAGCGGCGCTCCGTGTCGCGGGGACGGACCTCATATCGTTCCAGCAGGTCGCCGACGGCTTTCTTCTCGACCCCGGGTAGCAGGTGTCCGGCCTGCGTGAAGGGGGACAGGTCGCTCAGGGTCACATTCTCCCTGACCGACATCTCCGGGATCGATCCCATCGTCGCCCGGTCGGGGGGCACGTACGCGATCCCCTGCTCGAGCGCTTCTCTCGGCGATCCCGGGCTGACCGGCGATCCTTCCAGGAGGACCGACCCGCCCGCGATCGGCTGGACTCCGGCGAGCAGCCTGCTGAGCTCGCTGCGGCCGCAGCCGGCCAGTCCCGCCACACCGAGGATCTCGCCCCGGTGGAGGTCGAAGGTGACGTCCTTGATCCGCGATCCAGAGATCGATTCAACGTCGAGCACCACCTCGTCGGGGGACGATGCCGACGGCATCTCCTCGACTGCGAACATCGCGCCGAAGAGCAGATCCGAAAGCGAGCCTGCATCCAGCTGCGAAGCATCTCTCTCCGCCGCGACGACTCCGTCGCGCAGGACGACGACATCATCGGCTATGCGCACCACCTCGTCGATCCGATGGGTCACGTAGATCACGGTGCCGCCGGCCGAGCTGATCTTGTCGACCGCGGCCAGAACACGATCGACGGCTTCCGCCGGCAAAGACGCGGTGGGCTCGTCGAGGATCACCGTCTGGTGGTCCGACGGACCGGAGACCTGGAAGGCGCGGGCGATCGCGACCATGATCTGATCCGATTGGCTGAGCTTGCCGACCGTCGCGCGAGGATCGATGTCCAGTTCGAGGACCTCCAGCGCTTGCCGCGCCGCCTCTTCGGCCGCGCGACGACGCAGCCGCGAGAGCGTCGGCGTGCCGTAGTAGGCATGCGCTAAGGCGAGATTGTCGCTCACGCTCAGTTGCTCGATCAGGCCCAGGTCCTGGTGCACGAACCGCAGCCCACGCGCATGCGCGGACTGCGGTTCGATCGGCGTCTCGATCGGCTCACCGCCGATTTCGACGTCGCCACCATCGGGGCTGTGGAACCCAGCGAGGATCTTGATCAGCGTGGATTTGCCACAGCCGTTCGGGCCCAGCAGCGCCGTGACCCTGGACCGCCTGAATCCGACGGTCACATGGTCGAGCGCCCGGCTCACTCCAAATGTCTTGGAGAGGTCACGTACAGCTAGTGCGTGCTGGGCCCGGTTCATCACTTGTCTACCGACTTGCTCGTCTTGCCGGTCTTCCAGAGCTGCAGGTACTTCGCCTGGTAATCGATATCCCCCTCGAAGCCAGTGCCGACGAACTGCTCGGCGTTCTCCTTGGTGATGAGCCGATAGGGGATGTTGTCGGTGGCCGGCTCAGCACCGTTCACCGCCCGGTTCGCCTCGTCCAGGGCCGCCCATCCCGTCCAGTTCAACGGACTGCCGATCGTGACAAGCTGAGATCCGTCCATCACGTAGTCGATGTTCTGCTTGTTGCCGTCGATCGACGTGATCTGGGCCTGGTCCGACCCGGCCTGCTGGTTTGCCGCGACCAGCACCGATGCCGCGGCGTCCAAGCCCACCCAGGCGTAGTCCGCATCGGGATTTGCCTGCAGCACCGACTGGTATTTGGAGCCGAGCGTCGTCCCGATCTCCGTCTGCGCGAAATCGGTCTCGGCCACGACTTCACAGCCGGGGCACTCCGACAGCGATGCCTTGGTGCCCTCGAACCTCTGGTCGATGGTCGGCCACTCCGGGGTATTGAACATCGCGACCTTGGCCTCGCCGTCCGAGTTGACCGCGATGAACGCTCCGAGCAATTCGCCCAACTCGTAGCTGCGGAAGGTCACATCCGTGAACACTCCGTTGTTGGCCAACAGCTCCGGTTCGCCCTCGCGCCCGCCGGCTACCAGCACGACCGGGATGCCTGCATCCTGCGCGTCGCCCAGCGCGTCCGAAACGACTTTCGGGTCAATCGCCACCATGACGATGACATCCGCATTTGCCTGTACCGCCTGCCGGATCGCGGCGTTGCTCTTCTCCGGGCTTCCTTCGGGATCGACCGTCTTGTAGTCCCAACCCACCGCCTCGGCGGCATCCTTGACGCCCTGGTTGATGAACTCACACCCCTCAGCGACCTTCGAGCAAGGGATGCTGAAAACCAGTTGGTTCGGCTTCAGCTTCGGTGAGGATGTGGGACCAGGCCACTCGGAGACCGGCGCCATAGCGTTGTCGACCATCTCGTTGAACTCGGCCGGATATGAGCCGTCGCTTCCGTTGTCAGACGACGAATCCTCATCGCCTCCACAGCCTGCGCCTAAGAGTACCATAACTCCAATCAGGCCCAATATATATACTAGCTGTCGTTTATTCACTGCAGTACCCCTCTCGTTGTATTGTCATCCTTAGATGTATTCATCTGAGGATGCCCTCTGGATCGATTGTCTCCCTCAAGACAGTTAATTCTTCGGGTGTCGGTTCCGGTGTCACTTCAGGTCGTTCGGTGACCTCGAAGGAGAAGCCTGTGGCGTCCGCCACGGCTTCCTGGCTGACTCCGGGGTGAAGTGACTTGATGCGCATGTCGCCTCGTTCGTCAAAGTCGAATACGCCGAGCGGGGACACGACGAGACGCGGACCTCCTCCGGGGAAGCCGAGCTGCGCTCGTCGCTGCTTGTCCCCCAGGGCGGTGATCAGCGAGACCTTCGACGGGAAGGTTCGCGGTTCGTGCCTGCGCATCACGATGTAGTAGCCGGATGCATGCGTCGTCATCGACGCAAGGGCGAGGGTCCCGGGTCCGCGGAGGTCCCATCGTCCCTGCTCGTCCCGGCGACCCAGAAGGTTGAGGTTTCCCCTCTGGTCCACCTCCAGGCCGCCGACGAAGAAGACTTCGGGGCGGGCGACGTAGTCGAAGATCGTGTCCTGGCAGCTCCGCGCCTCGCCGAACTCCAGGCTTCGCGGGTCGAATGACGAAGGATGGACTGGAGGAATCGGGTTTCCGCCGGCAAAATTCTCGACCGCGAGGTCGACGATGACGCGAGAGCCGGGGAACCGGAGGCCGGCGAGGATCGCGGCGGCTCGCCCTTCCGGCATGTTGGCCCCGCTCTGGATGACCCTGTCTTCGGGACGGAGGTCGCGGGCGAGGACGAGGGCGGTGAGCTCGAGGGTCGAGTATCCGTTCATGGCTTCACCTCGAGCTCGGCGAGCCTTGCCTTCCCGATCGCCTCGAGATAATGCTCGTGGTCGACGCAGCTCTCCACGTGTCGACGCATGAATTCGCGGAAGGGGGCGTCGTTTCCTTCGCCGAGCCGCCGGGCCGCTTCGGCATACTCGCGGAGGGCGGCCTCATCTCTGACCGATCGAGGACCGGCGTAGGGGTGGGTTCCGAATCGGGCTTCCGTGACCACGGCCCGGGTCCAGTACTGGGTGCGTTCCGGGTGTTTCCTGATCTCGGAGTTGTCGATCACCTCCTCGGCCTGGACGACGACCAGCTCGGCCGCGTTCGCCAGCAGCGGGTCCATATACCTCGACCGGCCGAACCAGGCGTTGCCGTAGCGATCCGCCGCTTCCGCCACGACGATGGCCACGTCGAGCGAGATCGCCGGGACGGCGAGCAGAGGCTCGGAGGAGATCGGGTCGGAGAACTCGACGAGCTCCGGGTTGAGCTCCGGCAGAGATGTGCCCACGCCTCCCCGCCAGGGAAGGAACGGGAGCTTCTGTGCGGCCGCCTTGAGACCGGCGGCGCAGATGCCCTCGTCGTAGTCGCTGATCTCGAGGCTGCCGTCTCGGAGCGCCGACCTGTAGGCCGGCCCCACCGAGGCGACGCCTTCGCAGCCGACGTAGGCGGTGATCAGGCGCTTCACCCGGCCGGCGGCCACGAGGAGATCGACTTCGAGGCCGGCGGTCGGGGCCACGATCGTCAGGTCCCGTACGCCCGATCGCAGCAGCTCGCGGATCACGGCCATCGGATGGCCGGCGGAAATCGAGCCTCCGATTCCCACCGTCGATCCATCCGTGACCGTCGCCGCGGCGGCAGCGACGCTCTTGAGGCATTCGCCCCGCAATTGCCCGGTCCCGTTCCCGAGCCCTACTCGAACTCGGTTACGTGCTCGAAGCGCTCCGGATCGATGTGCCGGATCTTGTCCGCGAGGATCGCCACGAGCCTCTCGATGTCACCTTCGAGCTGGATGTGATGCTCCTGCTGGAGGGACTTCGCCGTTTCGAGCATCTCGCTGAGCCTTTCAACCACGCTCTCGAGATCTTGCTGAGTGGTCGCGCTCATTATTTTGCCTCCTTCGAAGCCGATTCGACGTTGGTCTTGGAGACCCCCCAAGTGACTCGCTCCAGACCTTCTCTTCGTTGATCGTCCCAGCGCCGGACTTTCATGATGAATCGCTCCAGCGACCCATGCCCGACACGCTCGACGTCCATGCGGAGGCCGGTGTCCTTCTTGAGGGCTCCGCCGAGATCGTTCAGCACGGCGTTCGCCTGTTCGTCGGAGACGCCGTCGTCCTTGAACTCGACCTGGATCTTCACCTGCTCGCGGCCGCGATCGTCGACCGAGACGGTCCCGTGGTATTCCTCGATCTCGGGGAACGCGAAGACCACGCCGTCGACCGCTTCGGGCCAGACGTTCATGCCCTTGATCTTCATCATGTCGTCGTATCGGGCGATGGTGCCGGCCTCGAAGCCGTCGTGGGTGCGGCCGCAGTCGCAGCTGTCGTACGGCATGTACCGGACCCGGTCGCCGCTGCGGAACCGGATCAGGATCGTGCCCTCCCGGTTCAGGTTCGTGATCACCGCTTCGCCGACCTCGCCTGGTTCGACCTGCTCACCGGTCTCGGGATCGATCACCTCGATCAACGTGGCGAGCTCGTCGAAGTGCATCAGCCCCCGCTCACCGTCGTGGAGCACCCCGTTCTCGCAGGTCCCGGACCCGAAGCAGGCCGTCTGGCTGGAGCCGTACATCTCGTGCACGGTCGCGCCCCAGGTCTCCTCGATCTGGGCGACCCACTCCAGGGTGAACGGCTCGGCGAAGGTGAGGATCGTGTCCAGCCGCGGGAAGTCGGTCTTCGGATCGATGCCCATCTCCTCGCAGACCACGGTCATGTGGGTGAGGTAGGCGGGCACGGCGCAGATCGCCTTCGGGGCGAAGGGGAGCATGTACTTCTCGATCTTCGTCTTGGTGTCGTACGGCGCGTTGTGGAACGCGTTGATCCCCGCCTTCCTGAAGCCTTGCAGCAGGCTCAGGGGACCTTCGGTCGTGCTGATCGGCAAGGTCTGGATAACCGCGTCGCCTTTGCGAAGGCCCATCGCGTGAAACCAGGAAAGCCAGCCGGCGCCCATCCACTCGAGGTCGACCTTGGTGTTCGCGTAGATCTCCTGGCCCAGGCCCGAGGTTCCGCCGGTCATGTACACGTGGGCGATCTTCTCTTCCGGGACGCAACACCTGGTTCCGTACGGCGGCACGTCCTTCTGGTCCTCGACCAGCATCTCCTTGTCGATCGTCGGGAGCGCCGACAGATCGGAACGAGCCCTGATCTGGTCGATGTCCACGTCAGACAACAGCCGTGCGTAGAACTCGCTGTTGTCGATCGCGTACTGCAGCTGATAGCGGAGCTTCCGCATCTGCAGGTCGATCAGGCTTTCGCGCTCCATGGTCGCGCTGGGAAACAGATATTCCCTCTCCATCCTGCTACCTCCTCGGTAAACAAATGCTTGTTTTCTTCTTATACCGATTCATTGGCAAGTTGTCAAGAGCGACGGAAATCGCGAGGCTACGAGAGGGTCGAGAGATCCGGTCTGACAGCCTGCACACTGATGATCTCCTCGCCTTCGCCGGAATCGAGCCGGTCGAGGTCGAAGCCATCGCCATCGAGGTACAGGTCGCCGAGAAGCTTCACGCCCTCACCCCTATCTACAAGACGAACGCAAACAAGCCGAGGTCGCCCTGGCCGAGACCGAGTCCGACCTTCACGACCAAGACGGCGTCGCCCTCAGCTTGGAGCAAGCCTGCGGGAAGGCCTGAACGTAGTCAGGAGGAGCATCGAAGCGCCCGAGATGCCGTTTCTCGTCGCGAGCTTTTCGGACAGGTTCCCCCGGCAGAAATCTCGGCGGTTTGGGGGAACGATCAAGATCCTCGCTACGACGATCCGGAAGATTCCGAGATGACTATCGCGACTGATGTCACCAACCTGGGACGCGGACCGGCAATCGTGCTTGGCACCGCAGTATTCGCTCTGGGGGCAGAAAACCGCTCGACTGCCGCATGGAACTACCAAATTCCAATTGGCCCCAAAGAGACCACCTCCCTCGTTGTCAGCGCCCATGTCGAACCAACTGAGGGAGACGAACCTGCTCTGGTGCTCTACTACCGGTCAGCATCTGGCCGGGAGTACCTGACCCGCCATCGAATCAAAATACGCTGCGGCTTTCACGTCAATCGGGTCGATATTCAACGCGAAGAGCTTCCGGCGGGACGCGTATCCGGGTCCGGCGTTTGATGGCGATCATGCCGGTGCCGCGCTACCGAGCTGTTCCTCGACGTGTAGTTTCAGTACGTGCCCGACCTCTTTCGGCAGCGCCGCCACTTCGTCGAGGCCGTGATGCGGGTGTCCGCCGCACCTTCACCGGCTGCCTGGGGCGAAGAGTCGCCGAAGCCGGGGGCTCAGTTGAGGCGGGGATTCCGGTCACAAGCAGGGAAGAATAGCCAAAATTCCTTTAGGGAACTTCAAGAAAGCCCGGAACTGGAGCGATCCGCCGCACGACCGGCCACAGAACGAACTGCGACCGGTCCGGGTCCACTCGCGCTTGTGGGAGAGAGGTATGCGAGTAGACCCTCAGCGCCGGAGACTCAGGCGCCGCGGCGGAAGGTTTGCACTAGTCACCCCCGGGCTGGATCAGAACCTTGATTTTCGAACCCGGCGACTCGATCAGAGAGTCGAGTGCCGCCACCGCCCTGCCGAGCGGCACGATGTCCGAAATGATCCCGGCCAAGTTCAGATTCCCCGCCGCCAGCAAAGCGGCAACACGAGGAAGATCGCCTCGATAGCCGAGCGCCCCGACCGCGCTCCGCTCGAAGAGGACGAGCCGGCGCTGATCGATCTCCGACAGAGACGTGGGCAAGCCCACCATCGCGATCCGCCCACCTCGACGGGCACACTCGATCGCCTGAGCAAGTACTGGGGCAGCACCGGTCGACTCGACGACCACATCAGCCCCTCCGCGACCGAGCTGGGCCCTCAGGCGCCGAGGCAGGTCTGCGCCCGTCTCCAAAGTGGCGAATCCCAGCTCCTCGGCTTTGGCGAGTCGCTCTGCCGAGAGCTCAACTACGAGCGCCCTGGCACCCTGAGCCTTGGCGCAAAGCGCCGCGGCCGCACCGATCGGCCCGAATCCGAAGATGACCAAGTCGTCTCCAGCACGAAGACCCGCCCGGTCCAACGCGTGCAGTCCGACCGCAAGCGGTTCCAGCATGGCCCCGTATTCGTCACCGACCTCGTCTGGCAGCGGCACGAGCATGTACTCAGGCAGCTGAACCTGCGAGGCGAACGCGCCGTCGGAGTGGAATCCGAGCGAACCGCCATAGCGGCAGACGTGGTAGTCGCCGGCACGGCAGTACTCGCACTTGCCGCACCGCCAACAGACATCGGCGGAAACCCTGGTCCCGATCTCAACTTCGGAGCCCTCGGAAACCGCGATCACCCGACCGCTGAACTCATGCCCAAGGGTCACCGGGGGAACATGGCCTGAGAGCGGATGCGGTTTGCTGCTGATCATCTCCGGCCCACGGACATACTCGGTGACGTCGCTGCCACAGATGCCACAGAACGAGACCTCCACGTTCACGAACCCCGAGGGAGGCGGGCCGGGTTCGGGGACTTCCTCCAGCCTCAGGTCCTGCCGCCCATGCCACCTGAGCGCGATCATGGGTGATCCCGTCCGATTCGCGATTCCGTTGCTGAGTCGATCGCCTTCGCGTACAAGGGAGGCTCCTTCAGCACCCGAGGTGCCGGGCGATCACTATCCGCTGAATCTCGTTGGTACCTTCGCCGATCTCGAGTACCTTCGCGTCCGCGTAGAAGCGGGACACGGGATACTCGTGCATGTATCCGTAGCCGCCGTGGATCTGGACCGCTTCCGAAGCTGCGCGGTTGGCGAGCTCGGAGGCGAGTAGCTTCGCCATCGCGCCTTCTCGCGAGAAGGGCTTGCCGGCATCGCGAAGCTGAGCGGTACGGAAAATCAGGAGCTTTACTGCCTCGAGCTGAGCCGCTATATCGGCCAGCTTGAACTGGATACCCTGAAACTTCGATATGGGCCGGCCGAATTGCTGCCGTTCCTTCGCATACTCGAGAGCCATTTCCAGCACCGCCTCGGCCAGAGCCGCACCAAGCGTCGCCACGGTGATCCGTCCGACATCCAAAGCGGAGAGGAATTGTGAGAATCCGCCACCGACATCGCCGATGATCTGATCGTCGGCGATCTCTACCCCGTCGAAGCTGAGTTCCCTGCTGTCCAGCGAGTGCCAGCCGAGCCCTCGCAGCTTCGGGCCGACATCGAAGCCCTCGCTGCCGAGCGGGACGAGAACGTTCGCGTAGGATCGCTTTCCTTCTGGACCAGGGGCACGCGCGAGAACTACCGGACCCAGGCTGATGTCAGTAGCCGCATTGGAGATGAAGGTCTTGGTCCCATCCAACCGCCAGCCGCTCTCAGACTCAGAGATCCGGGTGCGAATCCCCCCCGCGTCGGATCCCGCCTCCGGCTCGGTCAGGCCGAACGAGCCCAGCTTCGTACCGGCCGCCAGCTGAGTCAGCCACCGACTCTTCTGCTCTTCACTCCCGAAGGCGAGCAGGGGCATGCTGCCGATCGTGAGATGTGCCTGCCATGCCGCCGCGACCGACTGGTCCACCTTCGCGACTTCAAACAGGGCAGCCGTCGCAGCCACCGTTCCGACATCGGTCCCCCCATAGCTTTCCGGCACCAAGAGGCCCATCAGGTCCAACTCGGCCATCTGCCTGAAGAGCTCCGTGGGGAACCGATACTCGTCCCACCACTCTGCGGCGTAAGGCTTGATTTCACCCTGCGCGAACTCACGGACCATGGCTTGGAGCGCATGGCCCTCGGGGTGAGCTGCTTGATCGACGATCATGACTAGATTATAGCGAATGGTTGGTCTATCATCACGCGTGAATCGCCCACCCGTCGACATCACGCGCCGCATCCAGCACAGCCTCAGAGAAGGTGGGGTGTGGGTGCACCATCCGAGCGAGGTCCTGGTGGCCACCCTCCAGAGCCATCGTCGCGACCAGCTCGGCGATCAGGTCGCAGGCCCGGTTGCCGACAACGTGGGCGCCGAGCAACTCGCCGTTCTCCGCGTCGCTCACCAGCTTGACCAGACCCAGACGATCGTCGTAGACGGTTCCGGCCCCTTCTCCAGCGATCTTTTGCTTGCCGACCTTCACCCGGTACCCAGTCTCCAGAGCGGCAGCTTCGGTCAACCCGACAGAAGCCACCTGCGGGAAACAGAAGGTCGCACCCACCATCATTCCCTGATCGACCGGAGCCCTCTCGACGCCCGCTATAGCCTCCGCCGCGACGATGCCTTCCTCGGAGGCCTTGTGAGCGAGTGCCTTGGAGTGGGTCAGATCCCCGATCGCAAAGACCTTTGGGTTCGTGGTCCGGCCGAACTCGTCGACCTTGACCTTGCCGTTTGCCTCCACTTCGACCCCTGCTTCGATCAGCCCCAGCCCTTCGATGTCGGGAGACCGGCCTCCGGCGATAGTGATGTAGTCGACCTCGATGCTCTTTTCACCATGAGGGAACGCCACGGAGCCCTCGCGCACCTCGACATCGGCGACCACCGCATCAGTGGCGATCTCGATGCCCTGCTTCTTGAACGACCTTGCGACCACCTTGGCGATGTCAGCGTCTTCGGCCGGCAGGATCTGACCGAGCGCTTCGAGCAGGACCACTCTGGTCCCGAAGCGAGCGTAGGCCGAGGCGATCTCGGCCCCGGATGCCCCAGCCCCGATCACTGCAAGCGATTCGGGTTGTTCTGGCAAAGACCAGGCACCCCAGGTGTCGAGCACGCGATCACCGAACTCGATGCCCGGAATCGGGCAGGGCACAGACCCCGTGGCGAGGATCACCGCGTCGGCCCGATACTCCTCACCCGCCACTTCCACGTTGCCCGCCGAATTGAGGGATCCCTCACCTTCGATCACTTCGATCTCGTTCTTCATCCAGAGGCCCTCGACCCCCTTCGAAAGTGATTGCGAGACCTGGGCCCGGCGATTGCCGAGCGCTTCCCAATCGAGCCTTACTCGTTCGGCGACGACCCCCAGATCGGCGCTGTCCTTTGCCTCCTCGAAGATCTCGGCGCTCCGCAGCATCGTCTTCGCCGGAATGCAGGCGTAGTTGAGGCAACGTCCTCCCGGCAGATCGCGCTCAATCACGGCCGTCCTTCTACCGAGCTGGGCTGAACGGATCGCCGCGACATAGCCGCCGGGTCCGCCACCGATGACGATGGTGTCGAAGGAATTGCTCATGGTGCCTCCTCAGGGGCGTGGTTGGACGATGATCCGCGAGTGCGCGCCGGGGTCAGCCCGGAGGATCTCGACGGCGTCGTTGATAGCGGTCAGCGGCACGGTCTCCACCGCGAGAGGCGTCGCATCCAGGTGCCCTGAACCAAGGCCGGGTGCTACTTCCTCGAAGTCAGCCGGCTCGTATGCGAAGGCCCCACGGGCCCGTAGCTCACCGCGGACGAACATCTCGTAGGGGAAAACAGCGTCGGATGCGATTCCCACCAAGACGATCTCACCACCGGACGACACGACCTCGGTCGATCGAGGCAGGGCCTTCGCCGCACCGGAGCAATCGATCACCTGCGCCACCAGCTCGGTTCGGTCGGTCGGCAGAGGCTGTGCCCCGCAACGCAGAGCCTTCCCGAGCGCTGCCTCGGAAAGGTCATCGGCCAGAACCACTTCTGTGCCCCTCGCTCGAGCTACCAGGATCGCTCCGAGCCCGATGCCGCCTGCCCCGATCACTGCGATCGACTCGGCTACGCCGGGGCCGAGTGCATGTCGAGCCACGCTGAAAGGCTCCGCCAGCGCACTGGAGACAAGGTCGGCATCGGGCGGCAAGCTGACCAGATTCTCAGCCGGAACCTTGACGAACTCGGCGAAGGCACCGTCACGCTGGATTCCAACGAACTCGCGCCCAGGGCAGCGCTGGGGCCTGCCGGCGACGCATCGGGAACAGGCTCCGCAGCCGATCAAGGGATTGATCGCGACCGGCTGATCCGATAGCGAACGGTCGACGTCCTCACCGAGGCCGACGACGATGCCGGTGGCTTCGTGCCCAAGAGTCGTCCCCGGCCTGGCAGCGCCGTGACCGGCGAGGAACCTCAAGTCCGAGGCGCAGATCCCGCAGGCTCGGACCTCTACCAGGCACTCGCCCCGGCCGGGACGGGGCACTTCCGTCTCAACGAGATCGATGCCCGGAGGATCTGTCAGCTTGGCTGCCAGCATGAGCTCAGGCGGGTGACTTGCGCCGCAGGAACACTGTCGCGCCAACCGCGATCAGAAGGGCGAGACCATTGAACATGCCCTCTATGTAGTACGGCGCGCCGATCAGCTGCAGCCCGGTGATACCAGTCTGAAGCGTGATCACGGCCAGCACCGTTCCCACGACGTTGAACTTGCCGACCTTGATCGCCGTGGCACCGAGGAAGGCCGCCGCGAAAGCCGGGAGCAGAAACGAAGGTCCGATGGTCGGATTGCCCGAACCGAGAGTCGCCGACTGAAGCACCCCCGCCAGACCGGCGATCAGCCCGGTGACCACGAAGACGCCGATCGTGATCGCGTCAACTCGGATGCCGGAGAGACGAGCGGCGTCACGTGAGCCACCTATCGCGTACATGTGACGCCCCAAGGGAGTCATCTCGAGCAAGTACCAGAGCACGACCGCGACGATCACGACATAGACGACCGGAAGTGGAATCCCGAGCAGGGAATCGTTCGCCAGAGACTTGAAGGTCGACGAGATGCCGGTACTGAAGGTATTGCCGTCCGAGTACCACAGGACCACGCTGGCCAGGATCGTGCTCATCGCCAGCGTTGCGATGAAGGCATTTATCTTGAAACGGACGATCAGGATGCCATTTATCAGCCCGATGAGCGAACAGGCCAGCAGGGCAACCAGGATCGCGGTTCCAAACGAAGCCCCTGATTGGGCTTGGAGCCCGGCGGCGAGAATCGCACCCAGGCCTAGATTCGCAGCCACAGACAAGTCGAACTCACCGAGCACGAGTGGCAGCATCGTGGCCAGCGCCAGGATCGCCAGCACCGCCTGGGTCACCAGGATCGTCCTGAAGTTGTCAGTCGTGAAGAAGAGGTCCGGCTTCAACAACGAGAAAAGGACAACGAACGCGACCAGCAGCGCCGGCAAGGCGAGTGCCGCACCCATCTCACGGTCGAACTTCATGCTGAAACCTCCACTTTCTCGTAGACCCTTCGCCCGAGCTCCGAGCGCGTTTGCGAATCGCCGGTGATCTCCCCACAGATCCGCCCGGCGTTCATCACTACGGTGCGATCGCAGATCCCGACCAGATCGTCGAGGTCAGCGCTGATGACCAGCGCCGCCGCACCTGTTTCTGCCTGTCTCATCAAGATTTCGTAGATCTGCGCCTTGGACCCGACATCGACCCCTTGGGTCAATTCGTCAAAGACGGCCAGGCGTGGCGTGATCGTCATCGCTTTGGCGATCATCGCTTTCTGCTGGTTGCCTCCCGAGAAGCTGCCGAAGCGTCGCTCAAGGCGTGGCGGCTGCACGTCGTATTCGGCGACGATCCGCCCGACTTCCCGCCTTTCTTCGCGACGGGCAAACCGTCCCTTCCTCCAGAACCGGGACGCACGCATCGCGGTCACGTTCTCCAGAAGCGTCAGGTCCTGAAAAGAACCGGCATTGCGTCGGTCTTCTGGAACCAGGACGACTCCGGCCCTGATCGCGTCCCTGGGGTTCCGAAGCTCGACGGGCCTTCCCTCAAGGGAGATCGTTCCCGCAGCCGGGCACTGAGACCCGGTCAGCAGTCTGGCCAACTCGCTCCGACCGGAGCCGAGCAGCCCGGCCACGCCGACTATCTCTCCGGCTCGCAGCGACAGGTTCAAGTCTTGGACTCGTACTCCGGAAAGCCCCTTGGCCTCGAGGACCACTTCGCCGAAGGCGAGGCCGGGCTCACGCAGACGTTCGCCGATCTCAAGCTCGCGACCGACGATCATCCCGACCAGCTCAGATTCGGTCAAGGCGGCCACCTCGCGAGTACCCTGCTTCTTCCCGTCGCGCAGGACCGTGACCCTGGCCGCAAGACGGAACACCTCGTCGAGCCTGTGCGTGGTCAACAGCACCCCCACCCCGCGGGACTGCACCACCTTGATCACATCGAACAGACGCTCGGCCTCGACATCCGACAGCGATGCGGTGGGCTCGTCGAGGACCAACAGAGCACCGCCCTCCATCACATCCTGGATCCCCCGGACGATCGCGACAATCGTCTGCTCGCTCGGCGAGAGGGCTCCGACCTCGGTGCGTGCCGAGATCTCGCCGTGCCCGAACTCGTCAAGCAGCTTCGCCGCCCGTTTCCATTCGCGGCGCCACCGGATGCGGCCAAGGCGAGTGGTGTCGAAGCCGAAGCCGATGGCCAGGTTCTCGGCAACGGTGAGGTTCGGCACCAGGCCCAGATCCTGATGGACGAAGCGAAGCCCTCGTTCGTGCGCGGTCTGCATCGAATAGGGGACCGGCAACGGCTCGCCTGCCGTGCTGATCTCGGTCCCCGGGTCGGGAGGCTGGTATCCGGCAAGGCAACGAATCAACGTTGACTTGCCGGACCCATTCTCACCGACCAAGGCATGCACTTCGCCCGGCAGCACGTCGATCGAGAAGTCATCCAATGCCTTCTGGCCAGGGAAGGACTTCGACAGCGACCGAATCGTGACGACAGGCGCGGTCATCGCCCTACTTGCCCCAGACCTTGAGGTAGTCGGGACGGACGTCGAAGTCGCCATCCCAAGGACCTGAATCGGGCACGTTGTCCGCGTAGAGGAGCTTGTATTGAACTCCCTGGTCAACGGTCTTTTCGCCCGCGATCAGGCGATTCAAATCGTCCACCATCGCGTACCCGACCCACTGCATCGGTAGACCGATCGTGGCCTTCTGGAACCCACCATCGCGGATCTCATCCAGGTTGGCCTCGTTCGCGTCGAAACTGACTCCGAACGCGTCCGTGTTGATCCCCGCCTGACTGATTCCTTGCGACATGAACGTCATCCCGGCGTCGTAGGAACCCCAGAGGACCGTGAAATCCGGATTCTGGCGGACGACGGTCGACGTGATCGACGGCACCTTCGTGCTCAGTTCGGTAATCAAGTAGTTGGCTTGAGCGATGACCTCGCAATCGCCGCCCGCAGCCTGACACTCGCTCATGAACTTGTCGGTTCCCTCACGGCGGAGACCGAGAACCTCGAACTCCTTGTCGATCATCTGGATCATCTGGACGTTGCCGTCACTCAGCTTGTAGGCGGCCTGACCGATCGTGTAGCCAGCTTTCGTCAGGTCGCCTTCCGGGGGGATCAGCGAGTCGTAGACCTTCGCACTGTCGACGCAGGCGAAGCAGGACAGGTAGATGCCCGCCTCGCTGGCTTGCTCGAGGGGCTCCTTGATCGTCGAAGAGTCGATAGCCATGAGGGCGATCGCATCGGCGCCCAGGGATTGGGCGCGGGTCACTGCCGCCGCCATCTTCTGCGGATCTCCGTCCGCATCGATCAGGGTCGTGTCCCAGCCGATCGCCTTGCCGGCCTCCATGGCAGCGCGAGATGGGCGAGCGCAACCTTCCGCCGACATCGCACAAGAAATGACCACCAATTTGCCCGGCTGAGCCTTCGGCCCCTCTGTGGGGGGCTTGGTGGTCTGGGGTTCGCTTGCCGCCTCGAAGCCCTTATCGACTTGCTCCTGAAAAGCGGTCAGGTCGGCTGACGATCCCACATTGCTGCTGTTGGAATCTGAATCATCGTCGCCTCCGCCGCAGGCGGCCAACACCAAGCTGGCAACCAGCGCCGAGACGACAATCGCCAATTGGCGTCCACGCGGTCGTAAAACCATTTCCTCTCCTCCTTCTGGAATGGGCGGCCCTCCCGCCCTAGACAGTTGATAGGAGTGTATACCGACCGTTCGGCTTTAGTCAAGTCCGACCGATCGATACAGTCTGTGAGGAAGCAAAAAGCGCGCTACGTAGCGCGCTTTCCCGTCTCCGTAAGTCAGTCGATCTCGATGCCTTGGAGAAAGATCGACGAGAACAAATCGGCAATCTGGTAGGGCGAGACGCTGCCCGACTTCGAATACCACTGGTACGAGTAGTTGATCATCCCGAGGAACGCGAGCAGGGTGAGGCGAACGTCCGCGATCCTGAAGCTGCCTTCCTTCTCCCCACGCCGCAGCACGTCCGCGACGACGTCCTCGAACTCTTTGCGAGCAGCTCGGATGTCGGTCCAGGCGTCGTCATTCTCAACCGACTTCCATTCGTGAAGGAAGACGGTGACCTGCGCCTGATACTGGTCTATGTCCGACATCAAGGCCCGGGCAAGCTGCTTGATCGCATCCGTCGCCGGTTGGTCGATCGCCGCGATCTCCTTCGCGTCGCCGAGCAGCGGGATGATGAACCGCTCGTGGATCTGGATCAGTAGATCCTTCTTGCTGCTCATGTAGTGGTAGAGGCCGCCCCGCTGCAGGCCGGTGGCCTTGACCAGATCGTCGATCGATGTCGCCGAGTAGCCTTGGGCAGCAAACAGCTCTGCCGCTGTATCCACGACTTCGGCGCGCCTGGCCGTCCAGCGATGGCGTTCGGATTCCGTTCGCCCCCGGACGGTGGGAGCTATCACTGACTTGTTACTTTCGTTGTTTGCCACTCGTTCGTCGTCTTTCCAGGTCAGGCCTGACTCCAGCATGGGTCGGATGGGTCGACCTTTGAGATTCATCCGTTCGAAACCGGTCGGAACCCAAGATCGGGACACTCACGGTCGGATCCGATTCTAGAAGCGGACCACCGGCAACGAAGCTTCCGTACCGTCGGTGGGGATTTGACGCCCCGTCAGCACAGTCGAGAATCAACCCGCTCAAGCCAGATATCCCCCGTCCACATACAGGGTCGTGCCGGTGACGTAGCGGGCTATGTCAGAAGCGAGAAAAACGATGCCGTCCGCGATCTCTTCAGGGGACGCCCAACGCTCCAGAGCGATCCGCTCAAGGGTCTTGCTGAAGAACTCGTCGTTGTGCCGCAGTCCGTGGCTCAGTTCTGTCTCGGTCCAGCCTGGCCCGAGACAGTTGACCCGCACGCCACGAGTGCCCCACTCGCGGGCGACAGCCCTGGTCAGGCCGAACACCCCCGACTTCGCCGCCGAGTAGTAGCACATGTCCTTGAGCCCCGCCGCCGCGGCCACCGAGGTTACGTTGACCACGCTCGCCTCGCCAGGATGATCGAAGAGAAGCGGGGCCGCCGCCCTCATGGTTTGATGGACCGCCATCAGATTCAACCGCACCCCGTCGGCGAAATCCTCCGGGCTCAACTTCTCCGCCCCCCTGATCCAGCGGGCGCCACCCGCGTTGTTGATCAAGATGTGCAAGCCACCGAGCTCCGCCGCGACCCGAGAGAGAGCCTCTTCGATTTGCTCGAGAATCGTGACATCGCAGACGAGCGGAAGGCAGGTGCCGCCACCCACTTCGATCTCTTCCTCGAGCGTCAGCAGCTGCTCTTCGGTCCTTGCCAGCACGGCCACCTTGGCCCCATGCCCGGCAAGACGCAATGCTGTCTCACGGCCGATCCCCCGACCCGAACCTGTGATCAGCGCCACACGACCCTCGAGCCCGAACTCGACCCTCGGCAGGGTCCGACCTTCCTTGTTCATCTGACCGTCAACCCCTGACTGGCCGCATACCGCGCGATGCCTTCATGTATGTCGACGGACGGCTGGTATCCGAGTTCGGCGCGGGCCCGCGAATAGTCCAGGCGGGCGGGCCACTCCGCCTCCCCTTCGGAAATGAACTCGAGCTTCGCCTCCGGGAATCTCTCCCGCAGGAGGTCTCCGACCTGGGCGGGCGTGTAGGTCTCGTCGGAGGAGATGTTGAAAACCCTGTGCTCGACGCTGACCTTGGCCAAGGCCAGCATGATCGCCTCGACCACGTCGTCCACGTAGACCCAATTCTGCACCGAGTCGGGGAACACGAGACGGGTCTCGGCACCGGAGAAGGCTCCCTCGAACAGGTTGCTGACCTGCGCGCTGAAACCACGATCGCGCCCGGGCGGACCGTATCCCAGCGAAAGGCGAAGCGAAATCTGGTCGAGGCCGCGATCTCTCGTGTATATCGCCGCCATCTGCTCGTTGAAACGTTTGGTGGCACCGTAGAGAAGGTGTGTATCTCCCCGCAGGTCCTCCTCGGAGATCAACTCGTCGCCGTAGGTTTCGGGTCGACCGTAGACGGCACTGGAGCTGAGCCAGACGACTCGTCGGACATCGTGGTCGATCGCCGCGTCGAAGACCTTGGCCGTACCGAGGCAGTTGACCGAAAGTGCCCGGCTCACGTCAGCCTGTGAAGCGGGACCGAGCAGGTACGCCAGGTGAACGATGGCCTCCGGCCGCCGTTGGGCGACGATCGAATCGAGGGCCCCCGGCTCGGAGACATCCAACGGCAGCAGATCCGCTTCGATGGAGGGTGAGGCAGCGATCAGCGATGGAAGGTCCGCCACCACCACTTCAACGCCTTCGCCGATCAGACGGGCGACGAGGCTGGAGCCAAGCCAGCCGCATCCGCCGGTGACCAGTACCGGACCCCCTGCCCATTCCATCAGTCGGTCTCCTTCCAGCCGGTCTCGGCCGGCTTGAAGTCATCGATGATCTTCGACGCGTCGATCTCGTCGCAATGCCCGATCGAGTCGAGAAGCTGGAGCAGGCTGGCCTCGTCGAGGTGAGTTTCGTCGCGAAGGCGGAGCGCGTTCTGCCGGACCCCTTGCGCGTCCCATGAAAACTCCGGTTGTGGCTGCTCGATCGACGAGCGGATGATCTGTCCGTCAGACATCTTCAGTTCGATGGCGGCCGTCTTCGGCTCGCGATCAGCCAGTGGCACGAGTTCCGTCGCCGCCGCGATCCGGCATTGTGGATCGCCGTCGAAGCGACCTAGGGAGGCGAAGGTGATCTCTCCGCCGACCAGGGCCGTGGCGACCGAGAACTGCGTGCTCATCAACGTTTCCTCGATCGCCTCGTATGGGCCTTGATTATCCATCCCGGGATACCTGGCTTCCCGCTCGTTCATCTCAATGCGGACCGACTCGACCTTGGAAACATCGACCTGATCGTCGGCATGGAGGCGGGACGCGATCAAGGCCGGCGTCTGGTTGAAGGCACAGACCGGAAACGGCTTGAAAGTTACCTCCAGTATCCCCCAGCTTGAGCCCAGCGAGGATGCCACCTCGCCGGCCCCTTCGGTCGTTCCCGGATAGGCCTCGAGGAACCCGCCGGGACCTTCGAAGGCCGCATCTGACCCAAGCGCTCCGGCCGCGGCCAGGTTGGCCGCGATCACGCCGCTGCCAGCAGCCAGCCCACTCTGGAAATGCCATTCATGCGTGCCCGCACCGAAGGACTCGGTGGTACCGCCAGAATGGGCGGCGGCAATTGCCAGCGCCGCCGCAGTGCGATCCACGTCTAGACCCATGATCCGGGCCGCAGCGGCGGCGGCCGCAACCGGTCCGTAGACCCCGGTGGCCCGATGGGGCGGCGTG
This sequence comes from uncultured Demequina sp., assembly GCA_937925595.1. Next base: position 12,226 of record CALALQ010000489.1, on the reverse strand, counting down.
GAAAGCTCCGTGTATCGGCGCGACAGCGCGATTCCGACTTCGTATCCAATGATCACGCCGTCGAGCAACGTCTTTCCGTCCCCGTTCGCGACCTCGGCCGCGGCGAGCGCGGCAGGCAGCACCACCACTCCCGAGTGGAAGGTGCCATGCGTGTCTTCCTGCGCGCGAGCCTGCAGGAGCGTGCCGTTGATGTGGGCGGCCACCTGTGCCGCGTAACGTTCGCCACTGACCAGTGAACGCGCACCGCCCGACGAGAGCGGCGGACCGGCTGCAGCCTCCGCGATCCCGCCGAATCCGGTCTGGACCGAGGCGGCGCCTACGACCAGACCGTGCACCAGACAGGCTCGAGCCCGCTCTCTGACCTCCTGAGGGATATCTCCCGATTCGAGCTCGGCGGAGAACAGAGCTAGGTCACGATCGAGGCTCATGCGTCACCTGCCTCCCGAATGCGGCAGAGAACAGTGCCGACCGGCACGGTCTCCTCGGCTTCGACGCAGATCTCCTCGAGCACGCCGGCGACTTCGGACTCGATTTCACCGTCGGCCTTGTCGGTTTCCACCTCGACCAGGGCATCCCCGACCGAGATTTCGTCTCCAACCTGGATCAGCCACTCGATCACTGTCGCGTCTTCCATCACCTGGCCCCACTTGGGCAGCTTCAACTCATGCATATGTCACCTCATCGATCGATCGCTGCCTTGACCTCAGCGACCACTTGCTCAGCTGTCGGATAGAACCGCTTCTCCAGCTCCGGAGAAAACGGTGTCGGTGCGAAGGGAGGGCCCACCACGCGCGGAGCCGAGCGCAACAGTGTCGGGTCTTCCTCAGCAACGCTTGAGATCGCCATCTTTCCGATGCCGAACGGAACCGGGGCGTCTTGCACGGCGACGAGCGCGCCGGTTCGGGCGACGCTCTCGATCACGGCCTCCGCGTCGAACGGGCTGATCGACCGAAGGTCGATGATCTCCGCCTCGATGCCATCGACGGCCAACTGCTCGGCCGCCTCGACCGCGGTCGCGACCGCTCCGCCGGCCGAGACCAAGGTCACGTCGTGACCTGGCCGGCGGACTGCCGCCTTGCCAAGTGGAACCACGTGCTCGTCGGGCACCTCACCCGAGGTCCGCCACAGGGAAAGGCTTTCCATGAAGACGACCGGATCCTCGCTGCGAATCGAAGTCCGCAACAATCCGGCCGCATCGGCGGGCGTGGTCGGCCAGACCACCCGTAGGCCGGGGACGCCTCCGAGCCAGGCCTCGAAGCTCTGGCTGTGTTGAGGACCGCTCTGGGTTCTCGATGCGACCAGCGTCCGCACGGTCAAAGGCACCGAATAGGCGCCACCGGCCATGAACCTCATCTTCGCCGCCTGGTTGACGATCTGATCGAGCGCCAGCTGAATGAAATCCATGTACATGATCTCGATGACGGGCCGCAACCCGGTCATCGCGGAGCCGGTGCCGACCGCAGCGATCGCGAGCTCGCTGATCGGGGTGTCCCGCACGCGGCTGGACCCGAATTTATCGAGCAAACCTCGTGTGGCGCCGAATGACCCTCCGCCGACCGCGATGTCTTCGCCGAAGGCACAAACCCGCTCGTCGCGCTCCATCTCGGCGGCCAGCGTCTTGTTGATCGCCTGCCAGTACTTCAGCTTGCGTCCGGATCGTTCAGCCATTGAGAACCTCCTGGTAGGTCAGACGCTCGAGATCGACCGCCGGCAATGACCCTTCTTCGGCGAAGGCGATCGCATTGCTCAGGCGGCGGTCCGCCTCGGCGACCATCGACTCGAGTTCGACTTCGCCGACCCCTTCGGCGAGCAGCTCCTTCCTAGCCCTCTGCAACGGGTCGAAGACAGTCCAGGATTCGACCTCATCTTCCGGCCGGTACTTCTCCTGATCGCCCTCATAATGTCCCGCCAGACGAAACGTCTTGCATTCGACCAGGGTCGGACCCTTCCCTGTCCTGGCCCGCTCTACAGCCACCACCACGGCGTCGTGGACCGCAACGGCGTCGTTTCCGTCGACGGAAGCACACTCGATCCCGTAAGAAGCGCCACGGCTGGCCACGTCGGTCACTTTGGCTTGAACGCCGGCTGGAGTCATCTCCGCGTAGCCGTTGTTCTCGCACAGGTAGACGACCGGCAGCTCCCATACTCCGGCGAGGTTCAGCGATTCATGGAAGCTGCCGGTGTTTACCGCACCGTCTCCGAAGAAGGCCATCGCAACCTGGTCGGTGCCTTCCACCTGATAGGTGAACCCAGCTCCGGTGGCGAGCCCGATGCTGGCGCCGACGATCGCGTTGGCGCAAAGCACACCGCATTTCTTGTCGATCAGATGCATCGATCCACCGACCCCGCGGCAGAGCCCCTCGTCGCGCGCGAAGAGCTCGGCGAACATGCGGTCCAGGTCTCCACCCTTGGCCAAGACATGACCGTGCCCCCGGTGGGTGGTGACGATCACATCGTCGTCACGGAGCGGCTCACATGCCCCCGCCGCCACCGCCTCCTGGCCGATCGAGACATGAACGAAGCCGGGAAGCCGGTTGTCTTTGAAGAGGCGCTGCACTTCCTCTTCGAACCGTCGGATCAGGACCATCTTTTCGAAGAGTCGAAGCAGCAGACCCTTTTCCACCGCGCTCACTTGCTTTCCTCCGCGGTCTCGAGCTCAGTCATCCATCCGGGCTCTTCGAGCGCGTCCGCCACGTCGCGCAGATACTCGGCAGCCGGGGCTCCATCCACCACACGGTGATCGCAGGACAATGACAGCGACATCCGCCCTTCAGGATTGACCGCGCTCACGGCTAGAATCGCCGCCTGCGGGGGCACGACCAATGCCGTGAAGCGGTCCACGCCGAAGGGCCCCAAGTTCGAGATAGTGAAGGTCACTTCGGCCAGTGCCGCAGGACTCACATTTCCCGAACGAACCGCTTCGCCGATCTCACGTCGAGCCTTTGACAGATCCTTGAGACTGAGGCGGTCCGCCGTCATGACCGGTGGAGAAATCAGCCCGTCGTCCACGGCGAAGGCAAGGCCGATGTTGACGCTGGCCAATTCGACGATGATCTTGTCCTCGGGAACGATGGTCGCGTTGAGCCGTGGATGGGCAACCAGTGCCCGCGATACCGCGGCAACCAACTGGTCGGTGAACGAGATCCGGTCCGCCGCGTCGAATAGTGCCCTCTGGTCAGAGAGGGCCGCAGTGGAAACGACCCGTTCAACCGTGAATTGCGGAATCGCCGCGCTCGCGGTCATCGCTCTCCCGATCGCCCGACGCATTCGAGACAGAGGAACCTCGCGGTTCTCGGTCAGCGGAATCGGTGTGGTGCTCATGCCTGTACCTCCGGTCGGCCGGCCAATTCGGCGGCTAGTTTTCTCAGCTCGCCCTTGCGAGCCTTGCCACTCGGCGTCCTGGGCACCGAGTCCACGATATGCACGTACTTGGGAACCTTGAACTTCGCGAGATTCGACCTGCACCTCTCACGCACGAGCTCCGCATCGACCGAGCTTCCCGGCAGAGCCTCCACGAACACGGCCGGCACTTCTCCCCACTTCTCGTCGGGAGCCGCCACCGCAGCCGCTGATTCCACTCCGTCGATCGCTCCGACCACCCGCTCGATCTCCAGCGAGCCGATGTTCTCCCCTCCGCTCTTGATCATGTCCTTCTGGCGGTCGACCACGTAGAGGAAGCGGTCCTCGTCGAGCAGGCCGATGTCGCCCGTGTGGAACCAGCCCTCCTCGTCCAGCGTTTCCCTCGTTGCCTGTTCGTTGCGCCAATAGCCTTGAAACAGCTTCCCGCCCGAAACCAGAATCTCTCCCGGTTCGCCCGTTTCCACATCGCGGCCTTCGGCGTCGACCACCCGCATCCGTTCGTACATCACCGGCCGATCTATGGAACCGACGGCGCCAGCCTTCTCTGGATGGCTCCGCACATCGATGAAAAGGCTTCCTGAAGCCGTTTCTGTCATCCCGTATCCGTCCGCGATGACCGCGTTCGGGAATGCGGTCGTCGCCCGACCGAGCAGGTCCGGCGACGACTGACTCGAACCTGTCAGGACGACCCGCACGCTGGCGGTGGCAGCGCCTGGGAGCTCGTCGGCCGCGGCCAGGATCATCTCGGTCATGGTCGGTGCCGACCAGAGCACCGTGACGCCTTCCCGTTCGATCGTCTCCAGCACGAGCGACGGCTCGAAGGTCGGGAGCACGACGAGGGTTCCGCCCTGGTTCACGATCGCGACGCCTGGGGCGTCGAGACCGCCCACGTGGAACATCGGCCCCATCATCAACACCACGTCGTCGGGACGGAGGTCGAACTCGCGCTCGTACGCGGCGTTCTTGAACAGGATGTTCCCGTGGCTCAGGATCACGCCCTTCGGATGGGCGGTGGTCCCGGACGTGTACATGATCCGAGCCGGCTCATCGAGTCGGACCGGCGCCAGAGGCGGATCTGGCGCCCTCTCGGCCGATGTCCGAGCAGTCCAAGCGCGCTCGGATGGCGCGTCGACCGCGAAGAGGGTCCACCCACCGCCGAGTTTGTCCACATCGGCCAGCAGATCGTCCTCGACCACCACCACCGTAGGCTCGAGGTCATTCAGGATGAAGCCCCACTCCGCAACGGCCAGGCGCCAGTTGACCGGGGACCAGATCGCCCCCAGCCAGGCGCAGGCGTACATGAGCTCCAGGCCCAGCACCCGGTTGTGGAGGATCGAGGCGACCCGGTCGCCCCGACCCACTCCGAGCGCTGCGAGCGTGGCGGCGCTGCGACCGACCCGACGATGGAACTCAGCGTACGAGATCGTCTCGCCGTCACCCTTCAGGAAGGTCGACTGTGATCGCTGCCGCGCCATGCGCTCGTTCACGGCGTAGAGGTTCACGCGCAGGCCCTCTTCTTCACCCGACCAGCGAGAGCGCCGCGTTCGCATATATCTCAGCGAACTTCGCTACCTCTTCGACCGACACTTCCTCGTCAACCGAGTGAGCCTGACGGTAGTCACCGGGGCCGTAGGTGACGACGACTGGACGCTTGTCCCGTCCTTGCATCCGGCTCACCGTGGCGGCGGTCGGAACGTAGCCGATCCGCATCTTGGTCGCCTCGGCGTCCACACCTTCGATCGCCTTCGCGGCGTCTTGGATCGCACCGACGATCGGTGAGTCCGTCGGTTCGTCGACCGGAGGCAGCCACATGTGGGTCTCGCGGGGGATCAGGGAGACGGATGCCTCCAAGTCGGGGATCTCACCCTGAAGATCACCGATGAACGAGTTGAGGTCCTCCTCGATCGAGCTCAGGGTCATCCCGGCCACCGAGAAGACGATCATGATGAACGTGCACTCGTCGGGAATCTCAGCCTGAGCCTTGTTCCTGATGCCGTGCACAATGCCGAACGGAGTGAAGAAAGGATGCGGCTCGTGCCTGAAGGTCAGCTTTCCTTCCTCGACCGCCTGAATCACCTGGCTCGCCTGGTAGATGGCGTTCACACCTTCTTCCGGCTGGGTCGCATGCGCTGAGCGACCCTTGACAGAGACCCTCCAGAGGGAGCTGCCCAGATAGGAGACGCCGATCTCGTCGAGACCAGTGGGTTCGCCCGAGATGATGTAGTCGACATCGTCGACCGTGCCATCCTCGGCCATCAAGAACGCGGAGCCGAACTCGGCTTCGCCGTCGCCAGGAGAGATCAGCATGAGGTCACCTGAGAGCTCGGCGCCCGACCAGACGATCGCCTCCAGAGCGAGCACCATGCCGGCCAGGCTTCCCTTGCTGTCCACAGCCCCGCGGGCGATCATGGCTCCGTCCTTTTCGGTTGCCGACCACGGGTCTACAGACCACCGAGCCGGGTCTGCCGGCTCGGTGTCGTAGTGACCGTCGAACGCGACCACCGGTCCGTCACCGGCACCCCGCAGGCGGGCGACGATGGACTTGCCTCCACGGTAGCCGGGCCGACGGAATGATCTCACGTCGAATCCGAGCTCCCGCATCCATGTCGCCACCAGCTCGTCGCATCCGGTCGGTTCGGAGAGGACGCTTCGGCAGCGCAGCACGTCGCCCAGCACCTCCCGGGCACGGTCGCGGTCGACCGAGATCTTCTGCTTGTTGTTGCTCATCTAACCTCCTTCAGACAACCTCCTTCAGACCCGGGTTGCGATGCGGACGTCGTCGAGAATCGGGTCCCCTTCCAACGCCACCTCGGTTTCGAGCTGGGTCGCGCATCCGGGACAAACGAACTGGCGGAACAAGAGCTTCGGATCGACGAAGATCGACGGATCCTTGGAAAGCGGCGTGGCGACTTCGACCGAACTTTCGATCATCGCCGCCCCGGCCTTGTAGCTGCCATCGGTGCTGTCAGCCAAGTCGTATCCGCAGCGAGCACAGGAGATTCCGTCGTCGTCCACGACCAGCGACTCGGTGATCGCGTCGCCTTCCGCGGCTCGGCCGGCATCGATCTCTGTCGGATCGCCGTCGACCCCGGCCGCACGCAACCGTTCGGCCCGTAGCTCACGCCGACGCTTCGCCGTGGCTTCGAGATCGGCTTCACCCGAGTCAAGGATCACGGCGCCATAGACTTCCGCCGCCGTCTCCGGGGTAATCAGCTCGAGCTCCAGGTCACGCGCCACGCTGGCTGGATCTCGCTCGAGCGGATCGCCGTAGCCTCCGCCGCCGTTCCAGTTGACGTGATAGACGTCGGCGGCCGCTTGAGGGATCGCCGGATCCTTGGGGTTGAGGGCAACTAGTTCGCCCTTCAACTCGTCGAGCTCGGCCGGCATGCGGCTCGCCTTGAACTGCTCGAGGATGTCAGAGTCCTTCACCATCCAGTACCAGTTCGGGCAGCCCGGATGCCCGCCGAACAGTCCGGTGCTGGTTGGCACAACCACGCCACCACCGAACGTCGAGTGGGCGAAGTCATCCGTCTTGTGAGGAATGAACGCCATCTCCCCCGGCAATCCGCCGCGGAACTTGCCGGCGCCGCCCCCGTCACGCACTTCCCGCCGGTACAGGTAGAGAAGCGGATAGTACTCCTCGTTGAACTCGACGTTGGGAATCATCGCGGTCGGGCTCCAGAAGAACCCGCCGGTCGAGGTGCCGTCGTGGTCCGGGAATGCTCCGAGCGAGCCGGCCAGGTGATCCAACATCACCGTGCCAAAAGGCTCTCCGGACTGGTTCGTGCCGTAGACCGTGGTCCCGGCAGCGATGCTGTGCCCACCCGGCAGGTTCATGTCACCCTTCAACTCAGGGCTCGTTGCCAGCATCTTCGAGATGCATTCAGCCGCCATCGTCACCGCCCATTCCATGCCGAAAGCACCAGAGCAAGAGATCGAACTCGGCTGTTTCGCGCAGTTGATCAGCCCCGGTTCGGCGTCGAACTCGATGTGACGCAACGGCCCTTCCAACGCATACAGCTGGTCGGCGAGCAGAGAGGAGCTGAGCACGCACAGCACGGCGGCGCGCCATCCGCCGAATGTATTGTTCAGACAACCGATCTGAGGGTCGCTCCCCGCGTTGGAGAAGGTCAGGATGTCTCCCTCCTTCTTGAGAGTCATCACGCCCCGGTACACCCCACGATCACCGAAGCCGGAGATCTCCTGATAGGAGCGGGCGCTCCATTCCCCATCGGGAATCTTGCCGAGCTTCATCGCGAACAACTTCTCGGCGTCCTCGCCGACCTTGGACATCGCCGCCTTGATCGTCGGCGCGTCATAGCGGTCGATCAGGGCGAGCAGCCGCTCGCGAGCGACGTTGTTGCCGGCGATCTGAGCTCGGAGGTCCAGCCCGACGATATCCGGTAGCCGGCTCTGAGCCAGGTACATCTCCTCCACATCGCGCTGGATCTCACCGTTCTTGACGATCTTGATCGGAGGGAACCTCGTCGGTTCGGTGTAGATCTCGGTGGCGTCGATGCAGAAGCTACCCGGAACGCTGCCACCGAGGTCATATTGATGCATGGCGTTGACGGTCCAAGAGAAGATCTTTCCGTCGACGAAAATCGGGGCGACGATGAATACGTCCGGTTGGTGGGTACCCGCGATCCACGGATCGTTGACCAGGAACATGTCGCCTTCTTCTATGCCCGGATTCTCGCCAAGGTTCTCGAGGATCCACTTCACGACCAGATCCGAACCACCGGTCAGGAACTGGATATAGGGGCCGAAGAAGACGAAGCCGCCGCTCTCGGTCAGGAATGCCGTGTTGAAGTCACGGGCGAACAGGGCAACCGGGGAACCGCTGACCAGTTCGATCGTGCGTCCGTGCTCCTCGTTGATGCTCCAAAGAGCGTGGCGCACCACCTCATAGGTGATCGGGTCGATGTCCTCGGCCCGTTCGGTGTGCAGGGGTACGGCGTCCGGGATCGGAAGCGGCTCCTCCGGCCGGTAGGAAAGAAACCGGCCATCCCACTTTGTTTCGGTGCTCACAGTTCTCCTCCTTATTTGCCCTGAGTCGGCAGTTGAATGACTATGTTCCCCGTGATGTCGACATCGGCCCGTTGTCCGGGATGGATCACCACCGCGGTATCGGGGAAGTCGACGATCGCGGGGCCCTCGATCCGGGCTCCAGCGCTCAATTTCGGTCCGTCGTAGCAGGGTGTCTCGCTCTTCTCACCAAGGGTGGGCCAGTAGGCCTGCCTGGTACCGACCGGGTCGGGGACGCTGTGATCGGCATCCCCAGCCTGATATTGCGGCTTGGGCACGGGCCCTATACCGCGAACCCTCACGGTGACCAACTCCAGCGCTGCTTCTCGGTATCCAGCACCACGGCCGAAGCGCTTTTCGTAGGCGGCCATGAAGGCCGCCTCGAGATCTGTGATGTCATCGCTGGTCAACGGGCCAAAATCGATGGGAACGGTGATCTCGTGGGCCTGAGCCTTGAACCGGACCTCCACCGAGGCCTGGAACTCGGCCGTCGATGTGTCTATCCCGTCATCAGCGAGGCTGCTCCGAGCTTCGTCGACGAGTTCGTCACGAACCTTGGCGAGCTCTCCCGGGTCGAACGGCGACTTCAACATCGGTCTCGCTTCCCGCAAATGCACGATGTCTCCGGTAGCGCACCCGAAGGCCGACCAGACCGAGGACAGGTCTCCGCGAGGGACGATTATCTGTTCGGCCCCCAGTTGAGCCGAGTAGCCTCCGGCGTGAACCGGACCGGCGCCGCCGTACGCGAAGAGCACGAAATCCCTCGGGTCGTATCCGCGTGAGACCGTCAGCGTGCGAATAGCATCGGCCATCTGGCTGTCGACTATCCGGACGATGCCGGCCGCCGCTTCGAGGACGGAGAGGCCCAGGCGCTCGGCGACCGGTTTGATCGCAGCTTCGGCGGCCTCTGGATCGAGGTCGATCGACCCACCCAGCTTCTGTTTCGGATTGAGGTAGCCGAGCAGCACGTCGCTATCGGTTACGGTCGGTTCGGTGCCGCCCTTTCCGTAGCAGGCCGGCCCCGGAATGGCGCCGGCGCTATGGGGACCCACCTTCAGTAGGCCAAGCGGCTCCTCGACCCGGGCGATGCTGCCTCCGCCGCTGCCGATCGACTGAACTTCGACCGATGGCAGATAGAACTCGTACTGCTGCATCACGGTGGTCGATGCCTCGACCGGGCGGCCGTCGACGATCAGCCCGGCGTCAAAGGTGGTTCCACCCATGTCGGTAGCGATGGCGTTCTTGTAGCCCATCGAGCTGGCCAGGTGCTGTGATCCGACCACACCGGCGACCGGACCCGATTCGAGCAGGAGGAGCGGCGCCTTGACCGCTTCCTCCGCGGAGAGGACGCCGCCGGTGCATTGAGTGATCCTGAGCCTGGATCCATAGCCGACCTCATGCAGGCGGCTGTCGAGATTGCCGATGTAGGTGCTGGTCAACGGCCCGACGTACGAGTTGACGGCGGCGGACGCGGTACGTTCGTATTCGCCGGCTTTGGCGACGATTTCACTCGAAAGCGAAATGAAGAGGTCCGGCTTGGCTTCGATCAGTATCTCCCGCATGCGCAGCTCGTGATCGGGATTCAGGAAGGACCACAGGAAGCTGACAGCGACAGCTTCGACGTCCTGTGAGAGCAACGACTCGCAAGCTTCCCGCGCTTCCTCCTCGTTGAAGGGCACCACTACGTCGCCCGCATAGTCGAGGCGCTCGCTCACCTCGGCGATCAAAGACTTGGGGACGATCGCGTCGGGCTTGGATGTCCCGGCCGCGTGGATCTGCATTTCGGGGGGCAACCCCGCGACCCGACCGATCGAGCGCATCATGTGGATCGCGTCGCGATGCCCTCTCGTCGTGATCAGACCGACTTTGGCACCCCGCTTCTGGGTGAAGGCGTTGGTTGCGACCGTCGTGCCGTGAACCAGATGGGGGCTCGACTTGAGCAGGTCCATGGTCGAGATCCCGATGCCCTCCGCCATTGAACCGAGCGCATCGAAGAAGCCGTCGGCCGGGTTCGCAGTCGTAGGAACCTTGGAACTCAGGATGTCCCCATCTGATGTCGCCACCGCACAATCGGTGAAGGTTCCACCGATATCGATTCCGACCTGATACTCCATGTTCACCTCTCCTCAAAGGTTGTGGACTTATGTTTCGGCCGAAGAGCACCTGCTCTGCAGCCTTCCCTCATATAAGACCGAACGATCGGTATAGCTTACCTCAGCGCCGCCGACCCTGTCAAGTACGAGACCGACCTCAGCTCACGAACCGGTCCATTCCGGATCTCGCTTTTCAGTGAACGCGGCGACGCCTTCACGGTAGTCGTCACTGCTCAAGACAACCTCCCAGGCTTCGTCCGTGCAGTCCCAGGCTGCCGACTCCGAGTCCTCGACCGCCCGGCGGGCTACTTTCCGACTTTCCTGGATCGCCAGGGGGGCACCCGCCTCGATGCGCGCCGCCATCTGCTTCGCAACATCCATCAAGTCATCGGGATCGGTGACGACGTTGATCAAACCCAGCCCATGAGCCGACTGGGCGTCGATCCGAGCGCCGGCCAGGATCACTTCCATCGCCCGCGCGTAGCCGATCAGACGCGGCAGGCGCTGCAGCCCGCCCGCCCCGGCAAGAAAGCCGCGGCTGACCTCCGGCAGGCCGAACTCGGCCTGAGCGCTGGCGACGATCAAGTCGCAGGCCAGGGCAATCTCGAAGCCGCCGCCGAGCGCGAGCCCGTTGACAGCCGCGATCAGAGGCTTGGACCGTGGATGCCGGGCCCCGGCGAATCCACCTGGCTCAGCTTCGACTATGTCGGCGAGCCCCCCGGCGGCAACCTCTTTCAGGTCCGCTCCGGTCGAAAACGCACGGTCGCCGCTGCCGGTGACGATCCCGACCAGAGCCTCCCGGTCTGCCTGGAATTCGCTCAGACCTTGGTTCATCGCCCTGCTCATCGCGGCGTTGACCGAGTTGAGACGGGTAGGTCGGTTGAGGACGAACAGCCAGGTCGCTCCCTGGCGCTCGATGAGCAGCGGCTCCTCCATCGGGGAGAGTATAATGACTAGTCGGCTTAATCTATTATGAGCCCATGACAAAGCTCGCAATTCCCTCTGGGGAACCCGAAAGGCTCGTCTCGACGGAGCGCATTCATGTCACTCGCTCGCGGGCCAACCCGGGTGGTGGTGATGTCCAGAGCGAGGACGCGATCCCGTTCCGTTCCCGCAAGCCGTCCTGGCTGAAGGTGCCACCCCCCGGCGGCCCGGTCTACCGGGAGATCAAGCAGATGATCGACGGCGAGAGCCTGAACACGGTCTGCGAGGAGGCGAACTGCCCCAACATCGGCGAGTGCTGGGAGCGCGGCACCGCGACCTTCATGATCCTCGGGGACGTCTGCACCCGCCGCTGCGGCTTCTGCAACGTCCAGACGGGCAAGCCGACTCACAACGATCCGCTGGAACCGGCCCGGGTGGCGATGCAGGTGAAGCGCCTCGGGCTCTCCCATGCCGTGATCACCTCGGTCGATCGCGACGACCTGCCCGATTACGGAGCTTCGGCCTTCGTCGGTGTGATCCGCTCGATCCGGGCCCAGGCCCCTGACTGCAAGGTCGAGATCCTCACCCCCGATTTCCGCGGCCAGGAGATGCCGCTGGCCCGGGTGGTCCACGAACGGCCGGATGTCTTCAACCACAACCTGGAGACCGTGCCGCGGCTCTACCCGAAGGCCCGGCGCGGTTCGAAGTTCCTGCGTTCGGCCCGGGTGCTCCGCCTCGCCCGCGAGATGGGCGAAGGCAAGGTGATCACCAAGTCCGGCCTGATGGTCGGTCTCGGCGAGGAGTTCGACGGGCTGGTCGAG